>CAJPNZ010000021.1 GCA_905372155.1 Propionibacteriaceae bacterium
CCCCACCCGCCCTGTGACGATGCCGCGGTTGGCCGATGGCCTGAGCGTGGTACACGAGGACCGGGACATAGTCGTGGTTGACAAACCAGCAGGTGTGGCAGCCCATCCGAGCCTGGGCTGGGAAGGTCCCTCCGTCACCGAGCACCTGGCGGCCGCAGGGATCGCAATCGCGACCTCGGGGGCACCGGAGCGGCAGGGTGTGGTGTCGCGACTCGACGTCGGAACCTCCGGGCTCATGGTGCTGGCCCGTTCCGAGCGTGCCTATTCCGTGTTGAAACAGGCTTTCCGGGACAAGGCCGTCGACAAAACCTATCAAGCGCTCGTGCAGGGACACCCAGACCCGTTCACCGGAACCATCGACGCCCCGATCGGTCGGCATCCGGGGCATGAGTGGAAGATGGCGATCGTGGAGGGAGGCCGGGAATCGATCACGCACTACGAGACCCTCGAGGCGCATCGCACGGCCACTCTCGTCGAGGTCAGGTTGGAGACCGGGCGCACCCACCAGATTCGGGTGCATTTCGCCGCGATCGGGCATCCCTGTTGCGGTGATCCGCTCTACGGCTCAGACCCGACGCTTGCGAGACGGCTGGGGATCGACAGACAGTGGCTCCACGCCACTCGGCTGGCATTCGAGCACCCGGTGGAGGGAGACCGTGTCGAGTTCGAATCGGAGTTGCCACAGGACCTCGAACACGCCCTGCGCGAGGTGAGGTCGGACTGAGGCCGTGAGGTAGGGTTGCGGCGTGCGTAGAGCAAAGATCGTTTGTACTTTGGGTCCGTCCGCCAACACGACCGACCGTCTCGTTCAACTCATCAACGCCGGAATGAATGTCGCTCGCCTCAACATGAGTCACGGGGACTACGCCGAGCACGAAAACCGTCTCAACGCCGTCCGAGAAGCCGCAAGGGCAACTGGCCGTACCGTGGGCGTCCTGGCCGATCTCCAAGGACCGAAGATCCGCCTCGGCAGGTTCGCCGACGACCAGAAACATTTCTTGGAGCCTGGGGACCGTTTCACCATCACCATCGAGGATGTTCTCGGTACCAAGGAGCGCTGCTCCACAACTTTCAAGGGTCTCCCCGGGGACGTGAAGCCGGGGGACCAGGTCCTGATCGATGACGGCAAGGTGGGTCTGCGGGCACTGGAGGTCTCGCCCACTGACGTGCTTTGCGAAGTGGTCGTAGGGGGCCATGTATCCAACAACAAGGGAATCAATCTTCCCGGGGTCGCCGTCTCCGTTCCCGCGATGAGCGAGAAGGACGAGAGGGATCTGCGCTGGGCGCTCTCGAAGGACATCGACATGATCGCGCTGTCCTTCGTCCGCAGTGGCGACGACGTCAAACGGGTCCACGAGATCATGGACGAGGAAGGGCGCCGCATTCCTGTCATCGCAAAACTGGAGAAACCGCAGGCGATCGCGAACCTCCAGGAGATCGTCGACGCCTTCGACGCTTTCATGGTCGCTCGCGGTGATCTGGGTGTTGAACTCCCGCTCGAGGACGTGCCGCTGGTCCAGAAACAGATCATTCGCGCGGCACGCAAGTGGGCCAAGCCCGTCATCGTCGCGACCCAGATGTTGGAGTCCATGATCTCCTCCCCGAGGCCCACCCGCGCCGAGGCCTCCGATGTGGCGAACGCGATTCTCGACGGTGCGGACGGCGTGATGCTCTCCGGCGAGACCTCGGTCGGCGACTACCCGGTGGAGACGGTCCAGACCATGGCCCGGATCGTCGAGGCCACGGAACACGACGGTCACGCCGAGATCCACGCCATCGACTGGGACCCCCACACCACCGGCGGGGTTCTCGCGCATGCCGCGGTGGAGGTCACTCGGCGGGTCGGTGCCCGCTACCTGGTCGCCTTCACCAAGTCCGGCGACACGGCCCGGCGCTTGTCACGCCTGCGTCCCTCCATCCCGCTGCTGGTGTTCACCCCTGAGGTGACCACCCGGCAGGCCATGACCCTCACCTGGGGTGTCGAGGCCCACGTCACTCCGGACTTCACGGTCCAGGAGCAGATGGTGGAGACCGTCGATGCTTTCCTCCGGGAGCGGGGCATGATCGAGGTCGGTGAGCGCATCGTGATTTTGTCCGGGTCGCCCATGGGCGTTCCCGGGAAGACGAACAACCTGCGTGTCCACAAGGTCAAGGCCAAGAACGATATCGACGCCTGAACCCGGATCGAGGAGGGTGGGAGCCGATGAATCGGCTCCCACCCTGCCTTTTTCGTACCCGGCAGGGGACTCGAACCCCTACGGCCTTTCTGGCCAACTGATTTTGAGTCAGTCGCGTCTACCATTCCGCCACCCGGGCAACGAAGGCTATTGTGCCACAACTGCCCGTTTCTTCGCCCAAACCCCTAGTGGCGCGCTAGAATACCTGCTGAATCCATGTCTGGAGACCTGTCGGTCCACTCGAAGGGGAATGGAGCTAGAAGCATGGGCCAGAAGCGGCCGAAGAAGGTGCTCATTGCCGAGGACGAGGCGCTCATCCGCCTCGACTTGGTGGAGTTGCTGACCGAAGAAGGTTTTGAAGTTGTGGGGCAGGCAGCGGATGGCGAGGAGGCCGTCAAGCTTGCCCGGGAGTTGGAGCCCGACCTGATCATCATGGACGTGAAGATGCCCGGCATGGATGGCATCACCGCGGCTGAGATCATCGGCGAGGAACGTATCGCCCCCATCCTCATGCTCACCGCCTTCAGCCAGAGCGAACTGGTTGAGCGAGCGCGGGACGCCGGGGTGATGGGATATCTCGTCAAGCCCTTCGGCGCCAATGAAGTGGTGCCCGCCATCGAGGTCGCCATCGGGCGTTTCGCCGAGCTGCGGGCGATCGAGGAGGAGCTGGCGAACCTCGAGGATCGTTTCGAGTCCCGGAAGATCATCGACCAGGCCAAGGGAATGCTGCAGGAGGGACTGGGATTGACCGAGCCCGAGGCGTTCCGGTGGATCCAGAAGACCGCCATGGACCTGCGCAAGTCGATGCGCGAGGTCGCCGAGGGCGTCATCTCACACAAGCGGAAGAAGTGATCACTCCCTCGGGGCCACGAGCCGGGAGGTCAGGCGGCCGACGGCGGTGAGCCGTCCCCCGTCGTCGTGCACCTCCACCGCGTGAACGACGGTTCCGCTCCCCAGGCGAACGGGAACCGCCCTACCTGTGACTCTGCCCGAGGCGACGGGGCGCAGATGGGTGACGTTGAGGTCGATGCCCATCGGGACCCGTTCCGGTTGGGCGTGCAGCCAAGCGGCCAGGGAGGCCAGGCCCTCCACCAGCACCGCGGTCGCTCCCCCGTGCAGCAGCCCGGCGGGTTGGGTGTTTCCCGTCACCGGCATGGAGCCGACCACCTCCGCCGAGCTGGCCCGGGTGATCTCGATGCCCAGTTTTTCGTGCAACGAGGAGGGGGGTACCGCGGTGGCGTCGATCATGGCCGCCAGTCTCGCACAGTAGATTTGGTGGTGTGAATCGCCTGCTCCTCATCGACGGACACTCCATGGCCTACCGGGCTTTTTACGCCCTGCCGGCCGAGAACTTCCAGACCTCGACGGGACAGCACACGAACGCAGTGCACGGTTTCGTCTCCATGCTCATCGGGTTGCTGACCGCCGAGAAACCGAGCCACGTGGCCGTCGCCTTCGACGTGGGCCGGGAGTCCTTCCGCAACGAGACCTACCCGGAGTACAAGGCCACCCGGAGCGCGTCGCCGCAGGAGTTCAGAGGGCAGGTGGAGCTGATCAAGGAGGTCCTCGACGGGCTGCGGATATCGCACGTCGAACTGCCCGGCTACGAGGCCGACGACATCATCGCAACAATGGCCACCCGGGCGGAGGCCGCGGGCTACGAGGTGCTGATCTCGACGGGCGACCGCGACGCCCTGCAACTGGTGACCGACCACACCACGGTGCTGTACCCGCGCAAGGGGGTGAGTGACATGATGCGGATGACACCCGTCGCGGTGGAGGAGAAATACCTCGTGCCGCCGCAGCGCTACCCGGAGCTGGCGGCGCTGGTGGGGGAGACCAGCGACAACCTGCCGGGGGTCCCCGGCGTCGGCCCCAAGACCGCGGCCAAATGGATCAACACCTACGACGGCCTCGCCAACATCATCGAACGCGCCGAACAGGTCCCGGGCAAGGCGGGCCAGTCGCTGCGGGATCACCTCGACGACGTGCGGCGCAACCGGCGCCTGAACCGTCTGCTGCGGGACCTGGAACTACCCCTGGGCCTCGAAGGGACCGAACGCCGCGACTGGGACCGGGAGGCCACAACCCAGTTGTTCGCCGCACTCGAGTTCCGTTCCCTGCGGGAGCGGCTTTCCCAGCTGTACGGGGCCACCGGGGACGAACGGAACGACACCCAAAAAGTGTTCACCGTCACCGGAAGGGCCCTGGAACCCGGTGAGGCCGCGGCCTGGCTGGAGGAGAACGCCGCGGGGGAGGTGGCGCTCTCGTTCGTCGGCAATTGGGCGGCCGGGACGGGCGATCTGCGGGGCATCGGCCTGGCGGTCGCCGAGGGACCGGAGGCGTTCATCGATTCCGGAAAACTGACCCCCGCCGACGACGAAGCGGTGGCGAGCTGGCTGGCGGATGCGGAACGCCCCAAGGTGGTCCACGACGGGAAAGGACCGCTGCTCGCGATCTGGGCCAGGGGCTGGGAGCTGGGTGGGGTGGTCCTGGACGTGGCCCTGGCGGCCTATCTGCTGCGACCCGACGTCAGGGGGCAGGAACTGCCCTCCTTGGTGCAGCGATACCTGCACCGCGAGCTGGTGGCGGAGACGACCGCCGAGACCCAGGAATCCCTGTTCGAGGTGGACGAAGGGGCCACGGCCGGGGCGGCCATGCTGAATGCCCGGGCGATCGCGGAACTGGCCCGGGTGTTGCGACCCGAGCTCGAGTCCCAGCCCGCGGCGAAGCTCCTGAAAGAGGTGGAACTGCCGCTGCAACGGACCTTGGCGAACTGCGAGCGCATCGGCATCGCCGTGGACCGAGGCGTTCTGGATGAGCTGCGGGCCGAGTTCGACTCCGCCGTCGTGGCCGCCCAGCGGGCGGCGTGGGACGTGCTGGGGCACGAGGTGAACCTCGGCTCCCCGAAGCAGCTACAGGCGGTGCTGTTCGAGGAACTCGACATGCCGAAGACTCGGCGCACGAAATCCGGGTACACCACCGACGCGGAGGCCCTCGAGGGGCTTTTCGAACGCACCGGGCACCCGTTCCTGGAGCATCTCCTGGCGCACCGGGACCGCATCCGGCTGCGGCAGACCGTCGACGGATTGCTGGCCGCCATCCAGCCGGACGGCCGCATCCACACCACATACGTACAGACCATCGCCGCGACGGGAAGGTTGTCCTCCACCGACCCGAACCTGCAGAACATTCCCATCCGCACCGACCTGGGGCGGCGGATCCGCAGCGCCTTCGTGGCCGGTGACGGTTTCGAGGCGCTGATGAGCGCCGACTACTCGCAGATCGAGATGCGCCTCATGGCGCACGTCTCGGGTGACGAGGGGCTGATCGCCGCATTCAGGTCCGGCAGGGACTTCCACGCGGAGATGGCGGCCATCGTCTTCGGAGCCGCCCCGGAAGAGGTCACGGGGCAGATGCGGGCCCGGGTCAAGGCCATGAACTACGGGCTCGCCTACGGGCTCGGCGCCTACGGGCTGAGCACCAGGCTCGGGATCTCCGTCGCCGAGGCGAAGGAGCTGATGGAGGTCTACAACTCGCGGGTCGGCGGGGTTCAGCAGTATCTGGCGGAGGTGGTGGCCGAGGCCCGGAGGATGGGCTACACCTCGACCCTCCTGGGGAGGCGACGCTACCTGCCGGACCTGAACTCCAGCAATCGGCAGCGGCGCGAGATGGCGGAGAGGGCGGCGCTGAACTCCCCGATCCAAGGTTCCGCTGCCGACATCATCAAGCTGGCGATGATCGAGGTCGAAAGAGGACTGGTCACGAAGGGGCTGCGCAGCCGCGTCCTGCTCCAGGTGCACGACGAACTCGTACTGGAGATCTGTCCGGGCGAAAGGGAAGCGGTGGAGGAACTGGTGCGGAAGGAAATGGGCACCGCCATGGATCTGGCGGTGCCCCTGGAGGTTTCGGTGGGGGTCGGCGACTCGTGGTTCACTGCGGCGCACTGAGCCGCCGACCCTTCGGGATCAGGCCCCGTCGGTCACGGGCTTGAACTTGAAGAAGATCCGCGAGTCCCACTTGTCGGTTTCCTTGTTGTGGTCCCAACAGATGACGATGGCGAGTGCGGGATCACCGCTCTGGCGTTCCAGCACATCCGATTCCCGATCGAAGGTTGCCTCATCGACCTTCTGGGCCTCGGTGAACTGGTAGCAGGCGGTCCGCCCATCCGCGCTGGTGAGCTTCAGGACGTCCCCGGCTGCGAGCTGACTCGTGCCGTCCTTGTAGAGCTGATTACCGACGGCCTCGCCGCTCTGGTAGGTGTGGATCGAGAGGACGACCTGGCCTGCGTTGGAACCGGCTGTCGGGCCCATGTTCCACCAGGCCGCGGTCTTCGGTTCGTCCTTGGGGGGAGCCTCGATGTTGCCTTCGTCGTCGTTCCCCAGGGAGACGACGTTGGCCTCGATCCCCAGCTTTTCGATTGAGTAGTTGACTGGCACGAAACCTGCCTCGTCCGTTGCGCTGCAGGCACCCGGGGATGCGGGGGTCGTGGTGTCGGGGGAGGTCACGGCCGTGCCATCGGCGTTGCCGCTGGTACTGGCCGCCGGGGGAGCGTCAGCCTTGTTGGGGTTGTCGTTCTTGGGCTGAAGGACCCATACGAGGGTCAGGGCTACTGCCAGAAGAATGGCAACCACGGCTATGCCGAGCTGCACCTTCCGGTTCTTGAGAGCTTCGACGAGATTCACGGGAACAGGTTAATCCCTGCTCCAATCACCGCCAACCGGCCTACCACAATTAATGTGGTCCGGTAGTATCGATTCGGTTTGATCTTGACCGACTCCCGGGACAACGATTAGGGTGAAGGGGCACTGTGGCCTGCCTGCCCTCGGACCGAGTGGGGTTGGCACGTCCGTCCTCCCGAGTCCCATCCCGACCCGGGATGAGGGACAGGGCACAGGGTGAAACCTTATTGTGAAAGCCCTACTACATGTCCTCCTCCTCCACTGAGGCCTCGACCGTGGCAGTCGACGATTTCGGTTCCCCGGAAGCCTTCATGGCGGCCGTCGACGCCACCATCAAGTACTTCAACGACGGCGACATCGTCTCCGGAACCGTTGTCAAGGTCGACCGGGACGAAGTCCTCCTCGACATCGGCTACAAAACCGAAGGCGTCATCCCATCCAAGGAACTCTCCATCAAGCACGACGTCGATCCTTTCGACGTGGTTCAGGTCGGCGACGAGATCGAGGCCCTGGTCCAGCAGAAGGAGGACAAGGAGGGGCGTCTCATCCTCTCCAAGAAACGCGCCCAGTACGAGCGCGCCTGGGGCACGATCGAGAAGATCAAGGAAGAGGACGGCGTTGTCTCCGGTTCCGTCATCGAGGTCGTCAAGGGCGGCCTGATCGTCGACATCGGCCTGCGCGGCTTCTTGCCCGCCTCGCTGGTCGAGATGCGCCGTGTCCGTGACCTCCAGCCCTATGTCGGCATGGAGCTCGAGGCCAAAATCATCGAGCTCGACAAGAACCGCAACAACGTGGTGCTGTCGCGTCGCGCCTGGTTGGAGCAGACCCAGTCCGAGGTTCGCCAGACGTTCCTCAACCAGCTGCAGAAGGGCCAGATCCGCAAGGGCGTTGTCTCCTCCATCGTCAACTTCGGTGCGTTCGTGGACCTCGGTGGGGTCGACGGCCTGGTGCACGTCTCCGAGCTCAGCTGGAAGCACATCGACCACCCGAACGAGGTGGTCGAGGTCGGCACCCCCGTCACCGTCGAGGTGCTCGAGGTGGACATGGACCGCGAGCGCGTGTCCCTGTCCCTGAAGGCCACCCAGGAGGACCCGTGGCAGACCTTCGCGCGTCTGCACCAGATCGGTCAGATCGTGCCCGGCAAGGTCACCAAACTGGTTCCGTTCGGTGCCTTCGTCCGCGTTGGCGACGGTATCGAGGGCCTGGTGCACGTCTCCGAACTGGCTGAACGTCACGTCGAGATCCCGGAGCAGGTCGTCTCCGTCGGCGACGATGTCATGGTCAAGGTCATCGACATCGACCTGGAACGCCGCCGCGTCTCGCTGTCGCTGAAGCAGGCCAACGAGGGCGTTGACGTGGCCGCCGAGGAATTCGACGCCTCCCTCTACGGCATGGCCGACAGCTACGACGAGCAGGGCAACTACATCTACCCCGAGGGTTTCGACCCGGAGACCAACGAGTGGAAGCCCGGCTACGAGGAGCAGCAGGCAGCCTGGGAGCAGCAGTACGCCGAGGCCCAGGCCCGCTGGGAGGCCCACAAGCGCCAGGTGGCCGAGGCCGCCGAGGCCGAACGCCAGGCGGCCACGGCAGCCGGCACCGGCTACGCCTCCACCTCCACCGAGCCCGTCGAGGGTTCCCTCGCATCCGACGAGGCCCTCCAGGCCCTTCGCGAGAAGCTGACCGGCAGCAACTGATCCGCCGAGAAATCTCGATCCGGGCTCGCCTCCTTGAGGGAAGCGGGCCCGGATTTTATTTTGAAGAATCCTACGGACAGACATCGAGGCCTATTCACAGGCGGCGCGTTGGCCAGCGAAACCCTTGGTCAGGGCACACTTGAGGATGGCTGTGAATAAGCCTCAGCGTGTGGAACCGATCAAACCAGCCTGCGAGGTTCACAAGAACAGGAGTTCCCATGGATCCGGCCAGCAGATCCGACAGCATCGCTTCGGAGGCAGTATCTGCGAACAGCCCCGGAGGGTAACTTTTGGATTGGGACATTGGCTTTCAGCCAAAGTTGGCCTCGTGGTCTTGTCCGGAGAGGGTGAGAAACGCAGGATGGTAGGCAGTCCGGTTCTCAGTGGAAAGGAGACGAACATGAGAATCCGGTACCTTTCAATCCTTGTGTCAACCGTAATGATGGCTGCAGCCCTGCTGGGACCTTCTGCCGCCGCGAGAGCGGACGATGAAGTTTCCGCATCGCACGTCGAGGCCGTCGTGACCACATCCATGCGGAGTTCGAACGTTACCGCGGTCGTCAGCGAAGCCAACGAAGCTGATGTTGCCGCTGGCATCGAACGGCTCTCCAAGGCTCCCGCTTTCGTCGACCTCTTGAAGAAGCTCAAGCCGGACGGGAAACTGCTCGCATACTACGCCGTCACGCTGAGTCCATCGGACATTGATGCTCTTGCGCAGAACACCCACGGAAAACACTTCGAGTTGACCCGTGTGGATGGCCGGGTCCAGCTCTCGCTGGAATCCGGGGCCGAGCCGCCGGTTGTGGCTCCCTTCCCCGAGGGGGCGCATGGGCACCAGCTGGATGGGGCAGCACAGCCCGAGGCCGTCTACGGATACGCCTGCTGGCAGGCCTACGCCGCGGCGTTCGCTTTCGCCATCGGCTTGGGAATGGTTTGTGTTCCGGCTGGGCCATGGGCGTCACTCATGTGTTCAGGTGGCTCCTCTTTGCTGTTCCCCATAAACTGGGATGCTGCATGCGGGTGATCTGGTATGTCTGCTAGTTCGAAGAAATGGGTTTGGCCGCGGACCTTCGGCCGACGCTTCACCTTCGCCATGTCCGTCTACCAGCCGGTCGGGTTCGTCGCTTCTCTGCTGGTCGGATGGTTCAAGCAGCTGCCTCTCGCGGTGACGATGCTGCACGTGTGGCTGTGGGTGTTCGTGATCTGCACCGTCATCTCATTGGGACAGGCCGCCCTGGCCCGGCCGGGTGCCTCGTTCTGGAAACCACTGATCCCGGTGAAGGAAACCGACTGACATCCTCACCAGAAGAAGAGGGGCTGCCCCGAAAGGAGCAGCCCCTCTTCTTCTCGCAAGCCCGCGTTTCAGCCCGGTGTACCCTCCCAGGGTGGGCAGCTGCACACCAGGTGCCGGTCGCCGTAGGCGTTGTCCACCCTTCCGACGGGCGGCCAGTACTTGTCCACCCGGAACGCGCCGGGCGGGAAGCATCCTTGCTCGCGGGAGTAGGGGCGGTCCCAGTCGGCGACGAGATCCTCCACGGTGTGGGGGGCGCGACGCAGCGGCGACTCCTCGGCAGCGATCCTCCCCGAGACCACGTCGTCGGCCTCGCGGGCGATGTCCAGCATCGCGGTGACGAACCGGTCCAGTTCGGCCAGGGTCTCCGACTCCGTGGGTTCCACCATCAACGTGCCTGCCACCGGGAAGGACATGGTGGGGGCGTGGAAACCGTGATCGATGAGCCGCTTGGCGACATCATCAACGGTCACGCCGTGACGCGCGAAGATGCGCGTGTCCACGATGCACTCGTGGGCCACCCGCCCGCCCCTGCCGCGGTACAGGATCGGATACGCCTCCGAGAGCCTGCTCGCCAGGTAGTTGGCGCTCAGGATCGCCACCCGCGTGGCCTGGGTCAGCCCGCTGCCGCCCATGAGCCGGATGTAGGCCCACGAGATCGGCAGGATGGAGGCCGAACCGAAAGCCGCGGCCGAGACCGCCCCTTCTTCGCCCGTGGCCGGATCACCCGGCAGGTGCGGTTTCAGGTGCTCCTTGACCCCGATGGGTCCCATGCCAGGACCGCCGCCGCCGTGCGGGATGGCGAAGGTTTTGTGCAGGTTCACGTGGCTGACGTCGCCACCCAGGTCCCCCGGGCGCACGAGACCGACCAAGGCGTTCATGTTCGCACCGTCGATGTAGACCTGCCCGCCGTGGGCGTGCGTGATCTCGCAGACCCTCCTGACGGTGTCCTCGAACACGCCGTGCGTGGACGGGTAGGTGATCATCACGGCCGCCAACCGGTCGCCGGCCTCCTCCGCCCTGGCGGCGAAGTCGTCGAGGTCGATGTCGCCGTTCTCGGCGGACTTCACCGTCACGACCCTCATCCCGGCCATGGTCGCCGAGGCGGGGTTCGTGCCGTGGGCCGAGGCCGGGATCAGGCAGAGGTCACGCTCGTCGCCGTTGGCGCGGTGATAGGCGGCGATCGTCTGCAGCCCCGCGTACTCGCCCTGGGCTCCGCTGTTGGGTTGCATCGAGAACGCGTCGTAGCCCGTGATCTCGCACAGCAGCTTTTCCAGGTCTGCCGCCAGTTCCCGGTACCCCTCCGACTGCGAGGCGGGCGCGAACGGGTGCAGGCCCGCGAACTCCGGCCAGGTGATGGGCATCATCTCGACCGCGGCGTTCAGTTTCATGGTGCAGGAACCCAGCGGGATCATCGCCCGGTCCAGCGCCAGGTCCCGGTCGGCGAGGCGACGCATGTAACGCATCATCTCCGACTCGGCCCGGTTCATGTGGAAGACCGGATGGGTCAGGTACTCGGAGGTGCGCAGCAGCGAATCCGGGATCGCCGGGCGCCGGCTGAGTTCCGTGGCCGGTTCGATGCCGAAGGCGTCCAGCACCGACGCGAGGGTTTCCAGGGTGGTGGTCTCGTCCACCGAGATGCCCACTCTGTCGCGACCGACCCGGCGCAGGTTGATGCCCCGCTGCTCGGCGGCGGCGATGATGCCCGCCTGGCCGACCCCCACCCGGACCGTGATCGTGTCGAAGAACTCGTCCGGTTCGACGACGGCGCCCCCTGCCCGCAACTGTTCCGCGAGGGTGGCCGCCATCAGATGGACCCGCTGCCCGATGGCCTTGAGACCTGCCGGGCCGTGGAAGACCGCGTAGAAGGAAGCCATCACCGCGAGAAGCGCCTGGGCCGTGCAGATGTTCGACGTGGCCCTCTCACGGCGGATGTGCTGTTCTCGGGTCTGGAGGGCCAGACGGTAGGCACGATTGCCCGCGCTGTCCTTGGAAACACCGACGAGGCGTCCCGGCATGGTGCGTTTCAGCTTGTCGCAACAGGCCATGAACGCGGCGTGCGGGCCACCGAAACCCATCGGGACCCCGAAACGTTGGGCCGAACCGACCGCGATGTCGAATCCCATCGCCCCTGGTTCCTTCAGCAGGGTCAGGGCCAGCAGGTCGGCGGCCACGATCGCCAGGGCACCCGCCTCGTGCAGGACCTCGCACCGCGCGGTGTGGTCCCGCAGGTGCCCGTGGGTTCCGGGATAGGCGAAGATGGCCCCGAACAGGCCGTCGACGTTCAGGTCCTCGACCTCGCCGATCACCAGTTCGATGCCCAGCGGGCGGGCCCGGGTGGCCAGGACGCTGAGGATCTGCGGGTGCAGGTCGGCCGCGGCGAAGAATCGCGACTTCCTGCGCTTGCCCGCCGCGAACGCCATGTTCATCGCCTCCGCGGCGGCGGTGGCCTCGTCGAGCAGGGAGGCGTTGGCGATCTCCAGTCCGGTCAGGTCGCTGATCATGGTCTGGAAGTTCAGCAGCGCCTCCAGTCTTCCCTGGGAGATCTCCGGCTGATACGGGGTGTAGGAGGTGTACCAGGCCGGGTTCTCGAGGATGTTGCGCTGGATCGCAGGTGGAGTGATCGTGCCGTAGTAACCCTGGCCGATCATCGAGATCCGGACCTTGTTTTTGGCAGCCATCTTCCGCAGCTCACCCAGCACGGCGCCCTCCGTCAGCGGTTCCCAGGCAAGCGGTTCGGACTGGCGGAGGCCGGCGGGCACGGTCTGGTCGATCAACTCGTCGAGGGTCTCGACTCCGATCGCCGAGAGCATGGCTCCCATCTCAGCCGGGCTCGGGCCGATGTGGCGACGATTTGCGAAATCATCTGGATCGTAACTGGTCGGGTTCCAGGCGCTCATCAGCCGATCAGCGCCTTGTACTCGTCCTCGTCGAGATACTCGTCCAGAGCGGAGGGATCACTGGGCTGGATCCTGAAGAACCAGGAACCAGTGGGATCCTCGTTGACGGTCTCGGGGGAGTCCGCCACGGTCTGGTTGATCTCGGTGATCACCCCGTCGAAGGGGGCGACGATCCCGGAGGTGGCCTTGGTGGATTCGATCACGACGATCTCCTCGCCCTTGGTGACCTCGGTCCCGACCTCGGGAAGTTCGACGTAGACGACGTCGCCCAGCTCGCCGGTGGCGTGGTCGGTGAGACCGACGGCGACCCCGTCGTCACCGCTGTCGAGCCAGTCGTGGTCCTTGGTGTACTTGATCATGCTGCTCTCTCCTCAGCGTTTGTAGGACGGTGTGATGAACGGTAGTGGGCTGACCGTCAACGGGAGACGCCTGCCGCGTACCTCGGCGTGGACGGTGGCTCCGGGCCGGATGTCCGTGGGCAGCATCGCCATGGCGATGGGGCCGCCCACGGTGGGGCCGAAACCACCGGAGGTGACCTCGGCGATCGGCTCGGTGGCCTCGGCCGACAGAAACAGTTCCGCACCCTCGCGCACGGGGGCACGGCCTTCGGCGCGCAGACCGATCCGTTTGCGGGAGGTGCCCTCAACGAGCTGTTTCAGGATCACCCCGGCCCCGGGGAATCCGCCCTCGCGGGAACCACCCGGGCGCCGCACCTTTGGGATCGCCCAGCCCAGGTCGGCCTCGACCGGTGTGATCTGAGGGCTGAGGTCGTGCCCGTAAAGGGGCATTCCCGCCTCGAGACGCAGCGAGTCGCGGGCACCGAGACCCGCCGGGAGCACCCAGCCGATCCCCAGGAGGGCGCGGGCCAGGCGCTCGGCCTCGGCGCTGGGCACGGAGATCTCGAAGCCGTCCTCGCCGGTGTATCCGGAACGCGAGACCCAGACCGTCACGCCGCCCCAGTCGAGGACCCGGGAGTCCATGAACCTCAACTCGGCCGCATCCGGGATCAGCCCGGCCAGGGCCTCCTCGGCCCGGGGACCCTGCAGGGCCAGTAGCGAACGATCCGTGATGTGTTCTACCGTGACCCTTTCGAGGGTGCGCAGCAACCCGAGATCGTGATCGGAACGGGCCGCGTTGACCACCAGGAAGTAGTGGTCGCCGTGGTTGGCGAACATGAGGTCGTCCAGTACCCCGCCGTTCTCGTCGGTGAACAACCCGTAGCGCTGGCGTCCCTCCTTCAGCCCGGCGACGCTGGCCGGGATCAGCGTCTCCAGGGCCGCCGCGGCGTCAGCCAGGTTCCCGGATTCGGGGCGGATCAAGACCTGACCCATGTGGCTGACGTCGAACAGCGAGACGGATTTCCGTGTGTGTTGGTGCTCCGCGATGATTCCGGTGAACTGCACGGGCAACTCCCACCCGGCGAAATCCACCAGACGACCACCCAATTCCTCGTGCAGCCCGTGCAACGCGGTGGTTGATAGTGACATGAGGACCCCTTCCTGCCTGCGCGCGACGTTGCTGGGTGGTGCGGCCCACCCGAAGCCCCCTCTGTCACTGCTGCCTGAGATCGTTTCATCCTTCGGCGGACCCCGGCGGGGTCTCTCTCCAGAGTGTGGAAGTTGTCGCGGTCCTGGGGCCTGAGAGTTTCCGGGGCGGTTGCTCCTTCGGCACCGACTGGGTCGGTTCTCCCGCTACAAGGCCAGCATACAGAGAAGCGGTCACGTCGTGGGGGTAGCCTTGACGAAACAATGACCTGGAACTTCAACGTGGAAGGAGCTGGCATGGCGGTGAGTTTGATCGCCCGGTTCGATTGCCGTGACGGAGCGCGAAAGGTGGTTGCCGGCCTGATCAGTGCCTACTCGGAGCACGTGAACGCCTCACCCGGAACGGTGCGTTTCGAGGTGTACACGGAACGCGACAACCCGAACCAGTTCGTGATCATCGAGTGCTACCGGGACGAGGACGCCTTCAAGGCCCACCTGGCCGATCCCGAGAACGCGGTGTTCAACGACAAGCTAGGGCCGTTGATCTCGGGGGATGCCTCCGAACTGACCTTCCTTGAGGTTCCGTAATAACCTGTGTCCCTGTGCGGATCGGACTGACGGGCGGGATTGCGTCGGGCAAGTCGACGGTGGCCCGGGAACTGGAACGACTGGGCGCCGTCATCATCGACGCCGACGTTCTGGCCCGGGACGTGGTGGCCTTGGGAACCGAGGGATTGAAGGCAGTCGTTGCTCGCTTCGGGGACGCGGTGCTCGCTGCCGACGGGAGCCTGGATCGTCGCGCGCTGGCCGGCATTGTCTTCGCCGACCTGCAGGCGCGCGCCGACCTGAACGCCATCATCCATCCCCGTGTGCGGGAACGGGCCGCGGAGCTGGAGGCCGCGGCCCCCGCAGGGGCGGTGGTGGTGCACGTCATCCCGTTGCTGGTGGAGACCGGTCAGCAGGACGATTTCGACGCGGTCGTTGTGGTGGACACCACGGTCGAGGAGCAGCTGCGCAGGTTGACGCGCCGCGACAGTCTGACACAAACCGAGGCCGAGCAGCGAGTGGCCGCCCAGGCCAGCCGCGAGGAGCGGCTGGATGCGGCCACGCACGTCATCGACAGCTCCGGTCCGGTCCGGGAGACCATGCGGCAGGTCGATGAGCTGTGGCGGAGCCTCTCAACGTGAGACGCGGAACTTCCGGCTGATCCCGGGAAGGTACGTTGCGGGCGGCGTGAAGACCCGTTGAGCGAGCGCCCGAGTCAAGGGGCAGGGCTATTTGTTGGCCTCGATCATCTGCCGGAGCTCCTTCTTCAAATCAGCGATCTCGTCGCGGTGGCGGGCGGCCAGCTCGAACTGAAGATCGGCGGCCGCTTGGTGCATCTGGGCGGTGAGGTCGTCGATCAGCTTCGCCAGCTCCTGCTCGGGCAGCTTCCCGGCCTTCAGGCCCCGTTCCCGGCGGCCGCTCAGGAGGGACTCGGTGTCGGCGTCCTCCCGGTTCAACATGTCCGTGATGTCGGCGATCCTCTTCCGCAACGGCTGCGGATCGATGCCGTGCTCGGTGTTGTAGGCGAGCTGGCGGGCGCGCCGACGATTGGTCTCGTCGATGGCGGCCCCCATCGACGGGGTGATCGTGTCGGCGTACATGTGCACCTGCCCGGCGACGTTACGGGCGGCGCGTCCGATGGTCTGGATCAGGGAACGCTCCGAGCGGAGGAAACCCTCCTTGTCGGCGTCGAGGATGGCCACTAGGGAAACCTCTGGTAGGTCCAGGCCCTCCCTCAGCAGGTTGATGCCCACCAGCACGTCGTAGTCGCCCAGCCGCAACTCACGCAGCAGCTCGACCCGCTTGAGGGTGTCGATATCGGAGTGCAGGTAACGGGTCCGGATGCCGGCGGCCATCAGGTAGTCGGTCAGGTCCTCCGCCATCTTCTTGGTCAGGGTGGTCACCAATACCCGTTCGTTGCGTTCGGCCCGGGTCCGAATCTCCCCGATGAGGTCGTCGATCTGGCCCTTGGTCGGTTTGAGGACGATCTCCGGATCCACCAGACCGGTGGGCCGGATGATCTGCTCTACGAAACCGTCGCTGCGTTCCAGCTCGTAGGGACCGGGGGTGGCGGAGAGGTAGACGGTCTGCCCGATGCGCTGGCAGAACTCGTCGAACTTCAGGGGCCGGTTGTCCAGGGCGCTCGGCAGGCGGAAACCGTGCTCCACGAGGGTGCGTTTCCGGGATGCGTCGCCCTCGTACATCCCCCCGATCTGCGGGATCGTGACGTGGGACTCGTCGACCACAAGGAGGAAGTCCTCCGGGAAGTAGTCCAGCAGGCAGGCGGGCGCGGATCCCGCGGCACGGCCGTCGATGTGGCGGGAGTAGTTCTCGATCCCGGAGCAGGTGCCGATCTGGCGCATCATCTCGATGTCGTAGCTGGTGCGCATCCGCAGCCGCTGCGCCTCCAGGAGCTTGTTCTGGGCCTCCAGGTCCTGCAGCCGGATCGCCAGCTCCGCCTCGATCCCGGCGATGGCGCGTTCCATCCGCTCCGGTCCGGCGGAGTAGTGGGTGGCGGGGAAGACGTAGATCTCGTCCTCCTCGCGCAGCACCTCGCCGGTCAGCGGGACGAGGGTGGAGATGCGTTCGATCTCGTCGCCGAAGAACTCGATGCGCACCGCGTTCTCCTCGTACATGGGGAAGATCTCCAGCACGTCCCCGCGCACCCGGAAATTACCCCGCTCCGAGGAGAGATCGTTGCGGTTGTACTGGATGTCGACGAGATGCCGCAGCAGCGTGGAGCGTTCGTACTCCTCACCGACCCGCAGGGTCAGGCGCTGGTCGAGGTATTCCTGCGGGGTGCCCAGACCGTAGATCGCGGATACCGTGGCCACCACTATGCAGTCTCGGCGGGTCAGCAGCGAACTCGTCGCGGAGTGCCTGAGGCGCTCCACCTCCTCGTTCAGGGAGGAGTCCTTCTCGATGTAGGTGTCCGTCTGCGGGACGTAGGCCTCGGGCTGGTAGTAGTCGTAGTAGGAGACGAAGTACTCGACGGCGTTGTCCGGGAAGAACTGACGCAGCTCGTTCGCGAACTGCGCCGCGAGGGTCTTGTTCGGTTGCATCACCAGGACGGGGCGTTGCAGCCGCTCCGCCAGCCAGGCAACAGTGGCGGTCTTGCCCGTCCCCGTGGCGCCCAGGAGCACCACATCCTTCTCTCCGGAACGGATGCGGCGCTCCAGCTCCGAGATCGCTGCCGGCTGGTCCCCAGAGGGGGAGAAGTCGGCCTGCACCTGCAGCGGCGCCACTTGGCGGCGGAGCTCGTCAATCGGTCTCATGGGAACCGATTATGCGACATGGATCACCGGCCCTGTCCGGAGAGTCGGGGCACGAACGAGCGGTTCGACCCCCGGGAAGCATGGGGAAGCGGATGCCGGTTGGCCCGGCATCCGCTTCCCGGTCGGTGGTATCGCTTCGCCGGTTCACCGGAGGACCGATTGAACACCATGGATCACTGGGCTTCCCTGGCGCAATAGGTGCGGGCGGGGGTGGTGTAGGTGAGACTTTCCTCATCGGCTTCGCAGGACGCGTTCGCCTGGTCGACGCGTTTGGTGACCTTGAAACTCGCCGAGCCGCAGTCCGCCACATCGAAGGCGGCGGTGCTGCTGGACGATTTGTTGTAGCAGACGTCCTGGTGCAGGTTCGGTATCAGGCAGACGGCCTTCACCGTGCGGGTGCTGCCGTAGCGTGATTTGCTGCTGATCTCGTAGGTCGTCGTATTGGCCGGGCAGGAGCTGGAGCCGGAGAGGACCTGGCTCACCTCGTAGGAGAACTTCGACTTGTCGGAGCAGTCGACCTTCTCCTCCTGGGCATTGGTCGTGGTCCCGGTGATGACCAGGCAGTTGCCGACTTGAAGGTTCTCGTTGGTCTTGAAGTTCTGCCACAGGAACCAGCCGCCGGCACCGAGCACCGCAACGGTGGAGATGATGCTGATGATCTGACGTACCCCGAAGCGCTTCTTCGGCGTCTCGTACTGGGCTTCGTACTGTTGCTGAGCGGCGTACTGCTGCTGAGCGGCGTATTGCTGGGCTGCCTGTTGCTGCTGGGCCATGTACTGCTGCTGGGCCTGGGCAGGGTCGTAGGGCTGGCCCTGGCCCGGGTTGTAGCCCTGCCCCGGGTTGTAGGGCTGGTTGGGATTGTAGGGCTGGTTTGGGTTGTACGGCTGGTTGGGCGGTTGCGTCATCATTCTCCTTCGGTGGAAGAGTCCTGAAGCTGACGGCCGCTCCTCCCGATAGGCCGCAGAGCTCACTGATGACGTATCAAAAAGGTTGGTGGACGGGTTGTCAAATTTTGTCGTGTTCCAAGTCTTCGGATTCGATTCCCCGGGCCATCCACAGGAGCAGAGCGGAGGCCGGGCCGGCCGCGCGCCGCCGTGGTGGTTGAGCCCCGGCACGCAACACATGTCCTCCCAGGGTGACCAGCTCCAAGGCATCGTTTCCACTCGCGAGATGGCAGGTCTCGAAAGTAAGCACCGGGATTGCGACGTCATCGCCCACATCGAGTCCTGATGCAGTCGGTTCCAGGTCGAAGCAGTGCAGCACCAACTCGCGCAATCGCACCAGAGGAAGATCTTCAACGGCAATCCGTAGCCCGGGACGCAGTAACACGTCGCCTTTCCGGCCCGACAGTTGGGCGAGAAGTTGATCCAGTTCACCGGCGCTCGTGTCGAGTTCGATCTGGAGGTGAAGGCCATCGGAGATGGCCAACAATTCACAGTCGTGTCCCAGCGTGGAGTCATAACCACCGACGGCTTCGCCATCCCCGAGAAGCCCTCGGCACACCTGCGCCAGGCTGCGGGCTCCCTTGATCAGGTGGGCGGCGACATGGCTGCGGGTCCAGCCCGGTAGACGGGTCGAGGCGGCCCAGTCCTCCGGGGAGTAGGCGATCGTACGTCCCAGGAGCATGTGGGTCTGCTCCCGCACAGCGTGGAGACGTGAGTCGAAATGCTTGCCAGGGGCGCTCGGCATGCCGACAAACCTATCAAAAGCAAAATGTGCCACGGGCAGGCACTGTTGACTTTGGCAGCCCCGGGGCGTGTTGTCCCGGGCAAGCGCACGCCACCGTGGTCTTCTCAGGCCTGTGCATCCGCTCCACCACCAGGCCGACCTCGCCGCCTCGCGTTGAGCCGGCACGGGTTCCCACCTGCTCCCGAGCGCGGAACCGACCGGGAACCACGCCCCGCTCCGACCGAG
Organism: Propionibacteriaceae bacterium; assembly: GCA_905372155.1. Taxonomy (GTDB): domain Bacteria; phylum Actinomycetota; class Actinomycetes; order Propionibacteriales; family Propionibacteriaceae; genus Arachnia. The sequence goes on from CAJPNZ010000021.1 coordinate 19,463, forward strand.
CAGCGTCGATGTGTCGGTGTCGCGGCATAGCATGTGTGACCGTGAATGTTCGACCCGCTCAACGCGGCATCCTCGTGCGAGGTGCCCGCGTCCACAACCTGAAGAACGTCTCCCTGGACCTGCCCAGGGACTCCCTGATCGTTTTCACGGGACTGAGCGGGTCGGGCAAGTCCTCGCTGGCCTTCGACACCATCTTCGCCGAGGGGCAGCGACGCTACGTCGAGTCCCTGTCCGCCTACGCCCGCCAGTTCCTGGGGCAGATGGACAAGCCGGACTGCGACTTCATCGAGGGGCTCTCGCCCGCGGTCTCCATCGACCAGAAGTCCACCTCCCGGAACCCGCGATCCACGGTCGGCACCATCACGGAGGTCTACGACTACCTGCGTCTCCTGTTCGCCCGCATCGGCATCCCGCACTGCCCGGTGTGTGGCGCAGTCATCGGCAGGCAGAGCCCGCAGCAGATCGTCGACCGGCTGATGGGTCTGGCCGAGGGCACGCGTTTCCAGGTGCTGGCGCCCATCGTGCGCGGCCGCAAGGGCGAGTTCCAGGAAACCTTCCGGCAGCTCGTCGCCGACGGCTACGCCCGGGTGCGGGTCGACGGGAGGCTCCACCCTCTCACCGAACCCCCGGTGCTCGACAAGAAACGCAAGCACGACGTGGACGTGGTGGTGGACCGGGTGGTGGTGAAGGCCTCCGCCAAGCAGCGGATCACCGAATCCGTGGAGGCCGCCCTCCAGCTGGCCCACGGGGTGGTCGGGGTGGAGTTCGTGGATCTCCCCGCGGATGATCCCGAACGCGAGAAACGCTTCTCGGAGAAACTCGGCTGCCCCAACGAGCACGACGTCGCCATCGACGAACTGGAACCCAGGCAGTTCTCCTTCAACGGGCCGTGGGGGGCCTGCCCCGAGTGTTCCGGGCTCGGGACGATGCTGGAACCCGACCCGGAGCTCATCATCCCCGACGAGACCCTGAGCCTGGCCGACGGGGCGATCGCCCCCTGGAACACCCCGCATCTGAAGGGGCACTTCGAACACGTCCTGGAGGCCCTGTCCCTCGAATCCGGTTTCGACATGCGCACCCCTTGGCAGAACCTGGCGGCCAAGCACCGGAAGGTGCTGCTCAACGGGGTTCCCGGGGCCGTGGTGGTGAGTTTCCGCAACCGGTTCGGGCGGACCCGGTCCTTCTCGCAGAAGTACGAGGGCATCCTGCCGTTCGTCCGGCGCCGCTACGCCGAGTCCGAGACCGACTCGGCGCGCGAACGCTGGGGAGGTTACATGCGGGAGATCAACTGCCATTCCTGCGGTGGCACGCGGCTGAGGCCCGAGACCCTGTGCGTCACCGTCGCCGGCAGGAACATCGCGGAGGTCGCGGACCTGTCCATCGGGGAGGCCTTCGAATACCTGGATGCGCTCTCCCTCAACGAACGCGAGGCGCGGATCGCGGAGCGCGTGGTCAAGGAGATCCGGGAGCGGCTGCGTTTCCTGCTGGACGTCGGTCTGGACTACCTGACGCTGTCGCGGTCGGCCGGGTCGTTGTCGGGTGGGGAGGCGCAGCGCATCCGGCTGGCCACGCAGATCGGCTCCGGGCTGGTCGGTGTGCTCTACGTCCTGGACGAGCCGAGCATCGGGTTGCATCAGCGCGACAACCGGCGGCTGATCGAAACCCTCGTGCGACTGCGGGACCTCGGCAACACCCTCATCGTCGTCGAACACGACGAGGACACCGTTCGGGCAGCCGACTGGGTGGTCGACATCGGCCCGGGAGCGGGGGAGCACGGCGGTGAGGTCGTGGTCTCCGGGCCCGTCGAGGAACTGCTCACCACTGAGGAGTCCATGACGGGCCGCTACCTGTCGGGAAAGCTGGTCATCGACGTGCCCGCGGTGCGGCGCCCCGGAAACGGCAAGTCCGTGACCGTCGTCGGCGCCTCGGAGAACAACCTGCAGGACGTGGACGTTTCCTTCCCGCTGGGCAGGCTCGTCGCGGTGACCGGGGTCTCCGGATCCGGGAAGTCGTCGCTGGTCAACTCGATCCTCTACACAGCGGCCGCCAAGCAGATCTACGGCGCCAAGGCGGTGCCCGGCAGGCACCGGAAACTGAAGGGCCTGGAAAACCTGGACAAGGTGATCCAGGTGGACCAGTCACCGATCGGCCGCACCCCGCGCTCCAACCCGGCCACCTACACGGGGGTCTTCGACAAGATCCGCGGACTGTTCGCCACCACCCCGGAGGCCAAGGTCCGCGGCTACCTGCCCGGACGGTTCTCCTTCAACGTCAAGGGTGGGCGCTGCGAGAACTGCTCGGGCGACGGCACCATCAAGATCGAGATGAACTTCCTGCCGGACGTCTACGTTCCCTGCGAGATCTGCCACGGGGCCCGGTACAACCGCGAAACCCTCGAGGTGCACTACAAGGGCCAGTCGATCTCCGACGTGCTGCAGATGTCCATCAGCGAGGGGACGCGGTTCTTCGAATCCATCCCGGCCATCGCCCGGCACCTGAAGACCCTGGAGGAGGTGGGACTCGGCTACGTTCGTCTCGGACAGCCCGCGACCACCCTGTCCGGAGGCGAGGCGCAGCGCGTGAAACTTGCCGCGGAGCTGCAGAAACGCTCCACGGGACGCACCCTCTACGTGCTCGACGAACCCACCACGGGCCTGCACTTCGAGGACATCCGCAAACTCCTCGCGGTGCTGCACCGCCTCGTCGACGCAGGAAACACGGTCGTGGTGATCGAACACAACCTCGACGTCATCAAGTCGGCCGACTGGATCATCGACATGGGCCCGGGAGGCGGATCCCGCGGCGGCCAGGTGGTTGCCACCGGCACCCCGGAGGAGGTCGCGAAGGTGACGGAATCGGCGACCGGCGAGTTCCTGGCGCCGCTGCTGGAACACTGAATCGGCGACTCAGGCCCAAAGCTGGCTGAGCCGGTCGTATCGAGACCATGGTGACTGGGGTGGGGTTCTGGCTACCGAGTGCCGGGGGTTTCGACTCGGGTCGCTCGTTCCTCTCGTCCCGGCTCAACCGGCTTGTGGGGGTGGAAGTTGGCTGAGCCGAGCCTCCCGAGCGTCAGCGAGTGGGCCGTGTCGAAACCATGGTGAGGGTGGTCGGGGTCTTGTGGTCGGGTCTGTGCACCGGGTGCCGGTGGTGGTTTCGACTCAGCCGTTTGCTTCGCTCACGTGCTGGCTCAACCAGCTTCAGGGAAGTCGTCGCGGCCCGGCTCAACCAGTTTCGGCAAGGCCGTATTTCTTCCGCAATTCGCGCGCGAGATGAGGGGTGCTCACGTGCCGGCTAAACCGGCTCGTTTCCCCAGATACCGGGGCGCACCAGCCCGTGTTCGTAGGCCGCGATCACCAGTTGGGCGCGGTCCCGGGCCTGCAGGCGGCTCAGCAGCGCCGAGATGTGGGTCTTGCAGGTGGCGTGGCTGATGTGCAGCTCCCGTTCGATCTGGTCGTTGGACAGCCCCCGGGCCACGAGCCTGAGGATCTCGGTCTGCCGCGGGGTCAGATCCGCCACCCTCCCGGAGGGGATCGCGTCCGGGAGGCAGCTCTCCACCAGGGTGGTGATGGCCGAGGGGGCCAGGAGGGCCTGCCCGGCCGAGACGGTGCGCACCGCGTTGATCAGGGCCTCCGGGGTCGCGTCCTTCAACAGGAAACCGGAGGCCCCCGCGCGCAGGGCCCCGAAGACGTACTCGTCCAGGTCGAACATGGTAAGCACCAGCACTCGAACCTCGGACAGATGCGGGTCGCGGACGATGGAACGGGTCGCCGCGATCCCGTCGAGTTGCGGCATGCGGATGTCCATCAGCACGACATCCGGCACCAGCTCCCGGGTCAGCGAGACGGCTTCCACGCCGGTGGCGGCCTCCGCCACGACCCGGAAGCCCGGCTGGGAGTCCAACAGGTGCGCCAGCGACTGGCGCAGCAGCTGCTGGTCGTCGGCTATCAGGACACGGACCTCAGGCACGGACCGGCTCCGGATCCGGCAGCTCGGCCTCGAGTCGGAAACCGTCCGGGGAGCGGTGGTGGCGGAGGTTCCCACCCAGCGCGGCGACGCGCTCCCGCAGCCCGATCAGGCCACTGCCCGCCCCGGGACGTGACCGCCACCCGGGAACCGGGCCGGAATCCGTCACGGCCAGGTGAAGGACCTCCCCGCGGCGGGTGAGTTCGACGTGGACGCTGGTGGGTCCGGCGTGCCTGGCGGCATTCGCCAGCCCTTCCTGAAGGATGCGGTGGATGGCCAACGCCACCCCCTCGCTGTTCGGCGTGACCCCGCCGTTGGACATTTTCACGTGCAGCCCCGCTCGCTCAGCGGATTCCAGGAGACCATCCCAATTGGGATCGCCCGGGCTGGGGGACAGGGGCGCGTCCTGGTCGGAACGCAGCACCTGGAGCATCCGGCGCAGTTCCAGGGTGGTGGCGCGGCTCGCCTGTTCGATGTCGCAGAGCGCCGCCACCAGGCGTTCGGGATCCTCGGCGTCCACGTTGCGGGCCACCGAGGCGCGTACCGTTATCAGACCGATGCCGTGGGAGACGAGGTCGTGCAGATCCCGGGCTATCGTCAACCGCTCCGTCGTCACGGCAGCGGCGATCTGCTGGGATCGCAGCTGCTCGGCCTGGCGCCGCCCGGATCGTTTCGCCGCCCACCAGATCCAGCACACCAGCAGGCCCATCGACAGCATGATCACGAGCTGGATCAGGCTGCTCGGACCCGACTCGGTGCTGACGCCGCACAAGAGCACGAGCAGCACGAGCACCGCCAGTACCTGGAAGGAGAAGTAACGGTGCATAGGGCGATGCTAGCCGTGGCCGGAGTGAGGAATCATCACCCCACGGGCTGAGAACCCAGGGGCTGAGGCGCGGACCGGAAATCGGTGCTGGGCCCGACGGGCAGGGGGCGTTCGCCACAGCATGATCGGGGTCATGATCAGATTTGACGATGTTTCCAAGGTCCGTGGCCGCCGGAAAATCCTGGAGGGAGTGGGGTTCGAGGCGAGGCCCGGGCGGGTGACGGGCTTCGTCGGACCGAACGGGGCCGGCAAGTCATCGAGCCTGCGCATCCTGCTCGGCCTGGACCGGGCCACGACCGGGCACACCACCATGGGCGGCCGGCCCTACCGGGAACTCCGGAACCCGCTGAGGCACGTCGGCTCCATGCTCGACGGGGCCGCCGCCCACCCGTCCCGCACCGCGCGCGCCCACCTCGAATGGGTGGCGGCCAGCAACGGCATCCCGAGGAAAAGGGTCCAGCAGGTCCTGGAGGAGGTCGGGTTGGCGGCCGACGCCAATCGGCGGGTGGGCACCTATTCGCTGGGCATGGGGCAGCGGCTCGGATTGGCGACCGCCCTGCTGGGGAAACCGGAGCGGTTGGTCCTCGACGAACCGGTCAACGGCCTCGACCCGCAGGGGGTCAGGTGGATCCGTCGGCTGCTCAGGGCGCACGCCGATGCGGGGGGCACGGTGCTGCTGTCCAGCCACCTGATCGGTGAACTGGCGGAGATCGTCGACGACATCGTGATCATCAACGGCGGCCGGATCAAGGCCTGGGGCGGAGTGGCCGACGTCATGGCGGGTCATCCCAGCCTGGAGGAAGCGTTCTTCGCGCACGTGGAGGCACGCGCATGAGGCGGGCGATGCGCGCCGAGGCGCTGAAACTGTGCACCCTCCCCGGCATCTGGCTGGCCGGTTTGCTGGCCCTGGCGGTCCCGATGCTCCTGGCATGGCTGGCGAGCTCCCAGACCAGGCGCGCGGTGGAAACCGGCCAGCTCGGAGCGCTGTACGATACCTCCACGACCGACTCCGGATTCACAGCGCTCACCGTGGCGCAGGTCGGTTTCGTGGTGCTCGGGGTGCTGTCCGTCTCCAGCGAGTACGTCCGCAATGCCCAGGCCGTCGGGCGGGGCAGGCAACTCACCACCAGCATGGTCGCCACCCCCGGGGGAGCCAGACGGATGGTCGCGAAACTCACCGTGCTCCTGGGACTCGCCACGGTACTGGCCGTGGCGGCCACCGCGGGCACCCTGGCGGTCGCGCGCTGGGCACTGGGTGGCGTGGAGGCCACGTGGGGGAACCCCTGGCCCCGGGTCGCGGGGGTGGTGCTCTTCCTGGTGACCATGACAGTGATCGCGGCCGCCCTGGCCGAACTGGTCCGCGGCGGAACCCTGCCCCTGACGCTGCTGGTGATCAACTCCTCGGCCGTGTCCTTCTCGTTCCTGCTCTCGAAGGTGACCCCACTGGCCCGCTACGCACCGGACCTTGCGCTGGCCCACACGTTTCTGACCGACACCGCGATCCAGGATCCCCTCAGCCCCGGAGTCGGAGTGCTGGTGGGCGCCGCCTGGGGTGTTGCCGCCATCATCCTGGCCGTGCTGCTTCACGCCAGAAGGGAGGCCTGAGATGGCGGTCATCGCGGCGGAGTGGCGCAAACTCGGGCTCCCGGGCATCTGGCTGGTTGCGGCGCTCACGGTCGCCGGGTCCTGGGCGTTGGCGGCATTGATGTCGGGGCCCGGCGGTTCCGCGCAGACTCTGCAGCTGGTGCCCTCGTTGACGGCCATGGGGTGCATCCTGCTCGGTGTGTTGGCGGCGACGGGGGAGTACTCCGGAAGACAGGTCGCCACCACCTGTACAGCCATGCCCCGCCGTTTCCCGGTGGCGGTGGCCAAGGCGCTGACCGCAACGGTGGTGCTGACGGTGACGGCGATGTTGGCCGCGGGCGGGGTGCGTCTGCTGGTTCCCGAGGGCGAGTGGGCCCTTCCCGGGGCGGTGGCACATCTCGCCGCGATGGGTCTGCTCGGATACGCCATCGGCCTGGTGGCGAGGCAGCTGGTTGCCTCCCTCACCACGGCGTTCGTCCTTCTCGTCGTGGCAGGCCCCGTGCTGCGGCCCTACACCAAGCTGGCGACCTGGCTGCCCGGTTCCGTCGGGGCCGACCTGTTCGCGCCCGATCCGACGCATCCCCTGGCGGAATCGGCGGGAGCCCTGGCCGGGTGGGTGCTGGGATTCTGGGCGATCGCCGCGGTGGCCTGGGCCCGTCGCGACGCCTGACCGGGGAAAGCCCTTGCCGGGGTGTATCCTCACACCATGAAACCCTCCGAATCGGACCATTCGCTTCGGCCGGTCTCGTTCATCGTCCTGGGAATGCTCGCGACCGCGGGTCCCATGACCTCGTACGAGCTGGAACACAACGCACGGATCTCTGTCGGGTTCTTCTGGCCCTTCCCGCACTCGCAGCTCTACGCCGAACCCAGGAAACTGGTGGAGGCGGGGCTGGTGGACGTGGAATCCGAGGAGGGCGGGCGGCGACGCCGGGTCTACTCGATCACGGAGGACGGGCTCCGTGCCCTGCGCGGCTGGCTGCAACGACCCGCTGACGCCGCGCAGACTCGGGATCCCGCCCTCCTGCAACTGTTCTTCGCCGACGCGGACCCGGCCATCGTCGGTCCCCTCGCGAGGCGAAAGGTGGCTGAACTGGAATCCAGACTGGAGTTCCTGGAACGCGATGATCTCGGCGGGGACCGTCCCCACCACCGCATGGTGCTGGCCTGGGGGCGGGCGCAGACCCGCAGCAACCTGGAGTTCTGGCGGAGCATTGCTGAGGAGGCGGAATGAAGAACTGGTTGCGGTCACACCCCCTGGGCGGTTACATCGCCCTGGCCTACGCGGGTTCCTGGATCCTGTGGCTGCCCGCCCTGTTGGGGCGGAAAAACCTGGGGCTGTTGCCCTACGAGCTCCCCGTGGCGACGAGCGTCGTGTTGAATCAACTCGCCCTGTTCGCCGGGCCTTTCCTGGCTTCCTTGGTGATGACCCGGTTGACGACCGGGTCGCTGAAGAACTGGACGGCCTCCCTGCTGCGTTGGCGGGTGCCGCCGGTGGCCTATCTGCTGGCCCTGGTGGCGATCCCAGCGGCCGTGATTGCGGTCCTGGCAATTCTGCCGGGCGAAACGGCGGGCGGACCCGAACTCGCCGGCCCTGCCCTGGTCATCGCCCCTCTGGTGATGGGGGTGGCGTACCTGATCGGCGGGCCGCTCCAGGAGGAGGTGGGGTGGCGGGGATTCGCGCTGCCCAGGCTGCAGGAACGCACCTCACCGCTTCCGGCCGCCGTGATCCTCGGGATCGTCTGGGGAGGCTGGCACCTGCCCCTGTTCCTGATCGCGGAATGGGAGACGACCCCGCACCGGGACGTGGGTGACCTGTTTGCCTTCCTCGCGTTCACGGTTGCGGCGTCGATCGTCCTGTCCTGGATCACCAACACGGCGCGCGGATCCGTTCTCCTCGCGATCCTCGCCCACAATGCGATCAACTGGGCGTTGAGCGTGTGGGAGAAGGCGACTGGCCAGAAGGTGACGAGCCTGTGGCCGGCGGTGCTGGGGCTGGCCGTTCTGGCGGTGATCGCCGTCGCCGTGACCCGGGGCCGGCTGGGGCACCGGAGTGCTCAGTGATCCCAGAGAGCCGAAACGGGCACGCTCCAGAAACCGGGCCCCATCCTCACGGTCCTGGGATGCATGTTCAAGACGATGCCCCCGCGGAAACGGCCGCCGATCCGGTCCCTGAGTTTCTTCAGGTGCGTGAAGTGTTCCGATCTCGGTGTCTGGGTGGCCTTGACCTCCAATTCCCAGACGCGCCCGTCCGCTGAGTAAACCGGGGTTCTCTCCGGGCGATGCAGGTCAGTGGAACCGGTCAGTAGGAAACCTCCGGGGTGGCGGTCCCGGATGCGCATGGGAACGATATTACGCGCGACATTGTGGTTCTGCACTCGACTCGTTGTGGTTCTGCAGGTCAGGCGGAGCGGGCCGGATGGGTCGCCAACAGCTCGGCCAGGCTCATCGAGTCGCGGCCTGCCAGACCCTTCAGTTGGGTCTGGCAACTGAAACCGTCGGCCAGGACTATGGCCTCCGGGTTGGCCGTCACCGCGGGCCCGAGGTCGTGTTCGAAGACCTTCACGCTCACCTCATGGTGGCCGATCTCGACGCCGAAGTTCCCGGCCAGCCCGCAGCAGCCACCCACCTGCACCAGTTCCGCCCCCGTCGCCTTCAACAAGGCCCGGTCAGCCTGCCATCCGATCACGGAGGCGTGGTGGCAGTGGGGCTGGGCGACGATGGTGTGCCCGGACAGGTCCGGGGGCAGGAAGTCGGGATCCTTGGCCAGGAACTCCGCCAAGGTCAGGACCTTCCCTTTCAACGCCTTCACGTTGGTGTCCCCGGGCAGCAGCTCGGGCGCGTCAGAGCGCCACACGCTGGTGCAACTCGGCTCCACCCCGACGATCGGAATGCCCTGTCCGACGAACGGCGCCAGCACGGCGGCGGCGTGCCTGAGCTGGCGGCGGGCGCCGTCGAGCTGGCCCGTCGAGATCCAGGTCAGGCCGCAGCAGGCCTTTTCATTCAGCGCCCGGGGTTCGTAGCCGAGACGGGCCAGGACCTGCACCACCGCGGCGAAGGAGTTCGACTCGAAGCAGTCGCTGAACGAATCCACCCAGATCAGGACGGGGCCCTTGCCCCCACCCTCCGGCAGCGTGGTGCGGCGGCGGGCGGAACGCGACGCGAAACGCGGGATCTGCCGCCGCCCGTCAACCCCGGCGGCCCACTTCATCAGGCTCCCCAACCCGGGGGCGGCACCGACGACGTTGATGAGCGGCCCGATGCCGGGGAGTTTCGTGATGAGACGTCCCCAGCGCGGCAGCCAGCCCAAGGAGTAGTGGTTCCGGGGCCGCAACCGTCCCTTGAGACGCTCATGGGTGACGCGCGACTTGTAGGCGGCCATGTCGATTCCCGTGGGGCAGTCGCGGGAGCAGCCCTTGCAGGACAGGCACAGGTCGAGGGCCTCGGCCACCTCACGTGAACGCCAGCCCCCCGTGATGAGGGAGCCGTTGACCATCTCCTGCAACGCCCTGGCCCGGCCCCGCGTGGAGTCCTTCTCGTCGCGGGTGGCCTGATAGCTCGGGCACATCACCCCGCCGGAGGCTGTGGTGTCGGACAGGCACTTGCCGACCCCTGAGCACTGGTGCACCCGGGCCACGAACTCGGGATCCTCCAGGTTCAGGGGGGAAACGGTTGCCGCCACCATCCGGAGGTTGGAGTCGGTGGGTTCGGGATCGACCAGCACACCCGGATTGAGCAGGTTCTCGGGGTCGAACAGGTGCTTGACCGCGCCGAACAGTTTCAGGGCCTCAGGGGAGTACATCCGTGGCAGCAGCTCCGAACGGGCGCGCCCGTCGCCGTGCTCGCCGGACATCGAACCGCCGTGGGAGGCCACCATCTCGGCGGCCTCCAGCATGAAGGCGCGATACCGGGCCCGGCCGTCGGGGGCCTCGAAGGGGAAGTCGATGCGTGAGTGGACACAGCCGTCGCCGAAGTGCCCGTAGGGCAGCGAGTGCAGGCCGTGCCGGGCCAGGAGGGCCTCGAAGTCGCGCAGGTAGTCGCCCAGGTGCTCCGGGGGCACGGCCGCGTCCTCCCAGCTCCCGTAGGCGGGTTTGTCCAGCGACACCCCGGCCAGCCCTGCCCCGTCGGCTCGCAGTTTCCACAGCGACGCGGCCTGCTCCTGATCCTCGACGATCCACCCGGCCCGGGTGTCGGCCTCGGCGAGGAGCGCCTCGGCGCGGTCGCGGATCTCCGCGGGATCCTCCCCGGCCAGTTCGACGAACATCCAGCCCTCGCCCGCGGGCAGCCGGCCGACGGAATCGGCACCCCGTTTGCGGATCACCACGTCAACGATGCGCCGGTCCAGCCCCTCGCAGGCGGTGGGGCGGAACTTCAGCAGCCGGGAGATGTCGTCCCCGGCACGATCCATCGACGGGTAGCCGAGCGCCACCATGAGGCGATGCGAGGGGTCGGGCGTCAGACGCACCGTGGCCCGGGTGATGATCCCCAGGGTGCCCTCGGTGCCCGCGAAGAACTTCGCCACGTCGAATTTCTTCTCCGGTAGCAGGTGCTCCATCGAATACCCGGAGACCTGCCGGGAGAAACGACCGAACTCGGTGCGGATCACACCCAGGTGGGCCATCACCAGCGAACGCAGCTCGGGGAAGTCGTCGCGGCCCAGAACCCGCAGCTGGCCGTGGCCGTCGATGATCTCCAGTTCCACCACGTTGTCGGACATGCGACCGTAGCCGAGGGCCCGCGGCCCGCAGGCGTTGTTCCCGATCATCCCGCCGACGGTGCAGCGCGACGAGGTGGACGGGTCCGGGCCGAGCCTCAAACCGTGGGGGGCGGCCGCCCGCTGGAGGGTTTCCTGCACCACCCCCGGGTCGATCACGGCGGTGCGGGTTCGTTCGTCGACGACGTGGATGCGGTTCAGGTGTTTGGCGACGTCTATCACGAGGCCCGCTCCGACCGCGTTGCCCGCGCACGAGGTGCCCGCGCCGCGCACGGTGACGGGGAGGCGGCACTCCAGGGCCGCCCGCACGAGCGCGATCAGTTGGTCGCGGTTCTCGGGGCGGGCAACCACCAAGGGGGGGACCCGGTAGAGGGAGGCGTCGGAGGAGTAGATGCCGCGGGTGAGGGCTGAATCGTCCAGCAGGTGTGTCAGGTCGCCGAGTCGGTCACGAAGCAGCTCGACTGGGTTCACGGATGCTCATCGTAGTCCGGTACCGCCAGGATGGCGTCGCAGGCGCGGCCCAAGGCCTTCAGGTCCCCGGGTTCAATGGCGTCTATCAGGATCCGGCGTACCGCCGCCACGTGCCCGGGGGCGACCTGGGAGAGGAAACGCATTCCTTCCGCCGTCAGTGACGCAAGTACCCCTCGTCCGTCGTCGGTGCAGTTGGCGCGTTCCGCGTGTCCCCGGGCCTCGAGACGCTTGACCGTGTGTGTCAAGCGGGAGCGCGACTGACTGACCGCGTGGGCGAGCTCGCTCATGCGTAACTGTTGGCCCGGGGCCTCCGAGAGCGTAACGAGTATCTCGTATTCCGCCAGATCCAGACCGGCCAGTCGGAGGTCCGCGTCGAGGTAACTCTGTATGCGATGAGTGGCGCGAAGCCAAGCACGCCAAGTCCGCTGCTGATCATCGTCTAACCATTCAACCTTGGTCACAGTTCGCAATCCTAACCATGGGGATGGTCCTTTCGTGGCCAGTTGTGTAAAGACCTCCATAATTCGGTTAGGCTCGCAACGCCGTGTTCCTTAGGAGTGTTGATGAGTCTTCAAGAAGAACTGCTCGGCTTTGCCGGTTCGGTCGGTGACATGTTCCGCCGCCGGGTGGCTGAGACCCCCGATGGCCTGGCCTTCCTGGACCCTGATCGCGCACCGGAAGGTCCGAACACCTGGGCCGGGTACACCTGGGCGGAGTCGAGAAAACTGGTTGACCAGCTGGCGGCCGGTCTGCTGGCCCGAGGGCTGGCCCGGGAGCAAAGGGTGGGGATCATCTCCACCACCCGGCTCGAGTGGATCCTGCTCGACCTGGCCGTCGCCTGCGCAGCCGGGGCCACGACGACGGTCTACCCGAACACCGCTGCGGGGGACGTGGAGTTCATCCTGGAGGACTCGGGAACTTGCGTCGCGGTGGTCGAGGACGCTGCCCAGCTGGCGAAGGTGGAGGCCAGCCCCGTCCTGAAAGAGGCCATTCACACCGTAATCGTCATCGACGCCGCCAATGTGGAACTGAGCGATCGGGTCATCTCCTACACGCAGCTGCAGCTGCTCGGCGCGGAACTGCTGAAACAGAACCCCGAGGCCGTCGACAAGGCCATTGCCTCCACCGACCACGACACCCTTTCCACTCTCATCTACACCTCCGGCACGACGGGGCAGCCGAAGGGGGTGCGGCTCAACCACGCCTCCTGGATCTACGAGGGTTCGGGAACCAAGTACTGGAAGATCATCGACGAATCCGACCTGCAATACCTGTGGCTGCCGCTCAGTCACGTCTTCGGGAAGGCACTGATCGCCTGCCAGATCGCCTACGGGTTCGCCTCCGCCGTGGATGGGCGGATCGACCGGATCGTCGACGGCCTGGGTGAGGTCAAACCGACGTTCATGTGCGGCGCCCCCCGCATCTTCGAGAAGGTGCGGGCCGCCGTCATGACCGCCAACACGGGTCTGAAGGACCGGATCTCCCGCTGGGCCTTCGCAGTGGGGCGCGACTCCCGCGGCTACCGGCTCTCCGGGCGCCCGATGCCCGGATCCCTGGCCTTGAAGTACCGGCTGGCCGACGCCCTGGTGTTCTCCAAGCTCAAGGCGAAGCTCGGGGGGCGGATGAAGTTCATGATCTCCGGCTCGGCGAAGCTTTCCGCCCAGGTGCAGGAATGGTTCTATTCCGCGGGCCTGCTGATAGTCGAGGGATACGGCTCCACGGAGACCTCGGCCATCGCCTTCCTGAACGTTCCCGCCGAGCCGCGTTTCGGATCGGTGGGCAAGGTGATGCCCGGGATCGAGACGAAACTCGCCGAGGACGGGGAGGTGCTGCTGCGCGGACCCATCATCACCCCCGGATATCACAACCTGCCCGACATCACGGCGGAGGTGTTCAGCGACGGCTGGTACCACACCGGCGACCTGGGCGAGTTCGACGCCGAGGGCAACCTGACCATCACCGACCGCAAGAAGGACCTGTTCAAGACCTCGGGCGGCAAATACGTCGCCCCGCAGAAGGTGGAGGGCGCGATCACCGCGAACATTCCCTACATCTCACAGGCCATCGCAGTGGGGGACGGGCGCAAGTACTGCTCCGCGCTGCTGGTCCTCGACCCGGCCCTGCTTCGAACCTGGGCGGAGAAACGCCAGCTCGGGCACCTGAGCTACGCCGAACTCAGCCAGCGACCCGAGATCCGGGCCTCGATCGAGAAACAGATGGCGAAGGCCAATGCGCGTCTCGAACGCTGGGAGACCGTGAAGCGGTTCGCGATCCTCGATCACGAACTGACGGTGGACAACGACGGGGTGACCCCCAACATGAAGATCCGCCGCGCGGCGGTGACGAAACGCTACGGCGACATCGTCGACTCCCTCTACGACGCGGAGGAGTGACGTGTTCCGCACCACGATCGCGCTGCGCTGGTCCGATCTCGATGCCCAGGGGCACGTCAACAACGCCGTCATCGCCGACTACCTCCAGGAGGCACGCACCGCGTTCTTCAGGTCCGGGCCGTGTTCCGAGCTGCTCGATTCCGGGGTCGTGGTGGTCGGTCACCGGATCAGCTATCTGGCGCCGATCACCTACTCGGACGCCGGGATCGGCGCGGAGGTGGCGATCGCCCGGCTGGGCGGTGCCCGGTTCGACGTGGCCTATGCGCTCTTCCAGGACGCGACGCCGGTGGTCCGGGCCCGGACGGTGCTGTGTCCGTTCGACTTCGCGACCCAGCAACCGATCCGCCTCGCCCTGACCGACCGGGAATGGCTTGCGGAGCACCGGGTGGAGGTGGAGCCCATGCTCCACATCGACGTCCCGGATCTCGGCAGGAACGGGTCGGTGACGTCCTGCCCGGTGCGCTGGTCGGACCTGGACTCCTACGGGCATGTCAACAACGTCAAGGTCCTCGACTACCTGATGCAGGCCCGGATCGCCGCCACTACCTCGTGGAGCCCCGCGATGGCGCGTTCCGGAACCAGCGGGTCCAGGTTGAACTGGCTGATCGCCCGGCAGGACGTCGACTACATCAACCAGATCGGTCATCGGCTGGCCCCGTATGCGGTGCGCACCGCTCCCGCGGCGCTCGGCCGCACCTCCGTGACCTTGGCGGCCGAGATCTTCAACCCCGACGACGGCACCACTTTCGCCCGTGGTCGCACCATCCTGGTCGCCGCGGACGGGGAGGGGAAACCCGTAGAGCTGCCCGAGGAGGTGCGCAAGGACCTGTCGGAGCGGCTGATCGATTGAGGCTTCCCCGGCGGCTGTCCCGCGCCGGGATCACGCCCGGTGGCTCGACGGGCCGGATCGCAGCTCCCGGACCAGGGCGACGGAGGGAACCAGGGCGGGCGCCAGCGCCTCGAGGGTGGCCGCGCGGGGTGAAGTTCGGGGCCACACCAGCGCGATGTCCCGGCTCGGCGCGGGAGGGGCGATCCGGCGC
>CAJPNZ010000022.1 GCA_905372155.1 Propionibacteriaceae bacterium
AAAAAGGCGAACCCTTCCTCAACCCCTGAAAATACTCAACACGCACAGCCACAGATCTTCCTCCCTAGAACACCCCCATGGCCTACCGGCCAAGAGTTTCCGCCTCGAGCCGGATTACGACATCCAAGTCACCATGAGAACATTTGGAAAACGGACATGGAATCCAGCCACATCCAAGATTTCAAAGTCGACAAAACAGAATAATAACGGTTCACCACACTCCACCAATCACTGAGAGTCGTCCGCCAAAGCCCTGCTTGAGATAGCACCACCCATACGGACGGCTCCCCACCCAAGAAACATAGATTTGGCAGAGAACTCCCAAAGCCTCAGGGAGTCTCCCGCGTTCACCATTCCTTCTCCACAACAGCATACTTCTACAGGGTGCAATCAAGCCCACATTCACACAAATCTCAACCACGCCGCTTGAATCGCAAAACTCGCACGCCAACCTCTTCCCTACGGACAACTATGGCAGGAATCCGCTCAAGACTCTCAGCAAACGACATGCATCACGCCACGGTATTCTACGCGACCCGATCCATCTTTACTTTAATTCTTCATCTACTTCCATGGTTGACGATTCAGCTTGTTCTACCATCGCGACATGGCGTCCCTGTCGGTGAAGCTCCAAGCCAACCAACATTCACGGCGGTTACCAAAAACCCTCGGACCTCGGAAGAGTTCCTCGCATTCAACTTCCCCCATAGGAAAACACACTTAGCGAGTCATGTCAACTCCCCGTTCCCACCGCTACCAAATCCTTGCGGCCCAAGCCCTGCATTGCACGGACAACCCTTGGCGCACCCGCCCATAATTGACAATTCATCTTGTCTGCGATTGGAGGTTCAGCCACCCCCCGAATTATTGAAGATTCACCAGCAATAAAGCTTTGGTTATGTCGTATTTACGGCTGGCAGACGAAACATTCTCGCCCTTCGAAATAACTATTTCGATCCGACTCTCTTCCCCATAGGATACGCCCCACAGGCCCTTGTAGGCCAACCACGCCCATCGGAACCAATCCGCTTGGAAACGTGACGTGCGAATCCAGCCACAAGGTAAACCACCCAAGGTTTCGTGCCACATTTTTTTGGGTCGCGATTCCTGAGAAGGGTTTTGGAGTAACGTGAGTGTATGAAGGCTTGTTCAGCCACCCCAAACCTCACCTTGGCCAAGACTCTGCCGGGTGGCCCATGGCCCGTGAACACGCCTCATGGTGTGAACCGCCTCAAGTTGTGTGCCGGTTCCTTTCGAGCAAGGAAGGATGGCGTCATGCCCAAACGACTCGATCCCGCTGTGAAGAAGCGGGCGTTACGACTGCTGCGCGAGTACCGTGATCGGTACCCGTCGCTGACTGCTGCCTGCGCCGCTGTAGCCCGCCAGGAACGGATCGGGGCCGAGACCCTGCGCCGCTGGATGGTCCAGGCCGAGATTGACGCAGGCGCCCGGGAGGGGATGACCACCCAGGCACGCGAGGAGATCCGTCGGTTGAAGATGGAGAACTCCCGCCTGCGGGAGGACGTTGCGGTCCTGAAAACGGCAACAACTTTTTTCGCGGGGGAACTCGACCCCCGCAATCCTTGATCATCGCCTTCATCGATGACATGCGCGGCAAGGGGATCGCGGTCGAGTCGGTCTGCCGGGTCCTGCGAGAGCAGGGTTACGGGATCGCCGCAAGAACCTACCGGGCCTGGAAGACCCGCAAGCCATCGGCCCGGACGATCAGCGACCAGAGGGTCCTGGAGGCCATCAGGCGCCTGGCCTGGACGACCGATACTCACGGTCGCGAGCTCCTGACACTCGAAGGCCTCTACGGACGTCGAAGAATGCTGGAGGCGCTGCGCCGCACGGGAGTGGAAGCCACTCCTGGAGCAGTGGACCGCGCCATGCGAAAACTCGGCCTCAACGGGGCACGGAGCGGGAAAACGCCCCGAGCCACGTATCCCGCCGCCAGCGGAACGACAAACGAGCCGTTGGTCCACTCAGCCGGGGGCTTTTCGCTCAGCCCCGGGAGCAGGACATCACTTTCATCCCTGTGAGGGCTCACAGCGGGACACCACTCCTCACGTTCATCGGGGCTCACTCAGAACGGAAAGCCCCCACGTCACGGAACCACCGCTTCCTCGCGCCTTGAGCAAGTGCGGCAGAGAACGGGAACAAAACGGGGCGGGCATCATCATGATGCCCGCCCCCGTGCGAAGGGTCTCAGCGGATATCGCCGAAATCGATGTCATCCAGCGGAACACCGGGGACGTCAAGATCAGAACCGAACGAGTAGTCGTACGGATCGTAGCTGACGGTGTAGGCCTGCGACCTCGCATCCGCGGTGGGCTCCACCCGAATGTTGCGGTAACGCTCCAGGCCGGTACCGGCCGGGATCAACTTGCCGAGGATCACGTTCTCCTTCAGACCGACGAGGGTGTCGGACTTGCCCTGGATGGCAGCGTCGGTGAGCACCTTCGTCGTCTCCTGGAAGGACGCGGCCGACAACCACGAATCCGTCGCGAGGGACGCCTTGGTGATGCCCATCAGCACCGGACGTCCCTCCGCAGGCCGCCCGCCCTCGGTCAGGGCCTTGCGGTTCGCCGCCTCGTAGACCTGCCGGTCCACCAGCTCACCCGGCATCATCGAGGTGTCGCCCGAATCGATGACGGTCACGCGGCGCAACATCTGACGGATGATGATCTCAATGTGCTTGTCGTGGATGGGGGCGCCCTGCGTGCGGTACACGCGCTGCACCTCCTCCACCAGGTGCTCCTGGACCTTGCGCAGACCACGGACGCGCAGCACGTCCTGCGGATCCACCTGACCGGCGGTGAGCTGCTGACCGATGGTCACGTGCACCCCGTCGCGGATGGCCACGCGCACCCCGTTGGCGTCCTCGAACTCCAGCCGGGTACGGCGCGCCACCGGGTATTCGAGATCGTCGCCGCCGTCGTCACGCACGATGATGATCTTGCGGCTGCGGTCGCCGTCCTCGATGCGGATGACGCCGTCGGCCTCGGCGATGGGGGCCTTGCCCTTCGGCTGGCGGGCCTCGAACAGCTCCACGACGCGCGGCAGACCCTGCGTGATGTCGTCACCAGCCACACCACCGGTGTGGAAGGTGCGCATCGTCAGCTGAGTGCCGGGCTCGCCGATGGACTGGGCGGCGACGATACCGACGGCCTCGCCGACGTCCACGGTCTTCCCGGAGGCCAGCGACCGGCCATAACACATGGCGCAGGTACCGGTGGCGGCCTCGCAGGTCAGCACGGAACGGACCTTGACCTGGGTGACGCCGACGGAGGCCAGCCGCTCGATCTCGGCGTCACCGAGATCGGTGCCCGCCGCGACGAGCACGTTGCCCTGGGCGTCGGTGATGTCGGTTGCCGCGGTGCGGGCGTAGACGGCGGTCTCCACGTCGGGAACGATGGAGACGGAGGCCCCCTCCTCCAGCGGTTCCGCCGCCACCTGGGCTTTCCTACCGTCCTCGTCCGTGACGATCTTGGTCCAGCGGGCAATGGTCTTGACCAGGCCACGTTCGGTCTGGCAGTCCTCCTCGCGGATGATGACGTCCTGCGAGACGTCCACCAGACGCCGGGTCAGGTAACCCGAGTCGGCGGTCCGCAGCGCCGTGTCGGCCTGCCCCTTCCGACCGCCGTGGGTGGAGATGAAGTACTCCAGCACCGACAGGCCCTCACGGAAGTTCGACTTGATGGGACGGGCGATGATGTCGCCCTTCGGGTTGGCCACCAGACCTCGCATGGCCGCGATCTGGCGCATCTGGGTCATGTTGCCGCGGGCACCCGAGTTGACCATCACGAAGATCGGGTTGGTCTGCGAGAAGTTGTCCTTCATCGCGTCGGTCAGCTCCGCGGTGGCGTCGGTCCACAGCTCGATCAGCTCCTGACGACGCTCGTCCTCCGTCACCGAGCCGCGCTCGTACAGGGTGTCGATCTTCGCGGCCCTGGCGTCGTAGGAGGCCAGGATCTCCGGCTTGCTCGGCGGAGTCTGGACATCCGCGATGGAAACGGTCACGCCGGAACGCGAACCCCACTGGAAACCCAGGTCCTTCAACCCGTCGAGGGTGCGCACGGTGTCGATCAACGGGTAACGCTCGGCGAGGTCGTTGACGATCTGGCCGATCTGTTTCTTGCCGACCCGCTCGTTGACGAACGGGAAGTCCGCGGGCAGGGCCTCGTTGAACAGGGCCCGGCCGAGCGAGGTCTCGAGGATGACCGACCCGTCCGCACGCACCTTGTCGGCGTACCCGGCCGGCGGGATGATCCCGTTGAGACGCAGCTTGATGGGGGCGCCGACGTGCAGGTCACCGCGGTCGTGGGCCATGATCGCCTCGGCCACCGAGGAGAAGGCGTGACCGGCTCCCTTCTCCTGTTCCTGCAGCATCGTCAGCCAGTACATGCCGATGATCATCTCGTGGCTGGGAACGGTCACGGGACGGCCGTCGGCCGGCTTGAGGATGTTGTTCGTCGACAGCATCAGCACCCGCGCCTCGGCCTGGGCCTCGGCGGACAGCGGCAGGTGAACGGCCATCTGGTCGCCGTCGAAATCGGCATTGAAGGCCGCACAGACGAGCGGGTGCAGCTGGATCGCCTTGCCCTCGATCAGCTGCGGTTCGAAGGCCTGAATGCCGAGGCGGTGAAGGGTTGGTGCGCGGTTCAGCAGCACCGGGTGCTCGGCGATGACCTCCTCCAGTACGTCCCACACGATGGGACGCTGCCGCTCCACCATGCGCTTGGCGGCCTTGATGTTCTGGGCGTGGTTGAGGTCGTCCAGGCGCTTCATCACGAAGGGCTTGAACAGCTCCAGGGCCATGGCCTTCGGCAGGCCGCACTGGTGCAACTTCAGCTGGGGGCCGACCACGATCACGGAACGACCCGAGTAGTCGACGCGCTTGCCGAGCAGGTTCTGGCGGAACCGGCCCTGCTTGCCCTTGAGCATGTCCGAGATCGACTTCAACGGACGGTTGCCCGGTCCGGTGACGGGGCGGCCGCGGCGTCCGTTGTCGAACAGCGAGTCGACGGCCTCCTGAAGCATGCGCTTCTCGTTGTTGACGATGATCTCGGGGGCACCGAGGTCGAGAAGACGCTTCAGCCGGTTGTTGCGGTTGATGACGCGGCGGTAGAGGTCGTTGAGATCAGAGGTGGCGAACCTACCGCCGTCGAGCTGCACCATGGGACGCAGGTCCGGCGGGATGACGGGAACTGCGTCGAGCACCATCCCGGACGGGTCATTGTTTCCGCTGAGGAAGGCGGCGACCACCTTCAGGCGCTTCAGGGCACGAGTCTTGCGCTGCCCCTTGCCGTTGGCGATGGTCTCACGCAGCTTCTCGGCCTCGGCCTGCAGGTCGAAGGTCTCGAGGCGCCTCTTGATGGCCTCGGCGCCCATGTAGCCGGTGAAGTACTTGCCGTAGCGCTGCTTCATGTCCCGGTAGAGGATCTCGTCGCCCTCCAGGTCCTGCACCTTCAGCGACTTGAACCGGTCCCACACCGCCTGGGCGCGGTCGATCCGGCGCTGGTACTGGTTGCGGAGCTGTCCCGCCTCCTTCTGCGCGCCGTCGGAGACCTTGCGCTTGATGTCGGCCTTGGCGCCCTCGGACTCGAGCTGGGCGAGGTCCTCCTCCAGCTTGGCCAGGCGGGCCTCGATCTCCGAGTCCCGGTTCTTCTCGAGCTGTTTGATGTAGGCCTCGTGACGAGCCTGGAGGCTCGGGAGGTCGCGGTGACGGGCCTCCTCGTCCACGTCGGTGATCATGTGCGCGGCGAAGTAGATGACCTTCTCGAGATCCTTCGGCGCGATGTCCAACAGATACCCGAGGCGCGAGGGGACGCCCTTGAAGTACCAGATGTGGGTTACGGGCGCGGCCAGCTCGATGTGGCCCATCCGTTCGCGGCGCACGTTGGAGCGGGTCACCTCGACGCCGCAGCGTTCGCAGATGATGCCCTTGAAACGCACCCGCTTGTACTTGCCGCAGTAACACTCCCAGTCCCGGGTGGGGCCGAAGATCTTCTCGCAGAAGAGGCCGTCACGCTCCGGCTTGAGGGTGCGGTAGTTGATGGTCTCGGGCTTCTTGACCTCACCGTGGCTCCACTCGCGGATCTGGTCGGCGCTCGCCAGTCCGATGCAGAGCTTGTCGTAGACGTTCACGTCCAGCATTGGTTCTCTTTCCCCCGCCGCCCCGGCGGGTGCCTGTGCCTGAAATCTGAGGTTTTACTGGTGCCGGGTCGCCGGCGTGACTGAGTCAGACTCAGACTTCGGTGACGTCGAGGAAGTGGTCGCCTCCGGGACGCCTCCCGAGATCGATGCCGAAGTCCTCGGCGTTGCGCAGGTCGTCCTCCGATTCCCGCAGGTCGATGACGCGGCCATCCCCGGAGAGGACCTCCACGTTCAGACACAGCGACTGCATCTCCTTGACGAGCACCTTGAAGGACTCCGGGATGCCGGGTTCGGGGATGTTCTCGCCCTTGACGATGGCCTCGTAGACCTTCACGCGGCCCGGAACGTCGTCGGACTTGATGGTCAACAGCTCCTGGAGGGCCCAGGCGGCTCCATAGGCCTCAAGGGCCCACACCTCCATCTCGCCGAAACGCTGGCCACCGAACTGCGCCTTGCCGCCCAGAGGCTGCTGGGTGATCATCGAGTACGGGCCGGTGGAGCGGGCGTGGATCTTGTCGTCGACCAAGTGGTGCAGCTTCAGCATGTACATGTAGCCGACGCCGGTCTTCTCCGGGTAGGGCTCGCCGGAGCGGCCGTCGAACAGCTGGGCCTTGCCGCCGCCGTCGATGAGACGCTCCCCGTCGCGGGTGGTCAGCGAGTTCTCCAACAGACCGGTGATCTCGTGCTCGTCAGCGCCGTCGAAGACGGGGGTGGCCACCCGGGAGTCCGGGTCGACCTGTCCGAGCCCGACCTCGCGCAGGCGATCCGCCCAGGCCGCCTTGACCTCCGTGATGTCCCAGCCGGTCTTGGCGATCCACCCGAGGTGGTTCTCCAGGACCTGCCCGATGTTCATGCGAGACGGGACACCGAGGGGGTTGAGAACGATGTCGACGGGGGTGCCGTCTGCCAGGAAGGGCATGTCCTCCACGGGAAGGATCTTCGAGATCACACCCTTGTTCCCGTGGCGGCCTGCGAGCTTGTCACCGTCGCTGATCTTGCGTTTCTGGGCGACGTGAACCCGCACCAGCTGGTTGACCCCGGGCGGCAGCTCATCGTCGTCGCGGGTGTCGAAGACCCGAACCCCGATGACGGTGCCGGATTCGCCGTGCGGCACCTTCAGGGAGGTGTCGCGGACCTCGCGGGCCTTCTCCCCGAAGATCGCACGCAGCAGGCGCTCCTCGGGGGTCAGCTCGGTCTCACCCTTCGGGGTTACCTTGCCGACGAGGATGTCGCCGGCCGAGACCTCGGCACCGATGCGGACGATGCCGCGCTCGTCGAGGTCGGCCAGCATCTCGTCGGAGACGTTGGGGATGTCACGGGTGATCTCCTCGGCACCCAGCTTCGTGTCGCGGGCGTCGACCTCGTGCTCCTCGATGTGGATCGAGGTCAGGACATCGTCCTGAACGAGACGCTGCGACAGGATGATGGCGTCCTCGTAGTTGAGCCCCTCCCACGGCATGAACGCCACAAGGAGGTTCTTGCCGAGCGCCAGCTCACCCCGATCGGTGCAGGGGCCGTCGGCCAGCGGGGTGCCGACCTCGACGCGGTCCCCGGCTGCGACCAGCGGACGCTGGTTGATGCAGGTGCCCGCGTTGGAGCGCACGAACTTCTCGAGCCGGTACGAGGAGTAGGTGGCGTCGTCGTTGGCGATCTCGATGATGTCGGCCGTGACCGAGGAGACCACACCGGCCTTCTTCGCGAGGGTCACGTCACCGACGTCCACGGCGGCGCGGTACTCCATGCCGGTGCCGACGAACGGGGCCTCGTTGCGGATCAGCGGCACCGCCTGGCGCTGCATGTTCGCACCCATCAGCGCCCGGGAGGCGTCGTCGTGCTCGAGGAACGGGATCAGCGCGGTGGCCACCGAGACCATCTGGCGCGGCGAGACATCCATGTACTCGACGTCCGCCGCCGGAATGGTGTCAACGTCGCCGTGCTTGATGCGCACCAGGACGCGTTCCTCGGCGAGGCGGCCCTCGGCGTCCAGGGCCGCGTTGGCCTGGGCGATGGAGAACCGGTCCTCCTCGTCGGCTGTCAGGTAGTCGATCTGGTCGGTGACCTTGCCGTCGATGACGCGCCGGTACGGGGTCTCGATGAACCCGAAGGCATTGACGCGGGCGAACGAGGCCAGCGAACCGATGAGGCCGATGTTCGGACCCTCGGGGGTCTCGATCGGGCACATGCGGCCGTAGTGCGAGCTGTGGACGTCGCGCACCTCCATGCCCGCGCGGTCGCGGGAGAGGCCACCGGGGCCGAGCGCCGAGAGCCTGCGCTTGTGGGTCAGCCCCGCGAGCGGGTTGTTCTGGTCCATGAACTGCGACAGCTGCGAGGTGCCGAAGAACTCCTTCAACGCCGCTGTCACGGGGCGGATGTTGATGAGGGTCTGCGGGGTGATGGCCTCGATGTCCTGGGTGGTCATGCGGTCACGGACGACACGCTCCATGCGCCCCAGGCCGGTGCGCAGCTGGTTCTGGATCAGCTCACCGACGGTGCGGAGCCGGCGGTTGCCGAAGTGGTCGATGTCGTCGGCCTCGACGGGCAGGCCGTTCAGCTCCTCCTTGTGCTCGTGGAGGACCACGACGTACTTGATGGCCGCGACGATGTCCTCCATGGTGAGGACCTGGCTGTCGAACGGCAGGTCGAGCCCGAGCTTCTTGTTGATCTTGTAGCGGCCGACCTTCGCCAGGTCGTAGCGCTTCGGATTGAAGTAGTAGTTCTCCAGCAGCGCCTGGGCGGCGTCGCGGGCCGGGGGTTCGCCGGGACGCAGCTTGCGGTAAATGTCCAGCAGCGCCTCGTCCTGGGTGTTGACGGTGTCCTTCTCCAGCGTCATGCGCATGGACTCAAAATCACCGAACTCCTCGAGAATGCGGTCCTCGCTCCAGCCGAGGGCCTTGAGCAGGACGGTGACGTTCTGCTTGCGCTTGCGGTCGAGGCGCACGAAGACCATGTCGCGCTTGTCGATCTCGAACTCCAGCCACGCGCCGCGGGAGGGGATCACCTTGCAGGAGTAGATGTCCTTGTCGGATCCCTTGTCCGGGGTGATCTCGAAGTAGACGCCCGGGGAGCGGACGAGCTGTGAGACGACGACGCGCTCGGTACCGTTGATGATGAAGGTGCCCTTGTCGGTCATCAGCGGGAAGTCACCGATGAAAACGGTCTGCGACTTGATCTCGCCCGTCTCGTTGTTCACGAACTCAGCGGTCACGAACAGCGGGGCGGCGTAGGTGACGTCACGGTCCTTGCACTCCTCGATGGAGTGCTTGGGCTCCTCGAAACGATGGTCGCGGAAGGACAGCGACATCGTCTCGTTGAAATCCTCGATGGGAGAGATCTCGGAGAAAATCTCCTCCAGCCCGGAGCGGGTGTTCACGTCGGTACGACCCGCGGCCAGGCGCTCCTCGACGTCAGCCTGCCAGGCCTCGTTTCCGATGAGCCAGTTGTAGGAGTTGATCTGAAGATCGAGCAGGTTGGGGACCTCGAGCGGTTCGTGGATCTTCGCGAATGAGATCCGACCACTGGGCAAGAGGACATTGGTGTTCTTCAACGCAGAGCGCGAGGCGGCCAAGATTCGGTCCTTCCGGGAACGCGGCTGGTTCGTCGCACAACAAAGGACCCGCGTCAAATCACGGGCACGATTGCAGAGCAGGGCAACAAATCACTATAGGCCACGAAAGCTCCGGAAGCAAGTCACGAAGCGAAATCACCGCAGCTCACATGGTAGCGGACCACGAGTCCTGCGCAACGTGGCCCGTTCTCCGGCCTCGCAGTTTCACGGCCGCCCTCGCCGGTTCGGCCGGCGACACCCGCGCACGAAACGCCACAGCTCTCGCCCCGAGAAGGGGAAATTCCACCGCACCCACACCACCATGTCGTGGAACGCGGTTCGGGACATCATCATCGGGGCCGGGCGCGCAACAGGTCATGGAGCCCGACGACGGTGGTCAACAGCCTCAACGGTCCCAGCTCCCCCATTCGGTAGTCGCTGGAGGCGACGAACCTCCGTCGCAGCGCAGGATCGAAACGTCCCAGCAGCACACGCAGCTTCAACCCGTGCAGCGGATTCGAGGCCACGGCCACCCGCTCCGCATCGGCGAGCATCGGGGCCACGCAGCGGGCATTCTCCTTCGTGGTACGCGATTCCCGCTCCAGAATCACCTCGCCGGTGAACCCGAGGCGGCGCACTTCCGAGGAGAGTAGGACCGCCTCCGGGACCCCCGTGCCCGCCGGGTCGCCTCCGCAGGCCAGGATCCGACTTCCCGAACCGTAGCGACGGGCCGTCCTGACCGCCACTCGCGCCCGCCAGCGATTGACTGCATTGGTCCGCGCCGGGTCCCGGTTGCGGAAACCGGGCACCACGACCGTCACCTCACCCTCCAGGGGCACGGTCAGTAGCCGCGCGGCAAGGGCCTCCACCAGTTCGGCAACGCTCCAGGCCAGCAAACCGAACCCCACCAATCTCCGATGTCGCGCCATGCCCACCGACGATACAGCCCACCCCGCCGAGCTCCTTCAAGCGCGAATGGCCCACCCCGTCGGGGTGGGCCATTCGGAAAGCAGTGCCGTCGAGGCAGGAATCACTTGAGCTCGACGGAGCCGCCTGCGGCCTCGAGGGCAGCCTTGGCCTTCTCCGCGACGTCCTTCTCGACCTGCTCGAGAACGGGCTTCGGGGCGGACTCCACCAAGTCCTTGGCTTCCTTCAGGCCGAGGCTGGTGAGGGCGCGCACCTCCTTGATGACGGCGATCTTCTTGTCGCCGCCCGAGGTGAGGATGACGTCGACCTTGCCGGAGTCGGCCTCCTCGGCGGCACCGGCATCGCCACCGCCTGCAGCGGGGGCACCGGGAACCACGGCGGCAACCGGGGCAGCGGCGGTGACGTCGAAGGTGTCCTCGAACAGTTTCACGAACTCGGACAGTTCGATGAGGGTCATCTCCTTGAAGGCGTCAAGGAGCTCTTCCTTGGTGAGTTTCGCCATGATGGGCGTTCCTTTCGATCAAGCATCGCAAGCAGTCACGCTGCGACGGATTTCTTTTCCGCAGCGGCTGCTGCTCAGGCCTCGTCGGCCGGGGTGACGTCGCCAGCGGCGGCGTCCTCGTTCGTGGCCTCGGCGGCCGGCGCCGAGCCGGCTCCACCGATCAGGTCCGGGTTCTCCTCGGCGGCGCTCTGCAGCGCGCCGAACAGGCGGGCACTCTTCGACAGCGGAGCTGCCAGGGTGCCGGCGGCCTTCGCAAGGCTGCCCTTCATGGCGCCAGCCATCTTGGACAGCAGGACCTCGCGGGATTCGAGGTCGGCAAGCTTGAGGACCGCCTTGGCGTCGAGGAACCTGCCCTCGAGAACGCCTCCCTTGATAACCAGGAACGGATGTGCCTTCGCGAAGTCGCGCAGCCCCTTGGTCACCTTGGCGATGTCGCCGGTGATGAAGGCGAACGCGGTGGGGCCGACGAGCGTCGACTCGATGCCCTCGATGCCCACTTCCCTGGCCGCGAGCAGGGCCAAGGTGTTCTTCGCAACGGCGTAGGTGGCACCATCACCGAGAGACCTGCGCAGATCCTGCAGGTCCTTGACGGTGAGACCACGGTACTCGGTCAGCACCACGGCCGCGGAGTCCGTGAACTTCTGTCCCAGCTCCGAAACCTTGGCAGCCTTTTCCGGCCTCGCCATTGGGTCTCCTTCCATAACTGTTGTCGCCCTCGACCCCAGGAGATGAAAGAAACCCCGACGCCGGTGGCGCGGGGCGGGCAGGAACGGCGCCTGCTGGCTTGCGGTCACCTGCGCGGGCTCCCCGTGCGGAGGAATTGAGACTTGCGTCACCTGCGGTCTTCGGCTCGGGGAATTTTAGGCGACAATCCAGCAGGTCACAAGTTCAGCCTTCGAAGCCCGCGCCGAGCAGAAGGCGGCCGGGCAGGCTCGGCCGCAGGTTCCGGACGGACGCCCGTCGCCCGGCCCCGGCACGCCCGGCCCGTCGATATCCCGGGTCACCCACCCCACGGAGGGACCCCCGTCCGCGCGACTCCCGAACTCCTGGACGCTCCGGGGTATTGGCATGAACAACCGCATCGGCTATCTTTGGGACACCGTGTTGCAGGAGGTTAAGCGTGCCTAAGGAAACTGAAATGGGCAACGTATCCGTATCGAAATCCGGGAGGCGTGCTACGTGGCTCGTCGGCGCCCTCCGGATCGGATCCGCGGCATTCACGGGAACGGCCCTCGTGGTCATCGGGCAGGCCTGGGGAGAAGCGCTCGGGGGGCGGCCCGTGGAGGCGGCCAGCTGGCTGTGGGCCGGGTTGGCCGCCCTGGCGGCCGCGTGCTGTGCCTTCGCCGAGGTGCTGCTCGGCGGCTGGTCGGCCCGCCAGGAGGAACGCCGTCTCAGGGCCCGGTTGCTGGATCCCCATTTCCGTGCCGCCGTGCGTCCCGCCGCTCCGGCCGACGATTCCGCCACGCCGGCGGCCCACACCGCCCCCGGCCCCCGGCCGTGGCGCGGCCGCGGACACCGTCGTCCCGTCCCCACGGGCAGACCGTCCCCCGCCCAGCTGGTGACCCTGATGACCGACAACGCGGAGCGCATGTCCGAGTACCGCCAGGTCTACCTGGGTGCGACCCTCGCGGCGTTGGCCATTCCTTTCCTCGCCCTGGCCTACGTCACATCCCTGGATCCGCTGCTGGGCCTCGGGATCATGGCCGCCTGCCCCCTGGTTCCCCTGGCGATCTGGGGATTCATGCGCCTGTTCCGCAAGGTCTCGGCGGCCTCCCGCAAGGAACGCGGCCGCCTGGCCGTGCAGTACCTGGATGCGTTGCGCAACCTGATCCCCATCCGCCTGTTGAACGCGGGCAGGCGGACCGAGGAACGGCTGCGCGCCCAGGGCGAGACCAACCGCCGGGCCATCATGCGGTTGCTGGCGGGCAACCAGGTGGTGATCATCGTCCTCGATGGTGCCTTCTCGCTGCTGCTGATCTGCTGGTCCGTGCACCTGATCGGCTCCCGCCTCGCGGCGGGTGCGATTACGCCGGGGCAGGGCCTCTCGGTGGCCTTGCTGCTGACCCTGATGCTGGAGCCCCTGGTGCAGGTGGCCGGGTTCTTCTACATCGGCATGGGCGGGGTGGCCTCGCAGCGCGCCATCGAGCAGCAGCTGTCGCACATCCCCGTCGAGCGTCCCGCCGCGGCCTCCGGGGCCGCACCGACCGAATCCGCCATCAGCCTGCAAAACGTCCACCACGACTACGGTCGCGGGCCCGTCCTGAACGGTCTCGACCTCGAGGTGCCCTACGGGGCCAAGGTGGCGATCATGGGGCCTTCCGGGGCCGGGAAATCGACGCTACTGTCGCTGCTCCGCGGTACTCTGCCCGCCCAGCGGGGAGCGGTCGTGCTCGACGGCTGGGACCTGGGGGCACTCGAACCGGAACAGGTCTGCCGCATTTCGGCCTGCGTCGCGCAGTCCACGTGGCTGTTCTCGGGCACCGTCGCCGACAATTTGCGTATCGCGAACCCCGGGGCCACCGATGAGGAGCTGTGGGAGGCCCTGCGCCGCGCCCACGTGGCCGATGAGGTGGAGCGGATGCCGCAGGGCCTGGATTCCGATGTCGGCGAGCGCGGTCAGCTGATCTCGGGCGGGCAGGCGCAGCGCCTGTCCCTGGCCCGGGCCTTCCTGTCGGGTCGTCGCATCCTCCTGCTGGACGAGCCGACCAGCCAGGTTGATGTGGTCTCGGAGGCGGCCATCATCGACGCCCTGGCCGGGATCGGCCCCGAATGGACGGTGCTCATGGTCACCCATCGCCGTTCCCTCCTCTCCATCGCCGATGCGGCCCACGAACTGCGCGACGGCGTCCTGCTACCTCTCGAAACGGCGGTTGCCCGATGAAGACCCCCAACGCCCTTGGAGTGATCCGTTGGCTGGCCGGCATCACCCGTCCGGTCCATCCGCCGCTGCTGGTTTCCTCAGTGCTGCGCTGCGTCAACCTGGGTCTCGAACTGGTGTTGTTCGGGCTGGCCGGGCTGCTGGTGGCGTCCTTCGCATCCGGCCACCCCATCGGTGGGCTGCTGCTCTGGATAGTGGTGGTCGCGCTGGCCAAGGCGCTGGCCTACTACGCGGAACAGTTCACGGGCCACTACGTCGCCTTCAAGGCCCTGGAGCTGCTGCGGGGTCACGCCTTCGCGTCGCTGTGGCCGAAGGCGCCGGCCGTGGTGCTCCGGAACCGTTCCGGCGACCTGCTGCCGACGCTGACCCGCGACGTGGACCGCATCGAGGTGGTCTACGCCCACACCTTCGCGCCGGTGGTATCGGCCTTCGTGGTACCGACCGCCGCCCTGGTGACGGTGGGTTCGCTGGCGGGCTGGGGTCTGGTCGCGATCCCGGCGGTTTGCGTTGCGGTCGCGTTGCTGGTGGTGCCGTTCGTGGGGTTACGGCGGTCGCTCCGCTCGACCGCGGAGGGGCTGCGGCTGCGCGGGCAGCTGACCGCGCACGCCACCGACTCCGTTTACGGGATCGACGAGGTGCTCTCCTACGGCCATCAGCGCAGCCGGATCGAGGAACTCGACGAACTCGGTTGCCGGGTGCGCGACGCGGCGATGCCGCCGCTGGTCTTCAAGGGTCTGCGACGCGGCGCGAACCTGGCGCTGACCCTGGTCTCCGCGGCCTCGATCGTGTGGACCGGCGTCTCGGCGCACCTCGATCCGCTGCTGGTGGCCGCCCTGGCGGCGGCGTCACTGCGGCTGTTCGAGGGGCCGCGGGGCGTGGAGGACGCCGTCGGATACCTCGATCACTCGCTGAGCGCGGCCAGGCGGCTCTGGGAGCTGTGTCACACCCCCGAAGCGGTATCGGACGGCCCGCGGGAGCTGCGCCTGGACGCGCCGCCGAGCATCGAGTGGCGCGACGTCGACTACCGCTACCCGGGCGCCATGCCCGGAAACCTTGCCCTTTCGGGGGTTTCGGTGACCGCGGCCGCGGGCGGGCGGACGGTGTTCGTCGGTGCCAGCGGGTCGGGCAAGTCGACGGCAGCACAGCTGCTGCTCCGCTACGACGAGCTGACCGGCGGCGACATCCTGATCGATGGGACCTCCGTGCGCGAATACACCCTCGAGTCCCTGCGCCGCGCCGTCGTCCTGGTGCCGCAGCGCGGGCAGGTACTGGATGCCACCATCGCCGAGAACCTGCGGCTGGGTGCCCCCGATGCCACCGACGAGGACCTGTGGCATGCCCTGGCGATCGCCGAGCTGGCCGACGAGGTGCGGGCCATGCCGCATAACCTGGCGACCCGGACGGGCCGTGACGGGCGGGAGCTCTCGGGCGGGCAGCTGCAACGTCTCTGCCTGGCCAGGGCGCTGCTGGTGAACCCGCGGGTGCTGGTGCTGGACGAGTTCACGGCCAACCTGAACACCGACCTGGAGGCCCGCATCCGGACCAATCTGGAACGCGACCTCCCCGGGTTGACCATCATCGAGATCACTCACCGCCTGGAGCACCTCGACTCGGCGGACCGGGTCTTCGAGTTCGACCGGGGACGAGTTGTCGCCCGGGCCGTGCCGCGGTGAGTGCAGATCCCCGGTCAAAGGCCAACGATGCCCGCCCTGGCGCCCCTCACCCGGCCGGGACCCGGGCGATGTCGACCACGGCGATTTCATCGCCGTCATCGTCGAACGCCACTGCCCTCTCTCCCATGTCCACCATCGAGTAATGCCCCTGATCGGTGAGGAAGTGCCAGGCCACCCGTTCCTCACCCTCGTGAATGAAGCCCGGATCCCCGGCGGTGATGCGCACCAGTTCCATTCCGTATTCCTCGCAGATGACATCGATGATCCGGGCGTAGCGGGGTTTGTTCTCCTCGGCGAGCCGTTCCCGTTCCGCGAGCCGGGCCGCCAGGTCCGGGATGGTCCGGATGATCCCGGCCAGGTGAGCCTCCAGGCGTTTCAACCGGATCACCTCCAGGTTGGGGTGGTTCCTGATGAAAGCGGAGTTCAGTTCAATCAGATCCTCGGAGCCGTTGAGTTCGTAGACCCTGTCGGAAAGCCCCTCGAAGGGATCCGGGGAGTTGAAGAGCCCCCCGTCGAGGAACACCCGTTTTTCCTCTGCATCCATGGCCTCCCACCCGGCCCGCACCTCTGAGAACAGCCCGGCGTGCCCGGTGGCGCCGAGCAGGGGCAGGGCGCGGGTGATGTGGTCGAGGATCCGGTGCTCGCCGCAGCAGTTGA
Organism: Propionibacteriaceae bacterium; assembly: GCA_905372155.1. Taxonomy (GTDB): domain Bacteria; phylum Actinomycetota; class Actinomycetes; order Propionibacteriales; family Propionibacteriaceae; genus Arachnia. The sequence goes on from CAJPNZ010000022.1 coordinate 16,341, forward strand.
ACATGAACTGCGCGATCCCTCCATTCGTGACCTCTGCCAGGTAGTAGTCGACGTAATAGGAGCCGAGCGCATCAGGACTCAGTTCGCCGGGTTCCGCGCCCTCTTCGAGCAGGTAGTTGACCATGGAGATGTTGGACTTTATGACGGCGTACGCGTCGTTGCTCTTGATCGACTCGCGGGATACGACGATGTGGTCGACAAGCATGGGCTTCCTTCCGATCGGGGCAGCATGCTAGCGGTTTCAACCAGAAGGACGTGCCACGCCCCGGCACCCTTCGTCTGTTAAGAAGGAGTCATGCAGGAATCCCCCGCTTCCTACCTGACCCGTTCGTCATGAATGGCATCTACGCGACCCCACCGGCCATCGACGTGGGTGCCTGGCGCGAGTACCTGTCCCGCGAGTTCGGCCCCACGGACGTCATCGGCGACGGCGAACCTCCCGTCTTCTTCGCCTTCACCGAGCACCGCTTCGACTACAAGGACCGGTCAGGAGTTCCGGCGCAGGCCTTCCTCGCCGCATCCAAGGACTTCTCCGATCTCGCCAAGTACGAGACGGCACTCCAGCAGAGCTGGGACTTCCCCGACATCAAGGACGTGCTGTCGCGGGGCCGTCACTTCCTGGCCACCTTCGAGTTCCTGGCCCGCACCCTGGCCTTTGAGGACCGGCTGCGGCTGTTCCGCGCCCTCACCTCGGCCCTGGTGGAGCTCACCGACCCGATCGCGCTGTATTCCAGCGCCACCGACGCCTTCTTCGAGCCCCGCCGCTGGCTGGAGGTCCAGCGCGAGGGTTACACCTACTACGGCTTCTTCAACGTGCGGTTCTTCAGGATCAGCAACAGCGACGACGATTCCCTCATGGACACCCGCGGGCTGGGCATCTTCGGGGTGCCCGATCTCCAATGCCATTTCCGGGGGCTCGACCCGGACGAGGTCTCGAGGCTGCTGTACAACACCGGCGTCTACCTGATGCGCGAGGGCGACGTGATAGAGGACGGTCACACCGTCCCGGGCATCCAGGAGGGCAGCCGCTGGCACTGCCAGCACGAGGAGGCCCTGATCGGACCCGAACGGGAGGTCCTGGACATCTGCCCGGAGGCCCCCTACGCCGCAGGAAACCGCAACCCCTGACAGGCCGCTGTCCCCGGAGACCGGTTGGGCCGGCCCACTGAAGCCTGTGGGCCGGCCCAACCGGTCTCTGGGTGCTGTCTCAGGGCCCGGATTGACGGGCTCCGGTAAGCCCCTCGTCGGGAGGAGTCCCTCACACCAGGATGACGGGTTTGATGAGGTCGCGCGGCTTGGTGCGCATGAGTTCCACGCCGTCCTCTACGTGCTCGATCCCGGTGAAGCGGTGGGTGATCATCTTCTCGGGGTGGATGCGCCCGGCCAGGACGAGGTTGGCCATCCTGTCCATGCGGTTGCGACCGCCGGGAGTGAGGCCGCCGACGAAGTGCTTGTGGCCCATGCCCACCAGGGTCGACTCGCGGCTGATCTTGATGTTCTCGCCCTCCCCCAGGTAGTTGACGTTCGCTACCCGACCGCCCACCTTCAGGATGTCGAAGGCCTGCTGGAAGGTGTCCAGGTCTCCCCCGGCGACGATCACCCGGTTGACGCCCTGACCTTTGGTGGCCTCCATGATCTGTTCAACGATCCCGCCCTCGCGGTAATTGATGATGTCGGTTGCGCCGTATTCCTGGGCGACCTCAATGCACTTGGGCCGCGATCCGACGGCGAACAGACGGCCCGCGCCGAGAACGGACGCGCTGGCCACGGACATCAGGCCCACCGGACCGATTCCGATGACCGCTACGACATCACCGGGTTCGATGTTGGCGAGCTCAGCCCCGTGAAGTCCGGTGGTGACCATGTCGGATAGCATCGCGCCGACCTCGGGGGAGATCCCCTCTGGCAGGTGGGCCAGGTTGCCGTCGGCGTCGTTGACGTGGATCAGTTCGGCGAAGACGCCGTCCTTGGTGTTGGAGAACTTCCAGCCGCCGAGCGGAACACCGGAGTGCATGGCGTAGGTTTCCTGGGCGGCCACCGAGGACCAGTCGGGGGTGATGGCGGGGATGATCACCTGGTCGCCGACCTTGAAATCCTTGACCATGGATCCCACCTCGACGACCTCACCGACCGCCTCGTGGCCGAGCATCATGTTGTGGCGTTCCCCCACGCCACCCTCGTAGACGGTGTGGATGTCGGAGGAGCACGGAGCCAGGGCGATCGGGCGGCAGATCGCGTCCATCGGCCCGCACTTCGGGTCCTCCTTCTCAATCCATCCGGCCTCGCCGATCCTGAGCATCGCGTAACCCTTCATTTTGCCTCCTTGCACTGGGTTCGATCGATCTGGTGTTTGCCTTCTCAAACAAGAGGTCACCTCACTGGCCCGACGGCCCTGCTGCCTAACCGTCTGCGCCACTTTTCGTCGGGCCACCTCCGCTTCAATCATTACAGCGTGGTTCTTTGACGGCAACCTTTTACGTCATATTTCCCGATCGGATTTGGGCCGGGATCCAGGCCGGAAAGCAAGAAACTTTTTCTCCCGGGACACGGTGAGCAACCCACGCGACGAGACCCGGGCACGGACATCTCACGGATGGCTCAGCGATGGTAGAGCTCCGTGATCCGGTCCAGGTGGGTCAGCAGCCTGTTCCTGATCTCAATCGGCGCCTCGACGCGGATGCCGGGGCCAAGGCGAAGCAGGATCGTGAGCGCATGGAAATCGTCCATGAACTCCAGACTCGCGGGATGCCACTTCCCCGCGGGCGGATCGTCACCCAGCTCGGTTTCGTCGACACGGATGGCCCACTCCCGGGCATCCTCCCACCGATCCGCCCGGAGCCACCCGGTCACGACCACTGGGGTGAACCGGTCGAGGAAGCGGGCACGATGCCGCTTCCAGGCCGCGGCAACATCCACCGCATCGTCCGCGCAGGGCGTTGCGAGCAGGGTGACGGTCCGAATGCGAGCCACCTTGAGGAACCGCATGCGCTCGTCGCTGGTTGCGCACAGGTACCAGTCGCTGCCCGCGCTCACCAGCCCGTGCGGCTCCACCACCAGATCCTGCACGACCGCCCGGGACGACCGGTAATCGAGACGCGCCTTCTTCCGCGCGAACACGGCTGCCTGCAACGTCGCGAACACCTCACCGGGTTGCAGGGCATCAGGTTGGGGCAGCCAGCCGTTCGGGTCAATCACGATCCGCGACGCCGCGGCCGCCGTCCGGTTGCGATGGGCATCCGGGACAGCGGCGAGCAGCTTGCGAACCCCCGAAACAAAGGCCGCGCTCAATCCCATCGCGTCAGCACCCCATGACGAGAGCGCCGCGAACAGCGCCCGGCTCTCATCCCCGCTCAACGCGGTCACATCGGTGCGATACCCCGGCAACAACCTGACCCCTCCCCCGGGACCGCGCTGGCAGTACACCGGGACCCCGGCAGCCGACAGCGCCTCCACGTCCCGCAGAATCGTACGGCGCGAGACCTCCAGTCGTCGCGCCAGTTCCCCGGTCGAGAGACCGCCGTGGGCACGCAACAACCAGATCATCGACAACAACCGATCCGCCCTCATGAATCCGAGACTGTCACACGAACATGACAGGAGATGTCACCAACGGCCCGTACCTTCTCAGGCGACAAACCAGATCCCGAGCGACAAGGAAATCTCTCATGACGGTCTTCACCCCAACCAGCGTCATCCTCTACGTCGAGGACGTGAATGCCAGCACCGCGTTCTATCGCCGGGCCCTCGGCGAGGAACCCGTCGAAACCTTCGAGGGCTTCGCGGTTTTCGCCCTGACGGAGGATGTCACCCTCGGCCTGCAGGCCCGCGACGGCATCGATCCGGAGGCCGTGGGTGCCCCGGGCAGCGTCGAACTTTCCATGAGCAACGCCACCCGAGACGACGTCGACCGCCTTCACCGATCCTGGAGCGAGCTCGGCTTCCCCATGGCCCTGGAACCCACCGAGCTCGCCTTCGGCTACACCTTCGTCGCCACCGATCCCGACGGGCATCGCCTCCGCGTCTGCGCCACCGACACGACGAACCTTTGACGGCGTCACTACGCCCCCCGACCCATCCTCCGGCTTGACCTGACGTACCCCGATCCGCCTCCAGTGGCCCGGCATCACGCGTCAAAAAGACACTCATCCTGCTAGATGTCGACTAGATCACCTGCTGGATGTCGACTAGATTACCTGCTGGATGTCGAATAAGGGTGGTCATGTATCTTCGTCGCACCGTGGACGAGCTGCTGGACACGTTCCTCCCCCAAGCGCCCGCCATTGCGCTGGACGGGGCGAAAGGGGTCGGGAAGACCGGCACGGCGCTTCAGCGCGCCACGAAGGTTTTCCTCTTGGATCGCCCAGACCAACGCGCCCTCGTCGAGGCCGATCCCGACGGAATCCGCCGGCCGGGAACGACGCTGCTCGATGAATGGTCCCGGATGCCCGAGGTCTGGGATCTCGTTCGCAGGGAGGTGGACAACGGAGCAGGTCCGGGCAGCTTCCTGCTCACTGGATCCGCCACCCCCGCCACGGCGCAGGGGACCCACAGCGGCGCAGGGCGCATCCTGTCGCTGCGCATGCGCCCCATGGCCCTCCACGAACGTGGGCAGCTCGTCCCCACCATCTCACTCACCTCCCTGCTGACGGCAGAACCACCCTGCTCGGCCGAGATCGAAGGCCACACGTCGTACTGCCTGGCGGACTATCTGGACGCCATCTCGGCAAGCGGGTTTCCCGGCATCATGGGTCTTGGTCCCGACCTGCGAACCGAACAACTCGCCACCTACATCCAGCGCGTGATTGATCGTGACCTGCCGGATCTGGGCTATGGCGTGTGCCGGCCCGAAACGCTGCGCCGCTGGCTCGCGGCATACGCCGCCGCATCCTCCACCACCACCAGCTACTCCAAGCTTCTTGACACCACTACCTGCGGCGACGGCCAACAACCGGCCCGGGACACCACCCAGACCTACCGTGATCGCCTCACCCAGCTCTGGCTGCTCGACCCGGTTCCTGGTTGGAGCCCCAGCCGCAACCCCTTCACCAGATTGCAGCAGGCGCCGAAACACCAACTGGCCGATCCCGCCCTGGCGGCCTCGCTGCTGGGCGCGACCGCCTCCTCCATGACCACCCCTCGCCATTCCCACCTCGCCGGCCCCTTGTTCGAAGCCCTCGCCACCCTCACCGTACGGGTGGCCGCCGAGGCGGCACGGGCCCGCGTGGGCCATCTGCGCACCCGCAACGGCGATCACGAGATCGACCTGATCGCCGAGACCCGCGACGGGCGCATCGTCGCCATTGAGGTGAAACTGACCGCCTCGGTGACGGACCCGGATGTTCAGCACCTCGTCTGGCTGCGCTCCCGCCTGCCCGAGGACGTGTCCGACCTGATGGTTCTCACAACGGGAACCACCGCCTACCGGCGGAGAGACGGCGTGGCGGTGATCCCCCTTGCGCTGCTCGGGCCGTAGGCACACCGCATCACGCCTCCGTCCCGAGCACCTGCCCGACCTCCCTCGATCACGACGCCGGCCCATTTCTTGCCAGCCACCGGCGAGCCTGCCGAAGCGATGCACAGAGGCCAGCAAACCTACGGGATCGATCACAGCGAAACGACGACCTGCATCACAGCAAATCTGCGGTTTCGCCGCCTCTCGGATAGGCTTCCTCCATGTCGCGGCTGATTGAACGAGCCATCCAGCCACGGGCTGAGGAACTCCTCGGCTTCAGCCCGGTCCTGGTCGTGGAAGGGGCCAGACAAACGGGCAAGTCAACTCTGGCGCGGATGCTGCGGCCAAACGCCATCACGGTGAACCTCGACGACCCCCAGACCTTGGACTACGCCCGGAACGATCCGGTGGGATTCGCCGCTCAGGCAGGTGATGGTGTCCTCATCATCGATGAGTTCCAGCGCCTGCCTTCGTTGTCTCTGGCGATCAAGGCCAATGTTGACGCCGATCGTCGACCAGGTCGCTTCATCCTCACGGGATCATCGGATTTCGCGCGGGTACGTGGCGACAAGGATTCACTCGCCGGACGCGCACTGTCGGTGACCGTGTGCCCGCTGACCCAGGCCGAGGTCCGGGGCACAGCTGCGTCGGGAACACTGGTTGACAGACTGCTCGAAGCCACGGGAGTTCACGACTTCCCGGCTCCCGCTGAGCCACTGACCCACGCCGGCCTTGCGCATCTTCTGACAGCAGGTGGTTTCCCTGCGGTTCACAACGCCAAACCACGGCTGCGGGCGGAGTGGTACCGCAACTACGTCGAGCGGCTGGTCCGCGTCGACGCCCTCGCTGATGGCTCTCGCCTCACCCCTGAACGCCTGCTCACGGTGCTCCGTCTGCTCGCCGCCCACCAGTCCGGCGAACTGGTCAAGGCGCGTCTGGCCCAGGATGCGGGGCTCGCGGCATCGTCGGTGACGAGTTACCTGGACGTGTTGGCCAGGCTGTTCCTCATCCTGCACGTGAGACCGTGGGAGACCAACCTCACGAAACGAGAGATCGGACGGGCGAAGGTTTCCGTGCTGGACTCCGGGCTGGCCGCGTGGTTGTGCGACGCGTCCCCGGCCGCCCTGACCACGATCCCGCACGGTATGCAGCAGCTCGGGGCCCTGACGGAGGGGTTGGTCGCCGGTGAGCTGCACGCCCAGCAGCAGTGGAGCAGGAGCCGATACCGCATCCACCACTACCGTGACCGCAACCAGAAGGAGGTCGATTTCGTCCTGGAGGTCGACGATTCGCGGCTGATCGCGATCGAGGTCAAGGCCAGCCGAACCGTCACGGGCTCTCACCTCGCCGGGCTGCGATTCCTGAAGGACAAACTCGGTCCCCGTCTGACAAGGGGCGTGGTTCTCGCGCCCATTGACCGCCCCGCCAGCTTCGGCGACGATCTGTGGGCGCTGCCTCTCTCGGCTCTGTGGAGCTGAAGCCCTGCGCAGGGGAGCGGGAAACAGCACGTCACGATGCCGGCGGTCCGGCGGAGGGACCGGCAATCACGGTCTTGAGCGCGACCCGTTTTCCCCTGCTGGGCAGCGATCCGCCTGCGCCGCTCGTTCTGGGTGATCCTGGAGCGCCTGGCCGTCAGCGGGTTTCCTTGAACTCGACGTGGCGCCGGATGATGGGGTCGTACTTGCGCAGCGAGATCCGGTCGGGATCGTTGCGGCGGTTCTTCCGGGTCACGTAGGTGTAGCCGGTTCCCGCGGTGGAGCGCAGCTTGATCAGCGGACGCAGATCGTTCTTCTTGGCCATCTCAGAGTTTCCTTCCCCGGGCGATGAGGTCCGCGACCACCGCGTCGATGCCCCGGGCGTCAATCACCTTGATGCCCTTGGCGGAGACCGTGAGCCTGATCCTTCGGCCCAAGGAGGGCACCCAGTAACGCTTTGTCTGGACGTTGACGTTGAAACGGCGGTTGGTCTTCTTCCTCGACCAGGGGACGTTGCGCCCGAAACCGGGCGCGGCCCCCGTGACCTGGCAGTGACGCGACATGGGACTCCTCGGGTTGCACGAACAATCACCGATAATGATAATGAGTCGCAATTGAAGTTCAAGTCCGATCCCGGAAGGCCCACGATGAAACCAGGCATCCACCCCGACTACCACCCCGTCGTCTTCCGCGACATCACCACCCGGACCATGTACCTGATCCGTTCGACGATGACCTCCAGGCAGACGATCGAGTGGAGCGACGGGAACACCTACCCCCTGGTCGACGTGGAGATAACCGCCGACAGCCACCCCTTCTACACGGGCAAAGCGCGCAGGCTCAGCATCACGGGACGCGTCGAGAAGTTCCAGCAGCGCTACGGGAAGATGAGGTGACCCGGCGCATCGCGATCCGCGGTCTCCCCCCGCAGGGCGCCCACGGCGATGCCGCGTCACAGAACTCGCCCCGGGAGAAACAAACCGGCTGCCTCACCCCACCGACAACTCACCGAGCGGCCCGATCGACCTTCCGAGCATCACCACACAACGCCGGGCATGCCATGAATCGATCGGCCCGGCTCGTCCCTTCCTCGCCTTCCAGGCGATGCGGAAGGGGCGGACACCGGATGGTGCCCGCCCCTTCGTCGTCAGTGGTTCACTCGACCGGTTTGGTGACCGTGCCGTCGACCAGGACGCTGGGCGACATGGTGGCGGAGATCGCGACCTTCTTCACGTAGCGGCCCTTGGAAGCGGCCGGCTTGAGACGCAGGATCTCCTCCAGCGCCGCGAAGTAGTTCTCGACGAGCTGCTGCTCGGTGAACGAGGCCTTGCCGATGATGAACTGCAGGTTGGCGTGCCGGTCCACGCGGAACTCGATCTTGCCGCCCTTGATGTCGGAGACGGCCTTGGCCACGTCCGTGGTGACGGTGCCGGTCTTCGGGTTCGGCATCAGGCCGCGCGGGCCGAGGATACGGCCCAGCCGGCCGACCTTGCCCATCATGTCGGGGGTGGCGACGACGGCGTCGAAATCGAGGTAGCCGCCGGAGATCTTCTCGACGAGATCGTCGACGCCGACCTCGTCGGCGCCCGCTGCGATCGCGGCTTCTGCCTTCTCACCGGAGGCGAAGACGAGGACCCGAGCCGTCTTGCCAGTGCCGTTGGGAAGGTTGACCGTGCCGCGCACCATCTGATCCGCCTTGCGGGGATCGACGCCGAGACGCACCGCCACCTCGATGGTCTCGTCGAACTTGGCCGAAGCCATTTCCTTGACCAGCTTCACCGCCGCCTCGGGCGTGTGCAGCTGGGAGCCGTCGCGCTTCTCGGCGGCGGCCTTGTAGGCCTTGCTGTGTTTCATCTTCTGGTTCCGTTCTTTGTCCTCAGCCTCGCAGGCTGATCCACCAGTTCTGGTGCGGGAGTGATCTCCCTGCCAGGGGGTGCGTCACTCGACGGTGACGCCCATGGAGCGGGCGGTGCCCTCCACGATCTTGCAGGCGGCCTCGACGTCGTTGGCGTTGAGGTCCGGCAGCTTCATCGTGGCGATCTCGCGCACCTGATCCTTGGTGAGCTTGCCCACCTTGTTCTTCAGCGGGTTGTCCGAACCCGACTGGATTCCGGCGGCCTTCTTGATCAGCTCGGCAGCGGGCGGGGTCTTCGTGATGAAGGTGAACGTGCGATCCTCGTAGATGGTGATCTCGACGGGGATGACGTTGCCGCGCTGGGACTCCGTCGCGGCGTTGTACGCCTTGACGAACTCCATGATGTTGACGCCGTGCGGGCCGAGGGCGGTGCCGACCGGCGGCGCAGGGGTGGCGGAGCCGGCCTGCAGGGCAACCTTGACGAGGGCTGCGACCTTCTTCTTGGGAGGCATGTTGGGTCCTTATGGTTTTGGATTTGGAACGGTCACGCCGGGCGCACCCGGATCGCGACGCAACGCGCCATTGTAGGGTCCCGGAAAGGCGGGAACCTAACCGACCTTCTCGACCTGTTTGAACTCCAGGTCGACGGGGGTTTCGCGACCCAGGATCTCGACGAGAGCCCGGAACCGCTGCTGGTTGGCGCTGATCTCGGTGATCGTGGCGTGCACCCCGGTGAAGGGGCCGTCGGTCACCATCACGGAGTCGCCGACCGCGAAGTCGACGATCTCCACCTTCTTCTTCGCGCGCGCCACGGCAGCGGAGGCCTTGGAGGCCGCCTTCGCGACGACGGAAGGAGTCAGCATGCTGACCACCTCGTCCAGGCTGAGCGGGATGGGGGTCTGGCCGTGACCGACGAAACCGGTCACGGAAGGGGTGTGGCGCACCGTCGCCCACGAGTCGTCGGTCAGCTCCATCCGCACCAGCACGTAGCCGGGCAGCACGCAGCGAGTGACGGTCTTGCGGGTGTTGTTACGCACCTCGACGACCTCCTCGGTGGGAACGATCGTCTCGAAGATGTAGTCCTCCATGTTCAGGGATGCGGCCCGGGAGTCGAGGTTCTGCTTGACCCGATTCTCCATACCCGAATAGGTGTGGATGACGTACCATTCGCCGAACTTGGCTTCCAGTTCCTCCCGGAGCTTCGCGACGGCCTCGGCGGTGGCGTCGTCGGTTTCGGGTTGTTCGGGTTCGTCATCCTCCGGTTCGTCGGCGAGGGTGATCTCTTCCTGGGGCTCGTTCTCCTCGTCGAGCGGGCCGAGGTCGATCTCGACCTCGTCGCTGGAGGTGGGCAGCTCCCCCAGGTCGATCTCGAAGTCGTCGGTGTTCTCACTCACTGGGGGTTCCTCCAAACAGGCTGAGCAGGGCCCAGCCGAAGCCGTTGTCGAGAAGCATGACGTAGGCGATTATGAACAACACGAACAGCAGGACCGCCGAGAACAGCACTGTGAGTTCCCCCCAGCTGGGCCACACGACCTTCTTGAGCTCGGCCGCGGACTGGCGCACGAACTGCGCCGGGTTCTTCGCCCTGTAGGGGTCGTACTCATCACGCTCGGCCTTGGCGCGCTTCTTGGTGGCCGTCGTTTTCTTCACGGGGGCCTTCGCGGTCTTGCGGGCCACCACCTTCGACGTTTTCCCGCCGGCCTTCTCGGTGTCGTCGTCCTCCGCGCCGTCCTCGGAGGAGTCCTCGTCGAACTGGTCCTCCAGTTCGTCGATCACCTCGTCGTCGGCGACGGGGTCAGCCTCGGGGAGCTCGTCCCCGTCCTGCCGAGTCTTGTCGTCGCTCACGCGCGGTCCCTTTCGGTCAACAAACGAAATGCCTGCCCACCCACTGGGTGGCAGGCGTTGGAAGCATCTGCTTCGCAGGGCAGGAGGGACTCGAACCCCCAACCTGCGGTTTTGGAGACCGCTGCTCTGCCAGTTGAGCTACTACCCTTCGACGCGGCCGCACGCCTTGGCACGAGGCGCGGCCGACCTCGCCAGACCCATACCCTACCGCATACCCGGCAAGGTCCGAAATCCCTGCTCAGATGCTCACGCCGACCAGGTTCACCTCGGGAACCAGGGTGATGCCGAAACGTTCCCGAACCCCGTCGCGGATCTCGCGGGCGAGAGCTAGGACGTCGGCGGTGGTGGCGCACCCGCGGTTGGTGAGCGCCAGCACGTGCCGGGTGGACAGCCGTGCCGGGCCTGAGCCGTGGCCCGCGGGGTATCCAGCGTGCTGGATCAGCCAGGCGGCGCTGGTCTTGACCCCCTCCCCCGCGGGGAAACGGGGAGCCTCCGCGGGCAGGGAGGCCGCCTGCCCCGGGGTGAGGATCGGGTTGGTGAAGAAGGAACCGGCGGACCACGTGTCGTGGTCGTTCGCGTCCAGGACCATGCCTTTTCTCCGCCGGATGGCGAGCACGGTCTCCCGCACCCGGGCGGCGGGGGCGCGCTGCCCCACCTCGACGCCGAGGGCGCGGGCCAGTTCGGGGTAGCGGACGGGCTGTCCCAGCTCCCCGAGCGGCAGCTGGAAGTCGACGCGCAGCACCAGGTGGCGTCCTTTCTCACGTTTGAAGCGGGAGTCGCGGTAGCCGAAGCCGCACTCGGCGGCCGCGAAGGTACGGATGGCTCCCTCGGCCCGGTCCCAGGTGCGGACCCGCTGGATGAGGGTCGCCACCTCGGCCCCGTAGGCACCGACGTTCTGGATCGGGACGGCCCCCACGGACCCGGGTATCCCGGAGAGGGTTTCCATCCCGGACCACTGCGCTGCCACGGCCCGGGCGACGAGCTCGTCCCAGACCTCCCCCGCGGCGACCTCCAGCTGGGCTCCGGAGCAGTCCGCGGCCTCGGCGCGGACCCCCCGGGTGGCGACCTTGACCACGGTGCCGTCGAAGCCCTCGTCGGCGATCAGGACGTTGGAGCCGCCGCCGAGGACCAGGACCGGTTCGCCCCGGGAGTCGCAGTCGGCGACGGTGTCGACGAGCTGCTTTTCGGTCGTCGCCTCGACGAAGCGCCGCGCGGGCCCGCCGAGCCGGAAGGTGGTGTGGTTCGCGAGCGGTTCAGTCAATGCGCACCTCCGCCTTCGCGGCCCCCAGCACCGCGTCGCCGCCGCAGGTCGCGGTCAGGTTGACGGTGGCCACCCCGTCGGCGACGGCGGCGACGGTCCCGGTGAAACGCACCAGCGTGCCCTCGTCGGTGTCGGGAACCACCACGGGGCGGGTGAACCTCACGCAGTAGCGCCCGATGCGGGCCGGGTCGCCGATCCAGCGGGTGATCAGGCCGAGCCCGGCGCCCATCGTCCACATGCCGTGGGCCAGCACACCGGGCAGGCCGATGGCGCGGGCGTGGCGGTCGGAGAAGTGGATCTCGTTGAAATCCGTGGAGGCGCCGGCGTAGCGCACCACCACCGATCTGGTGACCCGGATCTCCAGGGCCGGGAGTTCCTGTCCCACCTGGATCTCGCGTTCAGTCATGGGGGGCCTCCTCGCGGGTGTGCATCAGGGTGGAGCGGGCGTCGCAGACCGCCTCGCCGTCGACGGTCAGCGCCACCAGGATCGTGACCATGTCCAGGTTGCCGCGGTTGCGGACCCGTTCGATGGTGAGCCGGGCCACCACGTCGTCGCCCTCGCGCAGGGGACGGTGGAAGTCGAAGGTCTGGTCGGCGTGGACGGTGCGGTGCAGGGCCAGGCCCAGTTCCTCATCGCCGAAGAGGGAGCCCCACGCCTGGGCCGCGATGACGGCTGCGAAGGTCGGCGGGGCGATGGGATGGTCGCCGAAGTAGGCGGGGTTCTCGTCCTGGATGGCGCGCGCGAACTCTGCGATCTTTGCGCGGCTGACGCGGTAGGCGGGAGCCGGGGGATAGGTCCGGCCCGCGTGCTCGGCGGAAATCGGCATGAAGGAAGGCTACCGGGAAAACGTTGAGGGCCGCCCCTTGCGGGTGCGGCCCTCAGTGGAAGGGTGCGGCTCAGCGGGTCTCGCGGTGCGCACGGTGGGTGCGGCAGCGCGGGCAGTACTTCTTGAGCTCGATCCGGTCGGGATCGTTGCGGCGGTTCTTCTTGGTGATGTAGTTGCGCTCCTTGCACTCGGTGCAGGCAAGCGTGATCTTCGGACGGACGTCCTGCCCCTTCTTGGCCATGATCAGTTTCCCTCGGTGTAGTGGCGCGGATGCGCGCTGGCTTCGGTTGTGTGGTGACGAGGGCGGGACTTGAACCCGCGACACAGCGATTATGAGCCGCTTGCTCTACCGACTGAGCTACCCCGTCGAATGTTCTCGCCCAAGAACTCCCGGGCAAGAACAGAGCCCCCATGCGGAATCGAACCGCAGACCTTCTCCTTACCATGGAGACGCTCTGCCTACTGAGCTATAGGGGCCAGCCGTCGGCAAACTCTACACGGCCCTTCGCGAGAAGCACAAGTCGACGGCCGAGGCCCAACCCTCAGGACGGCGCCCCCTGTACGGCACCGGTTCGCCCGGCCCACGAACCGCTCAGCAACAGGACCGCCAGGAAGCCGAAAAGCACCACCGCGGGCCAGCCGATCAGGCCCACCAGGACCGGGTCCAGGCCGTCGCCGGGCGCCACCAGTATCGCGGGCAGGGGGGCGAAGGCGTTGAACGCACCGTGGGTGATGGCGGCCGGCAGGACGCTGCCGGAGCGAACCCGAAGCCAGGACAGCAGCGTTCCGAGTCCTGCGCACAGGCAGGTGAACAGGGCGATGCCGGCCGCCGCGGGGAGCCTGCCGCCGTACTCGTAGCCCATGACGATCAGGGGCGCGTGCCACAGACCCCAGATCACGCCGGTGAGCACGATTCCCCGCCTTCGGCCCAGGGGTTCGAGGGCCGACTGGAGCCAGCCACGCCACCCGGTCTCCTCCCCCAGGGCGACCAGGCCGTTGACCGTGTACGCGGCGAACACGTTCGCCACCACCATGAGGACCCAGATCACCGCGACGGGCGGCGGCGGCCCTCCCGGGGCGATGCCGCGCAGATTGTTCGTGAACGAGGTCAGGGCCCAGTCCGGACTGAACCCCCCGGCGCCGATGACCAGCGTCAGCAGCAGGGCGAGCGCGGCCACCACGACGCCGACCCCGATCGTCGCGAAACCGAGGATCCGGAGCCAACCGGGACGCCCCCCGGAACCGGGTGGTCGCCGGGCGAGCCCGCTCTCCCGCAGCCAGGACTCGTGGGTGATGAACCGGCAGACCACCCAGGCGGCCAGGGCGGGGGTGAACATCCGGAGCGTCAGTATCACCTTGGCCTGTGGTGTTCCCAGCCCGCCGGTCGCGGCCACGACGCAGTCCAGGAGCAGGGCCGCCCCAAAGCTCACCAGCAGGAACACGCCGACCGCCCGCACGTGAACGCCCCGTCGCCCGGCAGCGGTCATTGCCGTTCCTCTCCCGCGAGCGCCTGCCCCGAGGGCAGGAACCACAGGCCAACCATGTCGCCGTCGCGGTTGTAGCTGACGCGGGCCACGAGGTCGGCAGCCTCCATGTGGAGGGGTTCCTCCACCACGACGACCCCTCCCGACAGGGCCAGAGGGGTCGGGGTGCCGCGCCGTTCGAGCTCCCCGCCCAGCGCAATCACCTGCGCCCAGGCGTCGGCCAGCCGTTCGGCGTCGAGCTGCCATCCGGCGCGCGGGCCGGCCAGTTCTTCTGCTTTCTGCCATTCATGTTTCTCGATGGCGTCGAGGAATGCCTCCGCCTTCTCGACGGCGGTGCGGAATTCGGAATCGGTGGGTTTCTTCATGGGTTTTCCTGTTCTCGGGTCGGTCGGGTTTCCGAAACGCTGGAAGGCTGCCTGGCGGCTGGTTCCCAGGGCATCGCCGATGGCCTGCCAGGTGACCCCCCTCCCGCGGGCCGCGGTGACGAGCCGGGCCAGGATCTCGTCGGTCAGCGACTGGAGCGAGCGCACGGCGGCCAGGGAATGGGTCATGTCGCCCCCGGGGGCGTCCGGATCGTCGGCGGCGGCGAGTTCTGCCGCCACCAGGGAGCTGATCTTCCGAAGACGTTTCACTAGCTCTTCGGCGGTCACATCGTCGGTCAACATGCGTAAAGGCTAGGTTTACATCACCGCTTCTGTCAAGACCGGCTTTACAGGATTTGCAGGCGGTTGAACGGACCGCCGGGCCCTCCGGATCACGGACCCCGGTTCACGACCGGCGCATCAAGCCACGCGATCGGCTGGCCTTCCCGCCATCCGCCAGCCCAACCGTCGAAAGCCAGCGCTACAGCGCAGGCAGATGACGAGTGGGCAAGCGAAACCGCCCGGTCCCGGCCCTTCGGATCCTCGCCGGCGGTTCGTCGAGGAAAGCGGCAATCGATGTCCGCGCGGGTAGATTGACCCCCATGACCTCCGTACAGCTCGTCGACGAGATCCGCGGCGCGCTCGCCGCCGCCGGTGATCCCGGGAAGGCCGCCCGGGAGCAGGCCTACATGAAGTCGGCGCTGCCCTTCCACGGGGTGCGGCTGCCCGAGGTGCGGCGCATCACCAAGAGGCTGCTGAAGGAACACCCCCTGGCCGGCCGCGACCAGTGGGAGCGGGCCATCCGGGAACTGTGGGACGAGGTCACGCACCGGGAACACTGGTACGCGGCGCTTGAGATCGCCGGCCACCGCGACGCCCGCGACTGGCAGGACCTCGGCGCCCTGGAGCTGTACCGGCACCTCGCCACGACCGGGGCGTGGTGGGATGTCGTCGACGGGATCGCCTCTCCCCTCGTGGAGAACGTGGTCGCGACCACCCCCGGGGCGCGGGCCGTGGTGTGGGACTGGGCCACGGGAGACGACCTGTGGTTGCGTCGCATCTCCATCATCTGCCAGCTGCAGCGCAAGACCTCCACCGACCTGGAACTACTCAGCCACTCCATCGACTCCAACCTGGAGGGGTCGCAGCACGGCTCCGAGTTCTTCATCCGCAAGGCCATCGGCTGGGCGCTGCGGCAGCACGCCCGCGTCGACCCGGACTGGGTGAAGGCCTTCGTGGAGACGCGCGGATCGCGGCTCAGCGGGCTGAGCCGTCGGGAGGCCCTCAAACACCTGTGACCTCACCTCCCCGGGTCGGGTGACGACGGATTAGGCCAACTCATCGCAACCCGTGTGCAGAACCCCGGCCCAATTCCCATGGATTTTCTCCGGCTGTGCCGACTAGCGTCGGGAAAACCAGCCGATCCGCGCAAGGCAGCGCGAGGAAGAAGGAACCATGGCAGTCATCACCGTGCTTGGCTCGGGAATCATGGCCACCGCCCTGGCCACTCCCCTGACCGACAACGGCCACGAGGTGCGTCTAGTCGGCACCCACCTCGACCGGGAGATCATCACATCCATCCAGGAAACGGGCATCCACCCGAACCTGGGCCTGAAGGTGCCCGAGGGGGTGACCGCCCACCAGCTGGAGGACGCGCCGCGGGCCTTCGAGGGGGTCGAGTTCGTGATGAGCGGGGTCAACTCGTTCGGGGTTGACTGGGCCGGCAACCAGTTCGCCTCCCTGCTGCGTCCCGGGATGCACGTGATAGCCCTCGCCAAGGGCATGCAGGCCGACGACGACGGCAACCTCACCATCCTGCCCCGGGCACTCGCCTCCCGCCTCCCCGAGGAGTTGCGCTCCCGGGTGAGCGTCTCCGCGATCGCGGGGCCCTCCATCGCGGGCGAGGTGGCGGTGCACCGCCACACCAGCGTCGTGTTCACCGGCGAGGATCCCGAGGTCCTGACGCGCTGGCGCGAGCTGTTCGCCACCGAGCACTACCACGTGTGGACCAACACCGACTTCGTGGGCGTCGAGGTGTGTGCGGCTACGAAGAACTGCTACGCCTTCGGGGCCGGTTTCATGCAGGGCCTGCTCGACGCGATGGGCGAGGCGGCCGGGGACCGTTACGTCAACTACAACTACGGGGCGGCCCTGTTCGGGCAGGCCTCCGTGGAGATGATCCAGTTCATGGAGCTGCTGGGCGGCAAACCCACCACCCCCATCGGACTGCCCGGGATCGGCGACTGCTTCGTCACCTCCATGGGCGGCCGCAACGTGAGGTGCGGCCGGCTGGTCGGGTCGGGGATGACCTTCAGCCAGGCCCGCGCCCAGATGCCCGGCGTGACCCTGGAGGGCGCCGCGGCCATCGTCGTGATCGGCAGGGCCGTGGTCCGCCTGACCGAACGCGGCATCGTGCCCCCGGAGAGGTTCCCGCTGCTGCGTCACCTCTACGAGGTGGTCGGCCTGGACCAGCCCGTGGCCGTCCCCTGGGACAGCTTCTTCGGCGGCGACGGCTCCGGCCAGGCCTGACCCGATGCCCACCCCAACGACGAACGAGCAAAGGAGCCGAGGTGAGCAGGGCAGCACAGATCCTCAACGCGCTGGAATCCACGCGCGCCACCTCGGCCGACGAGTTCGCCGCCCTGCTCGGGGTGAGCCGCCGCACCGTCGCCGGTGAGGTGGCCTCACTGCAGGAACTGCTCGGCCAGGCCGCCTCCATCACCCTGGTGGAGGGCCGCTACCGCCTGCTGGTGGCCGACCCGCCCCGCTACCGGGCCGTCCGTTCCGGGCTGGCCTCCAGCACTTCCTTCAACGACCCCGCCGCCCGGGCCTCGTTCATCGTCGCCCGCCTGTTCCGCGCCACCCAGCCCGTGAGGATCGAGGAACTGGCGCAGGAGATGTCGGTGGGCCGCACGACGGTGGTGGCGGACCTCAACCGGGTCCGGGAACACGTCGGCGAGTGGGAACTGGAGATCGAGGGACGCACCCATGTCGGTCTGGTGCTGCGCGGCCCGGAGCTGCAGCAACGCCTGCTGATCCTGCGGCACCACTACCCCACCGCCTACGACCACCACCCGAGTTGGCAACAAATCGAGCAGGCGGTCGCCGGGCTGACCGCCGAGGCCGGGCTGGATCCCGTCCACATTCCCGAGTTGACCCGCTGGGCCGTCGTGGCCACGGACCGGGCCC
>CAJPNZ010000023.1 GCA_905372155.1 Propionibacteriaceae bacterium
GGCAGGTCGTCCGACCCGGATCTTCGGTGCGATCCCCCGACGCCCACCCGCGTCGCGTTCCGCCAGCGCGGCGAGGGTGAGCA
The DNA here is from genome assembly GCA_905372155.1 of Propionibacteriaceae bacterium. Lineage (GTDB taxonomy): Bacteria > Actinomycetota > Actinomycetes > Propionibacteriales > Propionibacteriaceae > Arachnia. The sequence goes on from CAJPNZ010000023.1 coordinate 84, forward strand.
GCTGTTTGCGCATCATCAGCAGGTCACCCCAGGCCAGCAGATACCTCAGGGCCTTTCCCAGTACCCGGCCGATGGGGGGCATCCACAACGCCGCGACCAGCCGGCTGCGAAACCCGGTGATCGTTTCGACGCGGTAATTGAGGGTGATCGCACCGAAGATCCGGGTCGGACGACCTGCCTTCATCCGCAGCGTCAGCGACTCACCATCGGTGAAGTCCATCAGCTCGAAAATCGTCATGAACGACTGCCCCACCGCGAGATCGGTCAGCGACGGATCGGCCCGTCGCGGACTGCGTCGCCCGAAATTGTCCAGCCAGTCGTAAGAGTACGGAGCGCAACGCATCTGGCACAGCCACAGGAAACCGACCTCCCGCGGCGCTTCCATGGCGACGGCGCGAACCGCGAGTCGCGAGCCGGGCGCGACCTCCGGAGTTGGCAACCCCGCCGGTTCCACGGGCACGCCCCACACCCACGGCAGCCCGTCGCCACGCCCCATCGCACCCGCCTCTCAAGTTACTGAAGGGAAACTCAAATATTACAGACCCCGCTCCGAGGCGACGGCGGAACCGGAGCTCAGGTCCTGGCAGAAACGGAACTGGGAGCCTGGCAAAAACGGAGTTCCCGACCCGGCAGTTCCGGAACTCGACTAGGATTCACGACATGGAAGGCCTTGTCGAGCGCAGAATCCTCCCAATCGCCATCGAGCGCTGCGAGGAGAGCCCCGTTGTGCTCCTCGAAGGCCCCCGAACCGTCGGGAAGTCCACCCTTCTGCGGACCATGGCCGAGCGCCTCGGCGGGGAGGTTCTCGACCTCGACGACCTTGCTGTCCGCGCGGCCGTGGCACGCGACCCGGCCATGATGATCGACGCTCCCGGTTCGGTGTTGATTGACGAGTACCAGCACGCCCCGGCCGTATTGGACGCCATCAAGGCGCGACTCAACCGTTCGAGCCGCCCCGGACAGTTCGTCCTGACGGGATCGGCCCGTCACGAATCCCTTCCCCGCGCGGCACAGGCATTAACGGGTCGCCTACAACGCCTGCAGGTGCTTCCCTTGTCGCAGGCCGAGATCGAACGCTCGAACGGCGACCTGCTCACGTCCCTCCTGAACGAACCCCAGGCACCAACCGTCTCGTCGGCATCGACGACGACCCGCCGGGACTACGTCGAACGGATCGTGCGCGGCGGCTTTCCCCTCGCCCTGGCGGCGCGCACCACGATGGCCCGTTCGCGTTGGTTCGACGAGTGGACACGGCTCACCCTGGAACGCGATGTCCAGGAACTTTCCCGCATCCGGCAGGCCCGCACCCTGCCGGTCGTCCTTGATCGGCTCGCCGGGCAGACCTCGCAGATCTTCAGCGGAGCGCAACTCGCGGACGGCCTGGGAATTGACGAGAAAACGGCTCGCGATTACGTCCGTCTGCTGGAGGCCGTGTTCCTGGTCCGGTTGCTTCCACCGTGGGACCGGACTCTCACGAAACGGACCACGGCCCGCCCGAAGGTGAATTTCATCGACCCCGGTGTGGCGGCCCGGCTCCTGCGGCTGTCGCCGGACAAGCTGGCCCGCAGGGACCCCACCGTCCTGACGCAGTTCGGCCACCTGCTGGAAACGTTCGTCGTCTCGGAGATCCTGGCGCAGGCCACATGGACGGAGCAGATCGTCTCCGTGGGACACTGGCGGACCCGCGACGGCATCGAGGTCGATCTCGTTCTCGAAACCGACGACGGACGCGTGGTGGCCTTCGAAATCAAATCGGCAAGCAGAGTGGGCGGAGAAGACCTCAGTGGGCTGCGGAAACTCCGCGACGTGCTGGGTGCCGGTTTCGCCGCGGGGGTCGCGCTGTACACCGGAACCCGGAGCTATACCCACGAGGATCGCATCCACATCATGCCCGTGGACCGCCTCTGGCACCCGTGACCACACGCCGCGAGGTCGCAGTTCCCTCCACAACCACGGTTCGGCTGCAGGAGGTCGACAAAGTCGGTTTACGTGGATTGGGTGTGTAGTAATTTGTTGGCTCGTGTAGGGCGTTTTGCCACGGCTCTGATGGTGGCGCTGGGGGCGTCGGGGGCGTGGAAGATGCGGATGGGGCTGATGGCCAGATCGCGTAGGGTGGCCATGTTCTGAGGACCGTTGGCGGCACATAGCTGGCGGCGCTCCTTCGACGATACCGGTACGCGTGTACATCCAGGATGTCAGGCGGGCATTGAGATCGCCTGGACCCAGGCTCTGAAACACCCTGCGAACGGGTGGTGTGCCCCAGATCACCGTCAGGCTCCGGCACCCCGCCCTCACCCACCGACTTTGCCGACCCTGAGGCTTATTCATGGCCATCCTCAAGCATGCTCTGACCAAGGGTTTCGCTGGCCGACGTACTGCCCGTGAACAAGCCTCCCTGCATCGGTAGTATATTGAGGTTTATTCACGGCCATCCTCAAGTGTGCTCTGACTAGGGATTTCGCTGGCTGATGCGCCGCCCATGAATAAACCTCATTGATTACAGTAGCGAAAACCGAGTAAGAAATATCATAGTATGCGATCGGAATCCAGTCAGCATCAAACGCTAAAACTACTAACTATCAACATACTATTTATATCTCTCTGGCTCATAACCTTACTCAACCCAGAGAGACTGAAGGCGTTGTGGCTTGTAGTCGTGCTGCCGCTAGCGATCATCTTTATTATTAAAAATAAAAATACATCCAGGCATGATATTTTTGCAGGGATCGCCCTGGGCTGTTTAGCCATGCCATCTCATGCTGTTTTGGGAGCATGTTCTATTGTTGCGTACATCGGAGGCGCCAGCGTCTTTAAGAAAAGCAAAAACAAGATCCTCTTGTTCAAGGCCGCCAACATAAAAGAGGTAATGAAAACGGTCGGCATCGCGGTAATCGCAGGAGTGACGCTGGCAGTTATCAATATCCTCTTGGCAAAATCCGCCATGGAATTTAATTTTTCGATCGAACTCGAGTGGTTCCTGCGTGCGATCAAGGCTGGCGTGTCAGAAGAGATCATTTTTCGTTTCTTTTTCTTTGCGCTGAGCGTTTACTGCATCAAGGATGGGGCGTTATCAAAGTTCGATAATTTTTTGTGCTATGCCATTATGGTACTGCCACACGTCTTGATACATTTTGACGCAACGACTTTCACATTGAGCAGCGTCGTAGTGTTGGCACTGTTGTTTGGATTGCCGTTTGCCATTATGCAACGAAAGCGTGATTTGAGCTCTGCAATCGGAGCTCATGCGCTGGTCGATGCAGTACGATTTTGCGTGTTTGGGACGTAGTCTATTCTTATCTCAGCCAGCACCAAATTCCCCGTTGGCCGCCGACAAACGCTCGGCCAGTTCGTCGGTGTGCGCAGCCAGGCCGGCAGAAGAAACCTTACCCCTGGGGATCAAGAACGATCTTGCGATCACCGAAGATGACGATGACCTCGACAGTGCCACCGAGCGCCTCGACATAGGCCTTGAGCGTGGCAAGACCAGAACGCTCGATAGGGGACGGCCAGCTGACGTGGCACCAGACGTTGGGCGATGCAGACACTTTTGGAACCCGGTCCACCTCGCTGCACTCATCCACTACGGTTCAGGAATGAGCACAGAGAAGAGCACCGGGTTCAGGTTCGGGGTCCTGCCCCGGATCGTGGTTGCCATTGCGCTGGGGATCCTGCTGGGATCGCTCCTACCCACCTGGGCCACCCGGATCTTCGTCACCTTCAACGACATCTTCGGCCAGTTCCTGAGCTTCTCCATCCCGCTGATCATCGTCGGGTTGATCACCCCGGCCATCGGGGAGCTGGGACGCGGCGCCGGCAAGTGGCTGGCACTGACCGCCGGCCTCGCCTACGCCTCCACCCTCATCGCCGGGCTGATGGGGCTCGGCGCGTCCCTGCTGGTGCTGCCCCAGGTGCTGCCCACCGAGACGGGCGCCCTCAGCAACCCGGAGGACGCCCTGCTCAAGCCCTACTTCTCCATCCAGATACCGCCGTTGTTCGGGGTCATGACCGCCCTCATCCTGGCCTTCGTCATCGGCGTGGCGCTCACCACCATCGAGGGCAGGGCGCTGCGCACCGGATTCGAGGAGTTCCGGGACATCGTCAACCTCGTGATCTCCAAGATCATCATCCCGCTGCTGCCGATCTACATCTTCGGCATCTTCCTCAACATGACCCAGGGCGGCCAGGTGCTCATCGTCATCGCCACCTTCCTGGGTGTGGTGGTGTTCGTGTTCATCCTCACCTGGATCATGTTGCTGCTCCAGTACCTCGCCGCCGGGGCCGTCACCGGGCGCAATCCGTTCCGGATGCTGGGCACCATGCTGCCCGCCTATCTCACCGCACTGGGAACGTCGTCGTCGGCGGCGACGATCCCCGTCACGCTGCGGCAGTCGATCAAGTCGGGAACCTCGGAGCCGGTGGCGTCGTTCGCGATCCCGCTGTGCGCCACCATCCACCTGGCCGGTTCGACCATCAAGATCACCTGCTTCTCCCTGGCCGTGATGATGCTCTCCGGCATCCCCATCGACCCGGTGCTGATGATCGGGTTCATCTGCATGCTCGGCGTCATGATGGTCGCCGCCCCGGGTGTTCCCGGCGGCGCGATCGTCACCGCCGCGGGTCTGTTGCAGTCGATGCTCGGGTTCAACGAGGCGCAGGTCGGCCTGATGATCGCCACCTACATCGCCATTGACTCCTTCGGCACCGCCACCAACGTCACCGGCGACGGGGCCATCGCAGCCATCGTCGACCGCATCATCTCCCGTCGTCACCGGCAAGGGATCCCTCAGGACCCCACCCCCGAAACATCCGAGGCGTAGCGGGGTAGCCCTGCAAATGTCGATGCCCGGCTACAGGACCGTCACACCGGAGCCTGTGGCGTCCTGTGTCTCCGGCCCGTCAGCATCATCACAAAAATTGCCAGCCCCGTCATGTAGGGAAATGACGCCACGGGTGCCATCCAGATGGCAGGAACGACAACGATCCCGACGCCGATCCCGATGAGGAGACGAACAGGTCGGGATCGCCCCTGGAGATACGACAGTCCATCGGTGACGATGCTCACCGCAATCAACGTCACCGGTGTCGCGCACAGCAACAACGGCACGAAGAGCTGGCCGGCCAGGGGAACGGGCTGGTGGGCATCGGCTGCATCGAAACCGATGCTCCAGGACACCCACGCCAGACTCACAGCCGCGGACGCCAACGCCCCGACACAAGCCGCCAGCAGAGCATGGGGCTCCGGCAGGAAACCACGTTCCCGTACCGCCGCTACGAGCGCGATGACGAGCAGGACGGGAGCAGCTGCCACGACCTGTGGCACGACCAGATCCGAAATCCAGGCAATCGGTTCCCACAAAGCGACGAACAACCAGAGCACTCTGCAGGCAGTCATAACGATCGCGATGATCGCGAGCCGCCAAGCCAGAGCAGCATCCAGCCGCATCCCGACCCCATGGGCGAAGGCCGACCAGCGCTCTCCCCGCGACGGGCCGGTGCGACCGCATCGCTCGGCCTCGTCGAGCATCACCCCCAGCAGTGCATCGCCGTTGCGTTCCCGCCACGGTTTTGGATACCACCGCAACAGCTTCCGGTACCTTGGTTCGTCGGTCATGTCACGCCCCGGTCAGCCGCGGCGCCGTCTGTCCCCACGCAGGCCCCAGATTGGCGCGCGCCGTCCGTGCGGACCGCTCCAGCACGGTGGTTTCCGCACCCAGGAGACGCTTCCCGTCCTCGGTGATGCGGTAGTAACGCCGCACGCGACCGTCGACGATCTCCTCCCCGTCCTGCTGGATCGATCCGTCGCGTTCGAGCCGCTCCAGGGCGGCGTAGAGAGTGGTCGGTTTGAGGGTGACGAGGCCCTCGGAGGACAGGGCAGCCTCCCGCATGATCTGGTACCCGTGGCAACGCCCGCCCGCGAGCACCGCCAGAATCCAGAACGCCGGTCGTGACATGGACATGCGAACAGCATATTCCATGAACAGGCATATGCTGAGATCTGGGTGTTTGGCGATCGCGGTTGCGCAGCACTCGAATCGCTTCCAAGGACCGCACGGGCCACTTTCCGCGTTGAGTGCCGCACAACCGTGATGTTCGGGGCCGAGCCGCTGCCGCGTCTGCGCCAGCGGGATCAGCGACCCCTCATGGTCACCAGCTGAGGCCGGTGCCGACCGGGATGGACCCCTCCGAGGTCGGGATCGCGACCGGCAGTTTGCCCTCCGGCTTCTGCCCGCCGGTGATGATCGTGGCCAGCGGGGTCGCCATCAGCGACTGGTCGGAGTAGGTGCACAGCGCCGCGGCGGAACCGTAGCGACCCACGTCGTACGGGTTTCCGACCGCCACCGCGATCACCTTGCGACCCGCGCCCTGGAGGGTATTCACGAGGTCGGCCTGCTCCGTGTGCTCAGCGACGTTGTAGGTCAGCACGACGACGGCGTCCACCGACCCGGCTGCCTGCTGCACCTGGGCGGCCTGGTCTGCGGTGGGATGGTCGTCGAAGGTCACGACCGACACGTTCGCCCCGGTCTTTCCGAGGGCCTCGCCGAACTCCTTGACGAAACCGGCACGGGAGCCGACGACGAGCACCTTCGACCCGCTCGCGGACAGCGGCAGCACGTTGTCGTTGCGCACCAAGGTGATGGCCCGGGTCGCCACCCTGTCGACCGCCTGGCGAGTGCCCTCACCACCGATGTTGCGGAGGTCCTCCTCCTCGCGCGGACCCTGGGAGTACTTCATGCGCAGCACCCGCTTGGCCTTGCGGTCGATGTCCTGCTCCGTGAGCCTGCCGGAACCCACCGCCGCGACGACGGCAGCGTGCGCGACGCGCGGATCGGCCGACATCAGGAGCTGGTCGGCACCCGCTTCGAGGGCCATGACGGCAAGTTCGGCGTCACCGTAGCGCTGCCGCAGGGAGGGTTCGGTGAGCGCGTCGGTGATGACGATGCCGCCGTAGCGGAACTCCTTGCGCAGGATCCCGGTGATGATGGGGGCGCTGAGGGAGGCCGGGAGACCCGACGGGTCGAGGGCGGGAGCGACGATATGTCCGACGAGCACCGTGTTCACATAGCTGGTGTTGGTGAGCTGCTTGAACGGCACGGCATCGATCCGGTCCCAGTCCTCACGCGAGTGGTTGAGCACCGGCAGGCCATCAGGCCCCTGGGTGACGTCTCCGCCCCCGGGGAATCTCTGAATGCCCGACAGGATGGGGCCACCCAGCTGCGCGCCGTCGACGAAGTTGCGCACCCGCCGGGTGACGATGTCGGGATCGGAGCCGTGGGAGCGCACTCCCCGAACCGGATTCCCGGGATTGGACTCCACGTCGGCGACGATTCCCAGGTAGGAGTTGATTCCCAGGACTCCGGCTTCCTTGGGTTGGTAATCGTTGATACCCCACCCGATGGCGACGCTCCCCTGGACGGCCCCGAAGGCCATCTCGTTGGGGAACTCCGTGATCGGGATTCCCTGGGCCCGCAGCTCGTTGCCGGAGCGCGTGGTCACCACCTGCAGTGCGGGTCGACCGCCCTGCATGGCCGCGTTCTGCAACGCATTCGTGAAATCCTGGACCTTCTTCGCCGACCCCCCGAAGTCGCCCGTCTCAGAGGTGATGACGACGCCTCCAAGACGTAGCTGCTGCACCACGTCGACGGGTCGGGCCACCCCGTAGAGGGCCTCGTTGCGCGAGTCCGCCTCGGTGGCGCTCGTGCCATGGATGTGCTGGACGAATAGCTGGCTCACCTTGTCCTCGAGTGACATCGTCGCCAGTAGCTTCGTTGCGAATTCCGCATCCGGACTTTCCTCGGCCCTGGTGGGCAGACTGACTGCGGCTGCGGCGAGCGCTCCGGCCCCTGCGCCGAGCAGCACACGACGGGAAACGGTGGACATATCCACTCCTCTTGGTTGCGAACCCCGATCTCCGGGGCCCTGGATGTTGCGCCTCCCCCGAGGCCTGGCCTCCAGTCGTCACGCTGCCACAATTCGGAGGTAATTGAAAGAGCAACCATCGGGGTGTCTCAGGAACCGGACGCTTTCGATGCCTCTGGATCTTCCGGTCCGTCTCACCGGATGGTTTCGTCCGGACGCAACCGGTCGCGGGTGACTCGCGGCGCACCGGCGCCGTAGAGCACCCCTTCCTTGGCCTTGACCGCCGCGACGAGCACGAAGCTGAGGGTGATCAGCAGCGCCCAGCTCCCGAACTTGCCGACGTGCACGAGATGCCACCCGCCGAGCTGATCGGGGTAGCTCCAGGCACCCAGGAGGGTGGCGGCGTTCTCGGCCAGCCACAGGAAACCGCCGATCAGAACGAAGGCCTGCGCGGTCGGCATCCAGTAGCGGTCGCCGCCGACGGTGAAGTGGACGGTGGAGCCCCACAACGCCACGAGGAAGGCCGCGGCGATCAGCCAGCGCAGGTCGGCGATGAAGTGGTGGGTGAAGAAGTTGAGGTAGGCGGCCACCGCCAGCAGGCTCACCGGCACCCAGCGGAACCCGCCGACGCGCAGGTCGAAACGACGAAACGCCTGGCAGATGTAGGACCCCACCGAGGCGTACATGAACCCGGAGAACACCGGCACCCCCGCGATTCGCACCGCCCCGGCGTCGGGGTAGCTCCACGACCCAGCGTGCACCTTGAACACCTCGAGGGCCAGGCCGATCAGGTGGAAGGCGCAGATGACGCACAACTCACGCCAGGTCTCCAGCCTCAGGACCACGAACGCCACCTGCACGACGATCACGTAGATCAGCAGCGCGTCGTACCGGGCGACGGGCATCGCGACGCGACCCCAGATCACGGAGGTGGCGGCCAAACCGAGGAAGATCGCGATCGGGAAGGCGCAGCAGGCCAGCTCGATGAGCGCGAACTGGACCATCCGGACGGGCAGCAGCCGCAACCGGGTCAGAGGGCGACGTTCAACAGGCACTCCGGGATTGTGCCCGACGGATGGCCCATCTCCCCACTATCCCCCAAGTCCGCTCTCCAACGGTGACAGCGCCCAGGACGGCGGTAACCTGTCGCCATGAACGGCCCCGGCATCCAGCACCACACCACGGGGGGCACGGGCACCACGGGGGCCCGGTCGGAATGAGGACGGCCGCAGGACGTCGGGTACTGCTCTCCGAGGCGTCCAGTTTCACGGCCCGGGAGTTCATGACGGTGCTCGGGCGCGATGGTGTGGTCGTCGATGCGATGTCCAGCGTCCGGGCCCCCATCGCACGGTTCAGCAGATACTGCCGCGCCATTCGTCGCGTCCCGGCCCCGTCGCAGGACCCACTGGGTTATCTGGCGGCAACGGACCGGCTGATGACCTCCGGGGAATACGACGCCCTCCTCCCGACCCACGAGCAGGCCTGGCTCTTCTCCGCCGGCCGGCACCTGATGCGACACCGGGTGGAGGTCGCCGACATTGCCGCATTCGACCGGGTGGAGTCGAAGATCGAGTTCGCACGCCTCCTCGACGACCTCCGGCTGCCGCAACCCGCGTGGCGGCTGGTCGAGAACGAGGACGACCTCTCCGGGCTGGGTTTGCCCGTCTGGCTCAAGGCCGAGTTCTCGACCGCTGGTCGCGGGGTCGTCTGCGTCCCTTCCCGGGACGAGGCGGCCGCGGCCCTCGCTTCGCTCACCCCGCGGGGCCGGGTCATGGTGCAGGCCCCGGCGCCCGGCCGGTACGCCCAGGTGCAGGGTCTGTTCCGTCGCGGCCGGCTGATGGCGGCGGCGGCCAGTGAGCTGCTGGCAACCGGCGTCGGGGGAAGCGCGGCCGCGAGGGTGAGCGTCCATCATCCCGAAGCGGTGACGGCCCTCGAACGCCTGGGTGCTTTCCTGTCGTGGCACGGTGGCCTCGGCCTCGACTACTTCCACGAAGACGGCAGACCGTGTTTCATCGAGTGTAATCCCCGCATCTCCGAGCCCGCGAACGCAGCAGCGGCCGGCGTCGATCTCCCCGCCCTCATGATCGGCCTGGCCGACAACGCCCCTCCATCCGGGGAGCTCGTGGTGGCGCAAGCGGGTGTGCGGACCCGTTCGACGCTGGCCATCGGCCTCGGAGCGGCCGAGACCGCCGGAACCCGCCGGGGAGTGGCGAAAACCGTTGCCCGCGCCCTGCTCGGGCGCGCCCCTCGGGCACCGGCGCGGGAGATCCTGACCCCGGTTTTCGAGGACCCGCCCAGCCTCGTCCCGTTCGTCGTCGCGCTGGCCCCGGTCCTGGCGCGCCCGGCGGCGGTGCGACGGATGGCCGCGAGAACCGTGGCCGACTACTCCATCACCCCGGAGGCGGTCGCACGGGTCAGTACGAGATAGGAAAAATGGCTACAGGCTCCACGAGCAGATGAGTGGAAGCCGGAGAGCCCCGAAGAATTCTGTCAAAATTCGTCGAGGTATTGAGGACGGGCCTTCATGGCGTGGATGATCAGCTCGTAACCGTCGTCGTAGACCAACATGACGAGTTCGAGAGGACGCCCGGCCGAATCCATACCAATCAACAGCCAGCGCCGAGGGTCGTCCTTGTCATCAAGTGGACGGGAGTGCAGGACATGGGTGGCTGCATGGCGCACTGCATCGTCATTGAGGCGGTCACGACGGTAGTGCTTCCGCGCAGCCTGATGCAGGTCACGCAACGTCCACCCAGGCCTTGACAGCAGCCCTGATCGCTTCCGACCGGTTCTGGATGCCTTCTGCCTCGGCCCGGGCAGTCAAAGCTGCAAGGGTGGCTGCATCGAGCCGCACGGGGACGACCACCCCGGGGCCATCGCCCACAGGCGGACGACCTCGGCGTGCCTTGGGAAGACTCGCGAGATCGTACCCGGCCTCCGCCTCGTCGGCCCAAGCCTGGATCTGCTCGTCCGTGACGGATTCACCCCGCAACAGATGTTCACTCACATCAATAGTGTATACGAAATTCTTGACGCGTTTTCGAACAAGCAGCCGCCCCGGGCGGCGCGAGTGCTCTACGCGATCACACTGGCCGCCGAAGCCATCCTGGTGGTGATCAGCATCCTTAGGTACACGATCATCATCGCCACTTCCTCGTTGATCCAGGCCGTGCCCATCAAGTTGGCTCAGCGACGCTCATCTACTGGCTGCCCGTCGAAGAAGCAACCTCCTGACCCTCGGGGAGGTGGTCGTCCTGATCTGACCGCTCGACCGTGGCGGGCGCCCCCGACCCCACCCATGACAACATCGCTTTGGGAAAGAAATCTGCACGAAACCATTGCGCGCGAGCCACAGACGTGGAAGACTGAGGTCATAGCTCCCCACCGTCCTCCGGGACTGGTGGGGTTTTTGTCTACAGGAGGCAACGGTGTCTGACCTTCGGGCTGCGTTTGTCATCGACTACCAGAACGTGCACCTCACCGGAGCAGGACTGTTCGAGCCGCACCAGCCGCCGCACGAGCATCTCGTGCATCCACTGCACTACGCCAACCGGATTGTCGGTTGCCGGAACCAACGCCAACGACCCGGTTTTCCCCACGCTGCCGTAACCAAGGTGCTGGTGTACCGCGGGCTTCCATCCGCAGACATCGACCCTCGATCCTACGGGCGCAACTTGGCCCAGAAGGCCGAATGGGAGCTCGATTCAAGGGTGAGGGTAACCCACCGGCCGCTGCGATATAAGTACCACCACGATGGAAACGGACGTAAAGCAACCGACCAGCAGGGACGCTGGTTGACCATCGGAAAACCCCAGGAGAAGGGCATAGACGTCCTCGTGGCCCTCGCCGTCATACGGGAAGCTCGGGATCCTGACATCGATCTGGTAATCCTGTGCTCGCGGGACACCGACCTCGAGCCCTCACTCGACGAAGCTTTGACACTTGATTCGGCAAAAATCGAGACCGCATCGTGGTTCGGCCCGAAATCACCACACTCCAGCCATGAGATTCGCCCCGCAGGCGGCATGAGGATCTGGAACACAAGACTGGGTGCGATGGACTTCGCCGCATGTCGCGACAGAAAGGTTTACCCATAGTTCCTCGAAGGAGGACGGTCAGGAGGATTCCCTGCAAGTTGGCTAATCCGGACCGCGCCCAGAAGAACCCACCTTGAAACCACTTCCAGCAGCCGATTGAGCCTGCCAGGGAAACGCTGCTCAATGGCGTGGTCGCGGCGAATCAGATCCGACAGGGCGTCCAGCATTATCAGAAGCAGGCCGCTTCAACCGGCTTCATGAATGGCGGCCTCCAGGTCGGCTCGCGCCTCGACCATGGCGGGGCCGTACCAGAACAGCGACCTGCCCCGGACGTTCAGAGATCCCACCCCGCCCAGCGCCTCCGGTCCGTCGGTGGCAGTGAAGGGGTAGGGCTCGTCGGGAAGCAGGACGAAATCTGGGTTCCCACTGAGGGCATCGTTGATTTTGACATGCGGATACCGCATGTCATCGACAATATTGGTCAGCCCCAGGCGACGCAGCAGGTCGTCAGGGTAAGTGCCCGCACCCACCCAGATCCAGGGGTCCCGCCACACCGGGAGCGCCACCCGTCCCGACAAGCGCGGCGGGCTTCCCCACACCTCGCGGGCCTCCGCCAGCCAGCTGACCTCCCGCAGCCCGAATCCCTCCCGGAACAGCCGGGTCAGGCTGCCCAGGGCGTCGTCGATGCCGTCGATGCGGGTCACCCACACAGGGATTCCGGCGGACCGCAACCGTTCAACGTCAACTCGGCGGTTCTCCTCCTGGTTGGCCACCACCAGGTCGGGGCGCAGCGCGGCGATGGCGGCGCGGTCGGGGTTCTTGGTGCCTCGCACCCGCGCGACGTCCAGGCCTGCGGGATGGGTGCACCAGTTCGTGGCGCCGACGAGCACGCCGGGCGCAGTGAGGGCGATCGCCTCCGTCAGCGACGGCACCAGCGAAACCACCCGCTCGGGCGGGCGATCCAACGCGACATCCGCCCCGAGGTCATCCAGCACACCCCCATTCTCCCCGCACCCCGAAAAGCTGGTTGAGCCGGCCCGCGAGTGACTAATCTCTAAGCATGTACCGGCTGTCCCCGTCGTGGCGGATCGTGGAGCGCGACGACGGTTTCGAGATCTACGGCGGCGATGACGCCCGTTTCCAGCTCGATCCAAGCCCTCTCGTTTCCCGGTTGGCGGCCGGTGATGCGGTGACCCGCGAAGGCCTCGACCCGACCGGGGCGATCGAGTTCGAGCAGCTGCTGTCGGCCGGGATGATCCGCCCCGAGATCCCGGAGGAGCGACGCCGGTCGGTGGCGGTCGTCGGCGATCCTCTTCCCATCGACGTGGCGCTGCCCGGCGAGCCGCGATCTGCGGAAACCGCCGACCTGCTGGTGTTGGTGCGTCACACTGCCACCGCGCCGGACATCGTCCGGCGGGCGTCCGAGCTGGAACGGCCGCACCTGTTTGTCGACATGTCCTTTCATCACACGGTGTCCATCGGTCCGCTGGTGATCCCGCACGAAACCCCGTGCGTCGCCTGCCTGCAGGGCCGGCTGCGGGAGCGCTGGGGTGAACGACAACCCGTCGCCGATCCCGAGGTGGCCAGGCGGTATCCCGATTTCGTCGCGGCGCTGCTCGCCTCGGAGGTGCGACGCTGCCTTGAGGGGGACACGTCGCTGGTGGGCTGGACCGTCGCCTGGAACCTCGCCGACCGTTCCATCCTGCGCGAGAAACTGCTCACAGTCCCCCTCTGCAACTACTGCCGCGGGCTCGACCTGCCCGGTAGCATCACACCATGAAGGCACTGCGAACCCAGTTCGACGGGGCCAGCGCGCCGAGGACGGTGGCCACTCCCACCTGCTGCTGCAGCAGCTGCTGTTGCTGTTGTGCTGCGACTTTGGCGACGGCCAGCGCGCTCGGAGCGGGAGCGGTGATCCAGGCCCGCGAGAGCACCCGCCTTTCCGGGGGAGCTTTCGCCGTTCGCATAGCCCTCGCCCTGCTTCTACCTTGGCTGGCGCTGATAGGCGTCGTGCTTGGATTCGCCTTTGAGGAGCCGGCGCATCAATTGGCAGTTCTCGTTCTTGCTTTCGCGGTTCTGGGGGCTGGTTACTGGTACCTGGTCTCATTCCGGAACAGGATCCCGGCGATGGTGACGGCAGCGATCATGGTGGTTCTGCTCTGGGCCGCCCTGACGAGCGAGTTGCTCATCTCGGTGAACCTCTTCCTGCGTGAATCCTTCTCGCCCGTCCTCTATCTCGTCTCGGCCACAGCGACTGCCATGCTCATCAGTTTGATCATGCTGTTGCATTGGCGTCCCGGGCACAGGAGCGCAATCGAGGTGATCCTCGGCCTACCGAGACGAAACACCACGAACACCGATCCCCCGCCCAGCTCCTCATGATCGCTTTCGCCGGTTCCCGTGAACCATGACCCTCGGCACCCACCTGATGCAGCAGGCCGTCGGGCAGCGCCACGGCTTGGTGTTGCCGCCGCAGCGCGCTCCTTTGTCGATGGCCGACGCCGACATCGTCCACTACGGGGTGCCGCGGAAGATCGACTCGCCTTGGGAGAGCGCCTCCGGAGGGGTGGCGAGACGGGAACGCGACGCGCGCCTGGCGGCGATCGGGGAAGCCGTCGAACGCACCGCCTCGGGACTGGTTCAGCTGCCGATGCGACCTCGCCGCGACATCCCGCCCGGCGAGCGGATCGACGCCGAGGACTTCGCGCTGTTCACCCCTGGTCAGCGCGCCCGGCCCGGTTTCCCGCACGACAGCATCCACGACCCCGAGTGTCCGTACGTCGAGGTCTTCTCCCTTCTCGACAACTCCCCGGTGTGGGTGCCGCAGCCCTTCGTGTCGCTGCAGGACCCGCACCGCACCGGGGTGCCGAACTCCTCCGGGTTGGCGGCGGGACCCGACGCGCACGCGGCCCTGCTGCGCGGGGTGCAGGAGCTGATCGAACGCGACGCCCTGATGACGACGTGGCTGCACGGCCTGTCCGGGCGCGCCGTCGCCCCTCCCGATTCCTTGGCCTTAGAGGTCGCGAGACTGAGCGGCGAGTTCACCGTCCTCGATCTCACCCCCGCCTACAGTCCGTTTCCCGTCGCGGCGGTGATGGGCGGGATACCGAAACGGGGCGTGTGGCGGTATTCGCTCGGGGTGGCCTGCAAACACGACTGGAAGTCCGCCGTGGAAAAGGCTCATCTGGAATGGAACCAGGGGGTGTTGTTCGCGGGTATCTACGGAGAACTGGCCGATGTCTCCCGGATTCAGAAGGACACCGAACTGCATTCCTTCGACGAGCACGCAATGTATTACACGCTGTATCCGGAATTGTGGCCGGAACTACCGATCCTGCGGGAAAAGAACGTCCTGCACGCCCCGTCACGGCGGGCGGCCCCCGAGGAGCCGCGACGTGCGCTGGAGGTGGCCCGGAAGGCGCTGCTGGACGCCGGTATCCGCGTGTACTACCGGGAGGTGAGCACCATCGATGCCATCCAGGCGGGGGTGCGAGTGGTGAAGGCGCTGTCGCCGGACATGGCGCTGATCCATTCCCACGACGCCTGGCCGTTCCTGCACAAGGTGGACGGCATGGTGGAATCGCGCTATCCGGGCCGGGGAGCGGAATCCCGGTTCCCCAACCTGAAACCGCATCCGCTGGGGTGACACGATGGAAACACCCTTCTTCGACGATTTCTGGCAGGCATCCGAATTGAGCCCCCACAATCTGAGGGAATTCACGCGCATGATGGATTCCCACGACCCGGAGAGCAGGCAGCTGCGTCTGGACCATCCGCTCGCGCCCACCCCGCTGCCCCACACCCGCAGGCGGCCCCTGGAAAGGCTCGCGGCGCGGCGCAGAAGCGGGCGGGGTTTCTCGTCGCGACCCCTCGGGACCAAGGACCTGGCTCGGCTGCTCGGTTCCTGCCGGGCGTGGGGCGGCCCGGAGCATCGCGCCTTTCCGTCGGCAGGTGCGTCGTATGCGACGGAGGTGTTCGTGGTCGGCTGGCGGGTGGAGAACCACACGGGCCGGATGCTCTACTACGACCCCGTAGACCACGGCCTGGTCACCCTCCCCGACCCGTCCCCGCCGTGGCCCGAGGCGCAGTCACGGATCAACGCCCCCGTCACCGGGGAACCGGCGTGCCTGGTGGTCGCGACGCTGTTCCCCGACCGCCTGACCACGAAATACGGGGAGCGGGGAGGTCGTTTCGCCCTCCTCGAGGCGGGTGCCGTGATGCAGCAACTCTCCCTGACGACGGCGGACCTCGGCCTGGCGGGAGTGGTCGTGGGAGGCCTGATCGACGACTACTGGCTGGCCCGGCTGGGCCTCACCCGGACCGGCGCCGTCGTCGCGTTCGGCTACCTGGTGGGTCACGGGGATCGCGGGTAGGAGACGGACTGCGACGAAGGAACAGCCCGAGTCGAAACCATCCCCCGTTGAAGCTGGTTGAGCCAGCACGTGAGCGAAGCGAACGGCTGAGTCGAAACCACCCCGCGACCGGCAATCACACCCGACCACAGCTCCCCACACACTCACCCACGGCTCATCCGCGTTCGCGGCTCGGTTCAGTTCGCGAGACCGAGATGATCTTCAAGCCATGCGAGAACCCCTTGGGAGTTGTTGCTCCCGGTTGTGCCGTCGGATATTTCCTTCACCGCTTCCGGGGCGTTGTCCATCGCGATCCCGGTGCCGGCTCGTTTCAGCATCTCCACGTCGTTCCCGCCGTCGCCGAAGGCCACCATGTCGTCGAGGGAGACGCCGATCCTCTCGCCCAGCCAGGCCAGTGCGACTCCCTTGTTCACGCCGGCGGGAATGATGTCGATGGACCCGTGCCCGCTGGATGTGGGAACCGCCCCGGCGGGCAGGCCGGCTCTCAGTCGTTCCAGCAGCCCGGCGGTCTCCTCGCCTGGGCATCCCAGGGCCAGCTTGAGCACGGGCTCTTCCACCCGGCCCCAGTCGTCGACGAGTTCGAGGTTCGCGTAGTACCTTCCCAATGCCGTGATCACATCGGGGTCGCTGGTGCGCGGCGCGTATGCGGTCGATGCGCAACAGACGAGGACGAAAACCCCCGGCAGCCGCACGCTCAGTGAGAGCGCGGCGTCGAGGTCGGCCGGGGCGAAGGGGGTGGTGTGCAGCACCTCGTCGCCGGCGGCCACCAGGGCGCCGTTCTCCGCGATGTGGAAAACATCCGGGTGGTGGTCGAAACACCTGCTGAGGGCCCGGTGCTGGTTTCCGCTGGCGACGACGAAACGGATTCCGTCATCCTGCATGCGGGAGTGGATCCGGGCGAAACGGGCGCGGTCGTACTTGCTCTCGTCATCCAGGAAGGTTCCGTCCATGTCGACGGCAACCAGACGAATCGATTTGCCATGACTTTCCATGCACACAACTTATGATCCAGAATGATCATGTGCAACGATCAGAAAGACATAAACTGATCATCTCGGCGGTCAGCAAGTCGTCGCGGACCGTTGACGAGCTCGCCGCCCTGACGGGGGCGTCGACCGTCACCATCCGGCGCGACCTGACCGACCTGGCCGAACGCGACGCACTACGGCGAGTCCGAGGCGGGGCGGCTCCGGCGAAATCCCGCGGCGCCACCTACCCGTTCGACCTCCGCAGCACCGAACACCCGGCGACCAAACAGGCCCTGGCGCGCACCGTCGCATCCATGATCAATCCCGGAGACTCCGTCCTGATTGACAACGGCACCACCGCCCTGGCGGTCGCCCACGAACTGACGGGCCTCGGTATAACGGCCCTGGCCCTGTCGCTGCACGCGGCCGCGGCCCTCGCCGCCAAACCGGGAAACCAGGTGATCGTCCCCGGGGGTCCCGTCAACCACGACGATCTCTCCTTCACCGCCCCCGGAACCGCCGACGTCATCCGTCGCATGCGCTTCGACATCGCGATAATCGGTTCCTGCGCGGCCCACCCCGACGCGGGCCTCACCGTCGCAGACTGGGGCGACGCGCACGTCAAACGCGCAGCCCTGAAGTCCGCGAGCCGGGTCTGCCTGGCGACGACCGCCGACAAGTTCACCCAGACCGCCGCACACCAGTTCGCCACCTACGCCGACCTGGACACCCTGGTGACCACCACGGACGCATCCCCGTCGGCCCTCGCCGAGGCCCGCCTGGCGGGGGTCGAGGTCCTGACGGTCGAGTCCCCACCCGACCAGTGACCCGCCGGAAACCGGCATCTTCATCAAATTGCCCAGCTGTCAGATGCGAGCTCGGCTCAGCCGTTTACCCAGAAGACTGACAGCCTGGATCAACTAATTCCAGAATCGCTCTTGCGCATCTAATCGAACTCATGTACCATTACCTTATGGCTGGAACGGATCACACTCCCCTCGTCGAGGGCCCCGCGGAGGAAAACGCCGCGGCCTGGCATCGGCGCGTGGCCGCAGCCCACGAGCTGGCGGGCAGGCTGGCCGTGATCCACGCCGACCTGGTAACCCTGACCGAAGAGCTGCTCTCGTCCAACACCTGGGCCGGGGACGGGATCCGTTCCATCGAGCACTGGCTGCAGGTCTTCGTCGGCCTCTCCCCCGCGAACGCGGCTGCGGTGGCGCGGGTCGCGCAACGATCCACCGAGCTTCCCGAAGTGGTCGAGGCGCTTGGCGCCGGGCGGCTCGGGTTGGACCAGGCCGCGGTGGTCGCCCAGCACGCGCCCGAGGCGTACTCGGCCAGCATCACCGAGTTCGCGGAGAAGGCGACGGTCACGCAGCTGCGACGCACCCTGTCGCGCTACCACCACCCCGATGTCGAGACGCCCTCCCCGGAGCCGCACGAAACCGCCCGGGCCGACGCATCGCAGCTGTCCATGGTCACCAACTCACGCACCGGACGTTTCGAGCTGCACCTCAGCGCCCCGGCCGTCGACGGCGCCCTGGTGGAGACCGCCATCCGCGAGGCCAAAGACGCCCTGTTCACCAGCGGAAACACCGAAGCCACTCTCGCCGACGGGCTGTTCGAAATGGCGAACCGCTCCCTCAGGGCGATCACCTCGGGCAGCCGCAAGGAGCACTACCGCGTCCATCTGCACCTCGACACCACCGGAGCGGGCTGGCTCACGAAGAAGGGCGCCCTGCCGCAGCATCTCCTGGCCGAGTTCACCTGCGACGGCGTCCTCATCCCGGTCTGGGAAACCGATTCCCTGCCGGTCAGTGTGGGCCGCTCACAACGGATCGTGCCGCTTCGGACCCGCCGCCTGGTGGAGGACCGCGACCGCGGCTGCCGCTACCCCGGCTGCCCCGTCACCGGGTTCCTCGAGAACCACCACATTCAGCACTGGAGCAACGGCGGCGCCACGAACCGCGAAACGGTGGTCTCGCTCTGCCCCACCCACCACCGGCAGCACCACCAGGGTCGCTACACGATCACCGGCAACCCCGACATCCCCGGCGGCCTGACGTTCACCAACCAGTACGGCCAACGCATCGGAGGCGACCCGGAAGCCTCGGCCAAGGCCGCCGCCATCAGCGGCATCCGGGGTCGGAACCCCCGCAAACCGATCCCCTACAAGGGCCCCACCGGGGAAAACCTCCAAACCCGGTCGATCCGCTTCACCCGCAACCCACCCCGACGCGAGTGACACCGCGTATAATCGATCTGGTAAGATCCTATGCAAGAAATTACCAGCCAGATGGGGTGATTCGTGTGACGACTACCGTTGACCACATCTATCAGAGTTCAGATCTGGCGGGCTCTCGTCGGAAGGAAATCGTGGAAGCCGCCCAGCGCGGCACAACGTTGCTGCGTGCGCCCAGCGGCGACGCCTTGGCCTTCCTGCCCCACGTTGAGCTTGAACGCTTGGCGAACATCCGGGACTATGCTCGTGGTTTCGTCATGTTGGAAAGCGCGTTGCGTCGCCCTCGCAACGAACGCCGCGCCGCTGATTTCGGCGCTTGGGCCTTCGTCTTCTCTCTCTCCGAGGAACAACTGCTGGAGTTCCGCGACGATGTGAGTGACGCCCTGATGCGAGCTTGTTCCGGGGTTGACACCGTCAGATCTCTGTTGGACGCCTGGAGAGCCACTGCCGAGTTCATGGCGGACGAGACCGCAGTGACCGCCCTCGGGGAGGACTTGGAAAACTTCACCGAGATCCAGCGTCCCAAAGACACCGAAGCGTGACCCCATGTCTCCGACCGCCAACAGCGCATACATACCCTTTGCTCCCGCGCGCAGGCCTGGCGGAAAACCGGAGGATGAACCTCGGTTCCGGGTCGTGGTCCACAGAAAGTATCTGCCAGCTTGGGCAGAACTGATCGATCGGATCGGTCTTCCAAGTGCGCAGCGTGCTTGGGATTACTTGGCGATGCAACCCGACCAGCCGCCCCGGATAGGCCAGTGCACAAAATTGCGCGGAATGGCCAAATACGCGAGGGACGGCTGGTCGGATGTCTACCACTACGAAGCTAGCTCAATGGTGCGCATCGACTACCAGTTCCACCGTAATCACCAGACATCCGAGGAACGAGCACCATGCCCAGTTGTGCGCATCCTCAGGATCAGCTTTTCAAGCCATTAGCCTCAGCAGTTGCGGCCCGGGAGGTTCAGCCAGGTGATGCCCCGCTTCTTCTTGCCCACATCCCCCACCCGTTTGACGGTTTTCAGCTGCGGGTAGCGGGCCCGGATGGTGGTCTCGATGCGCTGGTGGAGGGTCTGGCCGGCGGCGGGGCAGTCCTGGCACGCCCCGCCGAAGTCGACCTCCACCGTCTCGGCGTCGTTGTCGGCCACCTGGATCTGCCCGCCGTGGCTGGCGATGTAGGCCGCCAGCTGGTGCTCCACGACATCACGGGAGATGTAGCCCAGCAGGTCGGCAGAACCGGGCTCGACGTCCCAGCCCTCCTCCTCCACGAGGGAGGCGACGATGGCGTCGCGGACCTTGGATCCGACCCTGCTCCACGCCTGGTCGGAGGCCAGCCACGTCCACACGCCGTCGGCCTCCACCATGGCCCGGGAGATCACCCCGTACTCCAGCATCGACCCGAAGCTGCCGGGCGCGCCGCGCACCTCCCCGACGGGCACGCCGCCGGTGGGAACCACCCACCGGACGGCCTGCGGGTCACCGGGAACGGCCTCGGGATGGATCGGCAGCTTCCCGGTCATGTCGCGATCGCCCCCACGATGAGTTTCGCCGCGAACGCCATCACCCACGCGAGTCCACCCATGTAGACGAACGCGATGATCGACCATCGCCACGTGCCCGTTTCGCGTCTCATCACGCCCAAGGTGGAGGCGCACTGCAACGCGTAGACGAAGAACACCAGCAACGCCGCGATCGTGCTCGGCGTGAACACTGGCTCACCGGCGTGCGGGCCGTCCGAATGCGTCATTCCCTCCAGCGACTCGCCCGGATCCTCCGGGTCCTCCGCGGCCGCCACCTGACCCAGCGTCGAGACGACGGTCTCGCGGGCCGCCAGGGAGCTGATCACACCGATGTTGATGCGCCAGTCGAAGCCGAGCGGATCGAAGACCGGGGAAACCGCCCGGCCGATGGCAGCGGCGTAAGAATTGTCGAGGGTGTAGGCCGTCACGGCCGCCTCGTCGCCGACATCCACCCCGGCAGCAGTCATGGCGTCCTCGCTCGGGGCGGGGAAGTTCAGCAGCCCCCACAGCACGATGGTGACCACCATGATGATCCCCGCCACCTTCCGCAGGAACGCCTTGCACGCATCCCACACGGCGATGATGACGGAACGGGCACTGGGCATCCGATAGGACGGCATCTCCATGTAGAACGGCAGCTGCGTGGCGCCGCGCCCGACGATGCGTTTGAACACCCAGGCGGCGATCATCGCGGAGACCGCGCCGAGCAGGTACAGGCCGAACATGATGGTGCCCTGCGCCTGGAACGGACCCCAGAACAGGTCGCCGGGAACCATGATCCCGATCATCAGGGTGTACACGGGAAGGCGTGCGGAGCAGGTCATCAACGGCGCACCCATCATGGTGGCGATCCGGTCCTTGGCCGACGGCAGGGTCCGGGTGGCCATGATCCCCGGAATAGCACATGCCACCGAACTCAGCAGGGCGACGAACGCGCGCCCCTCCAGACCCGCCATCCCCATCACACGGTCCATCAGGAACGCGGCCCGCGACAGGTACCCGCTGCCCTCGAGCAGCGCGATCATCAGGAACAGCAGCGTGATCTGCGGCACGAACGCCACCACCGCGCCGACACCGGCGAAGATGCCGTCGCCGACCAGCGACCCCAACCAGTCGATCGGGATCATGTCCTTGGCGATCCCGCCCAGCCACACGAAGAAACCCTCGAAGGCGTCGTTGATGGGGGCCGCGACGGTGAAGATGATCTGGAAGAACGCGTACATCGTCGCGAAGAAGACCAACGTCCCCCACAGCGGGTGCAGCAGCACCTTGTCTATGCGGCGGGTGCGTTCGTCGACATCCGGTGCGCGGTAGTTGGCGCTCTCCAGCACCGAATCGGCCCAGGCCGCGACCTCCTCGTGGCCGGTGGGCGGGGGCACGATCGGCGCGGACCACGAGTCGACCTCGGCGAAGGCCTTGGACAGCGTCTCGACGCCGCGCTTGTCGCCGGAGACCACGGGAATCACCCGCACCCCGACGGCCCGCGACAGGGCGTCGATGTCGACGGAGCCGCCTCGCCGCGCCAGCTCGTCGGTGAAGGTCAGCACCGCGACGGTGGGGCGTTCGCGCTGCTGCACCTGGGCCAGCATCCCGAGGCCTCGGCGCAGCTGCGTGGCGTCCATGAGCACGACGTGCCCGGAGATCGGCGAATGCACCGACTCGCCCGCGTCCAGGACCTCCGTGACCACTTCCTCGTCGGGGCTGATCGGGTCGAGGGAATAGGTGCCGGGCAGGTCCTCGATGATCGCCTCGACGTCACCGAGCTTGTGGACGCCCTCGTAGCGGGAGACGGTGACCCCCGGGTAGTTGCCGGTCTTGGCGCGCAACCCGGTCAGTGCGTTGAACAGCGTCGTCTTGCCGCAGTTCGGGCTGCCCACCAGCACGAAACGACGCAGACCCGTCGCGACCGGTGCGGAATGTTCGTCATGGCAGGTCATGATGTCACCAACACTCTCAACGCCTCGGAATGGCGCAGCACGATCTCGGTGCCTCCGACGTTGAACATGAGGGGATCGCGCAACGGGGCGCGACGCTCCAGCCGGCACGTCAGCCCGGGGGCGAACCCGAGGTCGAAGAGTCGACGGCTTATCACGTCGTCACCGTCGAACCCGACGATGCGCGCGCTCGCCCCGATCTTCAGGTCGGCGAGTGTCCTTGCGGTGGAAGGTGTCTCGTTCATAGTCGCGAACTTAGCAATGCCTTGCCTGATAGGTGGAGTTTTAGCCCAGGATTCATAAACTTTCGTCAACGTATCCCGATTTACCGGGACTGAGTCTCAATTCACTCATCCGTCCACAGAGCCCGGCGCGGGGTGTTGGACAGCGTGAAATGGCTGCTCTGCGGGCCCCCCAACCGCGATGTGTCCTCCAGCAACGGGTAACGGGCGCGAATCGCCGTCTCGATGCGCTGCTGAAGCTCCGTGCTGGCAGCAGGATCGCGGGAATCGAGCTGGCCGAGGTCGAGCAGCAGCCAGTGGGCGTCGTTCTCCACCACCTCGACGGTGGTGTCGACCGCGTGAATCTCGTCGGCGAGATCACCCGAGATCACGTCGTTCGCGACCAGGCGCAGCAGGTCCGCGGAGTCGCCGTTGATTCGCCAGCCGTCGAGATCCAGGGATTCGAGGATGGCCTCACGCACTTTGGGACCACAATCGGCCCAGGTGTTCCCGGAGGCCAACCAGACCCAGATCCCCTCGGTTTCCAGCAGGGCCAGCGCGACCACCCTGTCCCGCATCAACGCGCCGAAAGGATCCGGCGCAGCCACCACCTCGCCGACGACTCCCCGGGTGCCCGTGCGGACCACCCAGCGAACCGCCAGCGGATCATTCGGAACCGCCTGGGGGTGGATCGGCCGCATGGCATGGGTCATGTGATGAGCCTAGCGATACCTGACCCGAGAAAAGCCATCACCCACGCGACCACGCCCATGTAGACGAACGCGACGACAGGCCACCGCCACGTCCCCGTCTCGCGTCTCAGCACGCCCAGGGTGGAGGCGCACTGCAGCGCATAGGCGAAGAACAACAGCAGCGCCGTGACCGTGGGTGCCGTGAACACCGGTTCGCCGGCGTGCGGGCCATCGGTGTAGGTCATCTGCTGCAGGGCCTCGCCCGGGTCCTCCGGATCCTCGGCGGCCGCCACCTGACCCAGCGTCGCCACGACGACTTCTCGCGCGGCCAGGGAGCTGAGGACGCCGATGTTGATGCGCCAGTCGAAGCCGAGCGGATCGAAGACCGGGGAAACCGCCCGGCCGATGGCCGCGGCGTAGGAGTTGTCGAGGGTGTAGGCCGTCACGGCCGCCTCGTCGCCGACATCCACCCCGGCGGCGGTCATGGCGTCCTCGCTGGGGCTGGGGAAGTTCAGCAGCGCCCACAGCACGATCGTGGTGGCCATGATGATCCCCGAAACCTTGCGCAGGAACGCCTTGCACGCATCCCACACGGCGATGATGACGGAACGAGCGCTGGGAATCTGATAGGCGGGCATCTCCATGTAAAACGGCATCACGGTTCCGCTGCGCCCCGCGACGCGTTTGAACACCCAGGCGGCGATCATCGCGGAGACCGACCCGAGCAGGTACAAGCCGAACATGATGGTGCCCTGCGCCTGGAACGGACCCCAGAACAGATCGCCGGGCACGACCATCGCAATCAGCAACGTGTAGACCGGCAGGCGTGCGGAGCAGGTCATCAGCGGCGCACCCATCATGGTGGCGATCCGATCCTTGGCCGACGGCAGGGTCCGGGTGGCCATGATCCCCGGAATCGCGCAGGCCACCGAGCTCAGCAGGGCGACGAACGCGCGCCCCTCCAGACCCGCCATCCCCATCACACGGTCCATCAGGAACGCGGCCCGCGACAGGTACCCGCTGCCCTCGAGCAGCGCGATCATCAGGAACAGCAGCGTGATCTGCGGCACGAACGCCACCACCGCGCCGACACCGGCGAAGATGCCGTCGCCGACCAGCGACCCCAACCAGTCGATCGGGATCATGTCCTTGGCGATCCCGCCCAGCCACACGAAGAAACCCTCGAAGGCGTCGTTGATGGGGGCCGCGACGGTGAAGATGATCTGGAAGAACGCGAACATCGTCGCGAAGAAGACCAACGTCCCCCACAGCGGGTGCAGCAGCACCCGGTCGATGCCGTGGCTACGGCGGTCGGTGTCGGCCGCCCGGTAGCGTGCCGCCTCCAGGACGGATGCTGACCAGCTGAAGACGTCGCCCTGACCGACGGGCGGGGCGACGATCGGAGCAGGCCACGAGTCGACCTCGCTCAGCGCCTCGGAGAGCTCCTCCACGCCCGCCTGGTCACCCGCGACGATCGGGATCACCCGCACCCCGAGGGCCCGGGAGAGCGCTTTGATGTCGACGGAGCCGCCGCGCCGGGCCAGTTCGTCGGTGAAGGTCAGCACGACCAGCGTCGGCCGCGGGACCTGCTGCACGTGGGAAAGCAGAGTGAGGGAACGCCGCAGCGACGTGGCATCGAGAAGCACGATCTGCCCGCTGATTGGGGAACCAACGGAAATCCCGTCGCCAAGCACCCGGGAAACCACCTCCTCGTCGGGGCTGATGGCCTCCAGGGAATAGGCGCCGGGCAGGTCCTCGATGATCACATCGGCATCCCCCACCCGGTGCCGCCCCTCGTAGCGAGCGACGGTGACCCCCGGGTAGTTGCCGGTCTTGGCGCGCAACCCGGTCAGCGCGTTGAACAGCGTCGTCTTGCCGCAGTTCGGGCTACCCACCAGCACGAAACGCAGGATGCGATGGGCCTTGGCTGCAGAAGCGATCCCTGAACCGTGTCCGTGGTGGCTCATGACATCATCCTCCGGGGATCGCTGTTGAGAATCGTCGTCATTGGCGAGATTGTGTTCACTCTCTCGAACCTAGCGTCGCGACACCCTGTCGTCAGGATTTCAGCTATCCAAACCGCGATCCGCCTTGTCGGCTTTTTGACTGATGGATTCCGTGGTTTTCACGGACCAGGCCCGTCAGATGGGCCTCGCCGCATCCCATGGAACCCACGAGCCCTAGACTCAGGACATGATCGTGACTCTTCCGGACCGACAGCTCCTCGAGGCCCTCACCTCACACACCCCTGCGGACCGGCTCGGCGTCGAGCTGCGCATCTGGGACTGGAACTCCCCCATCCGCGACGTGCTCGGCGACGAGGCCGACGACGTGGTGGCCACCGTCCTGCCGTACTTCCGTCCCGCCCCGGAGTGGCGATCGCTGGCGGACCTGCCGAAGCTGCGTCTGCTGCAGGCGCAGTCGGCGGGCTACGACAATCTTCTCCACATCACCCCCGACGGCGTCGCCCTCGCCAACGCGCGTGGGGTGCACGAGGCCTCCACCTCCGAGCTGGCCATCGGTTTGATGCTCGCCGCGCAGCGGGAACTGCCCCGCTGGGCGCGTGAACGTCGCTGGCAGGCCGCCTCCACCCGCGCGCTCGCGGACTCACGAGTGCTCGTGGTCGGGACGGGAGCCATCGGCGAGGCCATCCGGTCGCGACTGGCGCCCTTCGAAACCGAGATCACGCGGGTCGCCACCACCGCCCGCGACGACGAGCACGGCCACATCCACGGCATCGACGAGCTGCCCGAGCTGTTGCCGAACACCGACATCCTGGTGCTGATCGTTCCGCTCACCGACTCCACCCGCGGCCTGATCGGCGCGAAGGAGCTGGCGCTGCTGCCCGACGGCGCCCTGGTGGTCAACGTGGCGCGCGGCCCCGTCGTCGACACCGATGCCATCACCGCCGAGGTGGTCGCGGGCCGGCTGCGGATGGCCTCCGACGTGTTCGATCCGGAGCCCTTCCCCGACGACCATCCGCTGTGGCAGGCCGACGGGGCCTTCATCAGCCCCCACATCGGCGGCAACACCACCGCGATGCTGCCCCGGATCGTCGCCCTGCTGGCGGACCAGCTGCCGCGCCTGGCCGACGGCCGGGAGCTCAAGTTCGTCGTGAAATCATGAGCGATCCCCTGGTCGAGGCCTATCCGCCTTTCGGGTTGCGAATCACTCACGACGACATGACGCTGCGGGTGTTCCGCGACGCCGACATGCCCGAATACCTCGACCTGCTCAGCGCCCCGATCTTCGCCGAGGAGAACGTGGACTGGTTCTTCCCGTGGTGTGAGGCGCCGGTTCCCGAGCGGCGCCGCAACGCCATCCAGGCGCACTGGGGATGGCGCTCCGGATTCCGCCCGGAATCCTGGACGTTGGCGTTCGGGGTCTACGTCGGCGGTGTGCTGGTCGGCTGCCAGGACCTCATCTCCGAGGACTTCGCCAAACGCAGGGTGGTGTACTCGGGTTCCTGGCTGGCACTGGAGCACCAGGGCAGGGGCTGGGGTTCGCGGATGCGCAGGCTGCTGCTGCACTTCGCCTTCGACCATCTGGGGGCGCAGCGGGCCGAGTCGGAGGCGGTGGCCGGCAACGAATCGTCGCTGGGGGTCTCCCGCAGCGCGGGCTACGAACCGAACGGCACCAGGGTCGAGATCTTCGGGAAGCGGGTGGTGGAGATGCATCGCGTCGTACTCACCCCCGACCGGCTCCGTCGCCTCGACGGCGAGGTCGTGGTGGAGGGGTTCACCGACGAACTGCGCACCATGATGGGCGCGCAGCCGGAACCGACCTCGCAAGGCACCGGCTTCCGGTCTCCCACGTGACGACCCGCCAGGCACGCTTATGGATGGCCGCGAATAAACCTCCACGACTGCTTGTTTCAGGTCGTGGACGGACCTCCGAGAGCACTTTCTTAGGGCGCGGAGTCGCGGGTGATGTCAAGATCAACCCCACCAGCATCGCGCCCGATCTCACGCAGCAGGGTTCCAAGCCGCACCTGGCCCGGTTCGGTCACGGCATCGTTCAGGATGGCCCGGATCTCCGCCTCGGTGCTGCGACCGTTGCGGGCGGCCCGCACCTTCAAGGCGCGATGAGTAGCGTCAGGCAGATTCCTGATGGTGACGACAGCCATATCCCCTCCTGATACCCATTCGCCGCAATGGTACGTGTGAGGCGTAAAGCTGGTTGAGCCGGCCTGCGCACGAATCGCGGGAGGGATGCGGATTTCGGTGGTTTTGCAGGAGAGCAGGTTCAACACACCCACCTCTTGTACAAGCGTTCAGTTTCCTATACGCTTGTATCATGACTGATGATCTGACGGCCCGGGCGCGACTCCGCGACGCCACCATCGCGCTCATCGCGGCGGGCGAGAAACCCACGGCGCGCTCCGTCGCAGCTAGGGCGAACGTGTCCATCGGGTTGATCCGGCACCACTTCGGCACCATGGACGGCCTGCTGTTGACCTGCGACGAACACGTCGCCACGCTGATCCGCAACGCCAAGAACGACGCCATCCGCGGGCCGATGCCCAACGTGCTGGAAACCCTGCGGGAAACCGGGCAGGACAACATCCTCGGCTACCTGGCCCACCGCCTCACCGAGTCCAGCACCGCCATCGACGCCCTCGTCGACCAGCTCGCCGACGACGCCGCCGACTACATTCGCCGCGCCATCGATGCGGACCTGCTGACCCCCATCCCCAACGTTGCCGCCGCGGCGCGGATGCTGACGATCTATTCGCTGGGTTCGCTGGTGCTGAGCCGGCACCTGAAACGCCTCCTCGACGTCGACATCGCCGCCGAGAACATCGCGGCTGAACCGGGAGTCAGGGATTACGTGCAGGTGCAGCTCACGTTGTTCGCGAGCCTGTTCACCCCGCACCTGCTGGAGCAGATGCAACCCCAGCTGGAGGAGTCACGAGAAAGAAAGGAGAAAGAGCAATGAACGCCATCGAGGTGAAGGAACTCCGGAAGAAGTACGGCTCCTTCGAAGCATTGAAGGGCATCGACCTGAAGGTCCGCACCGGGGAGATCTTTGGTTTCCTCGGTCCCAACGGCGCGGGCAAGTCCACCACCATCCGCATCCTCCTCGACGAGATCCGCGCAACCGGCGGCACCGCCCGGCTGCTTGGCCTCGATTCCCGCTGCGACGCCGTCGAGATCCATCGCAGGCTCGGCTACCTGCCCAGCGACCTGTCCCTGTACCCCGCGATGACCGGTGCGCAGACGCTGCGGTTCTTCGCCCGGCTGCGTGGCGGCGTCGACCAGGACTACATTGACGAGTTGCGGCAGCGATTCGACGCGAACCTCGACAAGCGCGTCGGGGAGCTGTCCTCGGGGAACCGGCAGAAGGTGGGGCTGATCGCCGCGTTGATGCACAAACCCGAGCTGATCATCATGGACGAGCCCAACGCCGGTCTCGATCCGCTCGTGCAGCACGAGTTCCATCAGGTGCTGCGGGAGATCGTCGCGGAGGGTCGCACCGTGTTCCTGTCCTCCCACACCCTCTCCGAGGTGCAGCAGGTGGCCGACCGGGTCGGCATCATCCGCGCGGGCCGCCTGGTGGCGGTGGAGAACGTCGCGGACCTGCGCTCGGTGCGGCGCGTCGATCTGCTCCTGGACCGCGACGCCGATCAGCGCGACTTCGTCCGCATCCCCGGGGCCCGCGACGTCACCGTGGATGGACCGCGGGTGCGCATGGCCTTCGACGGGAAGCTCGGAACCCTGCTCGATTCGCTCGGCGACCGCCGTGTCGTCGACCTGACCGCCCACGACGCCGACCTGGAGGAAATCTTCCTCGCGTTCTACCAGGAGCAGTCATGACCACCCTCGCAGTGTTGGGACGCGGCCTGCTGCCGCGCTGGAAGGCCGTCTGCGTCATCGTCGCGTGCATCCTCGCCTTCCTGATAATGGGGGTCGCGATGGTGCAGTCGATGGATACCAACGTCTACGCATCCCTGCCGCCCGCGCTGTTGGCGATGGCCGGGATTCCCGCCGGCGCCTCTGCCCCGGTGATGTCCTACACGCAGATGCTCGGTTTCCTGGGTGCGATCGCGGTGGCGGGGTTCGCCGTCGCGGTGGGCGCGCAGCTGGTTGCGGGTGAGGAGAAGGACGGCACGCTGCCGCTGCTGCTCAGCCATCCCATCTCCCGGGTCGGTGTCGGTGCGACGAAGGCCGCGGTGCTGGTGCTGGCGGTCGGCGTGACGTCACTGGGGCTGTGGGGTGCGGCCGCGCTGGCGAGTCTGCCCTTCGACCTCACGTTGGGGGACGCCCATCTCGGGGAGCTCTGCCTGGCGCTGGGCGCCAATGCCCTGGTGTACGGGGGCATCGCGTTCGCGGTCGGGAGTGCGACCGGAAGTCGCGGCCTGGCCACAGGAGTCGGTGCGGCGGTTCTCGGGCTGGGGTGGTTGTTCGCCGGGTTGCTGCCGCAATGGTCGGAGGGCCGGGACCTGGCGCAGCTCATCCCGTGGTACTGGTACAGCCAACCGGCGGTGTTGCTGAACGGCATCGACGGCGGCTACCTGGCGCTGATGCTCGGCGTTGCGACGGTGCTGCTGGCCGTCGGGGTCGTCGGTCTGCTGGTCCGCGACCTGCGTCGAACAGCGACGAGGACGCGCCCGGCCCGGCACGCCACAACCCGATGGGCCGGTTCGGCGGCTGGTCGCGGACCCTCCCGCTACCGCCTCCTGGTCTCGCGTCACACCGGTCTGCTCCTGGTGCTGGGTGTGGTGATGTTCGCGGTGATGGGCCTGTTGATGGGTCCGTTGTACGAGCAGATGGCCCCGCAGCTGGAGATGGCGTCGAAATCGTTGCCGCCCGAGCTCATGCAGGTCTGGGGCGCCACCGACATGGCCTCCCCCGCCGGGTTCTACTGGGGCGAGACGATGAGCTTGATGGCCCCCGCCGCCGTGATCCTGGCCGGCGCTGCGGTGGCGTCGCGGCTGGGGGCGGACGAGCGTTCGGGCCGGCTCGGCGTGCTGCTGTCCACCCCCACCACCCGCATCCGGATGCT
Organism: Propionibacteriaceae bacterium; assembly: GCA_905372155.1. Lineage (GTDB taxonomy): Bacteria > Actinomycetota > Actinomycetes > Propionibacteriales > Propionibacteriaceae > Arachnia. The sequence continues at coordinate 30,930 of CAJPNZ010000023.1, forward strand.
GGCCACGGCGGCGGCGGCGCAGGCGACGCTCGTCGCTCTGGTCGCGGGGCTGACGGGCCTCGGGATCTGGGGTGGGGCCCGGCTGGGCTCGCTGGGTCTGGCGACGGAGAACGTCGCGGGCGCCACCGCGCACCTGTTGGCGCTGGGCCTGTTCATCGGAGCGGCGGCGCTGCTGGCGGTGGCTGCCCTGGGCACCTCGGCGGCAGCGACCTGGACCGCGACCGGGGTGGGTCTGGTCGGCTACGTCATCAACACCACCCTGCCCATGAATCCTGACCTCGCGGATTGGGCCCGCATTTCCCCGTTCCACTGGTACGGGGCCACCAATCCCTTGGAGAACGGCGCCGACTGGGGGAACGTCGCGATCCTGCTGGTGGGGTCGGCGGTGCTGCTGGCAGCATCCTTCCCGCTGTTCACCAAACGCGACCTGCGGGTGTGATCCCACGCCTTCGACCCTCCCTGCCTGGACTCACATAGTCGAGAGGCGAGGGAGGGTCGAAGGATTCGCTGCATGGAACACGGTTTCTGGTCTGGATCGACTGCCAATTTCGGGGCTCACGTGTGTTGTCGTCAGAAGCCATGGGCTGGGGGCTCGAATTCGTCGGTCCCGACACGACACGTCCCCTCAGGAATCTCGTCACGCGCGCGGAAGCACAGCAATGGTCGAAAACAGCTTCTTCTCAAAATCATCCCACGTCATGTACACAAAACTCTTTTACTCATAGATCACGCCACAACACGGGCAGCTTTTAGGGTCAAAAATGAAACATCCTATCGTTTTAGATGCCCTAAGATTATCCACATCAGCCCTAAAGGCCGCCGTCTTTTAGGGTTAGCTGTTTAGGTAAAATGCCACTGCCCCTGCGGCGTGGTAAACCAGAAAAGCAGCGCATCAGAGCCTCCGGTGATCTCTGCAAATGATTCGTTTGAGAATTTCCAAACGACGACAGGGTCATCACCAGCCCCTAGAAAGAATGCTTCCCCCCAAGCCCTTCTCCCAGCAGTCACATAGGATGCGAAAAGGTCGTTCAGCTCCGCGACCCCCTCAGCATCCCCTGTTTCATTATTTGCCGTGACGAGTGAAACTCGACAGACACTGCCCGATTCGTCCGCCCTGAGAGTTGCATTCCCAATTTCGTCGTCATATACATTGAAACAACTCGGCCGCACGGTTGACGTCCAGCCCAGTTTCTCGGCGTAGGGAGCGAAGTCGTTGAGTTGGATGGGCCACGGAAACTGCACGAGCGCGTTGGTCCAGGTGATGAAATTCTGCAGAGTGGGTCTGGGCATTATGCTTCTTTCTTGATGAATTTCGCGACGAGTTATCCTTCCCTGGACTCGAGAATGACCCTATCACCCAGATCATATAGCATCAGCTCTCGCACCCTTGTGAAGCTCGAGTCTTCTAGAGGAACTGCCGCCGCCCCTCCGGAGTGAAAAAGTCAAACAAGACACTCCAGCGCCCGCTTATCACCTGGGCGAACATGTCTCCGGGAAACCTCCACGTCACGCTAGGACCGTCTCCGGCCTCCAGCAGAAACGGCTCTCCCCAGGCCTTCCTCCCAGCAGCCACACAGGACACGAAATGATCATTCAGCTCAACAGCACCCTCATCATCCTCTGCCTCGTTTCTCGCCATGGAGAGAAAAAGGTCACGCACATTCCCTGACCTGTCATCACCGAGAATTACATTCCTAGTATCATTGTTGGCATTTACATTGAACCAAGTTGGCCGCGGAGTAGGTGTCCAGCCCAGCCTCTCTGCGTAGGGAACGAAGTCGTCAACCTGGATAGGCCACGGAAACTGCACGAGCATGTTGACCCAGGTGATGAATTCTTGCGGGGCGAATATAATCATGATGTCTCCTTTTTGATGAAACCAGCGACGAGCACTCCAGCCCTGAGCTTGAGAATAATCAAACCATCCACCTTCACGCCCTTGTGAAACCCGAACCTTCTAGAGAAACTGCCTCCGCCCCTCCGGAGTGAAAAAGTTAAACAAGACACTCCAGCGCCCGCTTGTCACCTGAGCGAACATGTCTCCGAGGAACCTCCACGTCACACTAGGACCATCCCCGGCTTCCAGCAGGAAAGGCTCTCCCCACTCCTTCCTCCCAGCAACCACACAGGACGCAAAATGATCATTCAACTCAGCAGCACCCTCATCATCTTCGGTCTCGTCCGACGCCATGGGCAAAAACAGATTACGCACATTCCCATCCCTGTCACTACTGATATTCGTCAATGCATAATCATTGTCAGGGAGCACGTTGAACCACGTCGGTCGCGAAGTAGGTTTCCAGCCCAATTGTTCAGCATAGGGAAGGAAGTCGTTGAGCTGGATGGGCCACGGAAACTGTGCGAGTGCGTTGGCCCAGGTGATGAATTCTTGCGGGGGGAATATGATCATGATATTGCTTTCTTGGTAGATGTGGTGATGAGTTATCCGTCTTTAAGCTTGAGAATGGCCTTATCATCCGAGCCAAACACAATCCACCCTTACCTCTTATAAAACCCGAATTTTCTAGAGAAAGTACCACCGCCCCTCCGGCGTGAAGAACTGAAAAATAGCTCTCTTTAAACAAAATCATTTGTTGAGTCGGTAGGGGAATTGGTTTGTAGT
>CAJPNZ010000024.1 GCA_905372155.1 Propionibacteriaceae bacterium
AGGCTGTTCGCCTTGCGGTTCCTGGGGAGATGCGGTGGTCGGTTCGCTCATCGTCCGGGGCTCCGTTCTGAATCTTCCGTGTTCGCTGTGCAGGCATCGAAATCGGTCCTGCCCGGTTGCCAAGGCCAACCTTACCCATCGCGGCAGAAGCAGCGGTCAGGGCCCCGCTCATGAGGGCCGCCCCGGTTGACGAAAATGAATGCACCGTTTTTCTGAAAGACTGGCCAAATGGTTGGACAGCGAAAGATTCCTTGGAAAACAGCGGTCGCGGTCCCCACCGCCGTGATCGTTCTGGGTTTCGTCGGGCTCGCGGCGTTGGCGCCGCACTGGTTGAGCGATCTGCTGAAGACGGCGAACACATCCGTGGTCAACGGACTGGGCTGGTACTACAGTCTCATCGTTGCGGGTTTCGTCGGATTCGCCCTGCTGGTGGCCTTCGGGCCGTACGGGAACATCACCCTCGGACCCGACGACGAGCCCCCCTCCTACTCGCTAGTGAGCTGGTTCGCCATGCTCTTCGCGGCCGGCATGGGGATCGGGCTGGTTTTCTGGGGCGTTGCGGAGCCCCTGAACCACTATGCCTCCCCTCCGCCCGGCACCCCGGAGGGCACATCCAACGCCATGAAGGCGCAGGAAGCGATGACGACCTCCTTCCTGCACTGGGGGCTGTCCGCCTGGGCCGTCTACATCGTCGTCGGCCTGGCCATCGCCTACACGGTGCACCGCAAGGGGCGGAAGGTTTCACTCCGCTGGGTGCTCGAACCCCTGTTCGGCAGGCGGGTGCGCGGTTGGCTTGGGGATGTCGTCGACGTGTTCGCCATCGTCGGAACCCTGTTCGGGGTGGCGGCCTCCCTGGGGTTCGGCGCCTCCCAGTTCACATCCGGACTGGAGTATCTGAAAATCCTCAAGCCCGAGATCTGGGTGCTGCTCGCGGTCATCGCCATCATCACGTCACTGGCCACCTGCTCGGTGCTGAGCGGTCTGGATCGCGGCATCAAGTGGCTCTCGAACGCGAACCTGGTGCTGGCCGCGGTGCTGGCCTTGGCCGTGCTGCTGCTCGGCCAGCCGTTGTTCGTACTGCGCGAGTTCGTCCAGACCATCGGCGACTACCTCAGCAATTTCGTGCACCTGAGTTTCCGCACCCTGCCGTTCCAGGAGGAGGCCGGCGAGTCCTGGCTCGGGACATGGACCACCTACTACTGGGGGTGGTGGATCAGCTGGTCACCGTTCGTGGGAATCTTCATCGCCCGCATCTCGAAGGGACGCACCGTGCGGGAATTCGTGGCGGGAGTGCTGGCCGTGCCGGCGCTGGTGACCTTCCTGTGGTTCTCGATCATGGGTGGGACGGCGCTGTGGCAGCAGCTTCACGGGCCTGGCGGCCTCATCAGTCCGGACGGAAAAGTCAACAACGTCAATGCCCTGTTCCAGGTGCTGGAGCACATCCCTGGGAGCAACTTGCTGATCGTCGGTTTCCTGATCCTGCTGGTGATCTTCTTCGTCACCAGCGCCGACTCCGCGGCCTTCGTGGTGGACATGGTCGCCACCGGCGGGGAGCAGGATCCTCCTGTCCTTACCCGGGTGATGTGGGCCGTTCTCGGCGGCGGTATCGCCGCGGTGTTGCTGTGGGGTGGGGCGATCTCCGGCGGGGAGGATCTGACCGCAGGGCTCGGGGCGTTGCAGACCATGACGATCATCGCGGCGGCACCGTTCAGCGTGGTGATGGTGTTGGCATGCTTGGCGACGCTGCGCGCGTTCAGCAACGAGCACCGGCAGCGCCTGCGGCTGGAGAACCGGGTGCTGCGCCGGGAGATGACCGAACACGTGATGGGCAAGGTGACCGAGCACGTGAAGGAATCCGTTGCCGAACACCTGGACGGCCAGGAGATCACGGTGAGTGAAGAGTCCGCATCAGGGGAAAGAACGCCCAGGCCCTTCCGGATCAAGCTTTCCAAACACAGGAGTCACACCTCGGAATAGTGGGGCTTCTCTGGCCCGTGCGCGGTCGCATGGACCGTGCGGTCAGGGCTGAATGTGGATGGCGCTCCAGCCATCCACATTCCGCCGGGCCAGGACACGGTCGTGAAGTCTGCCGGACTGGCCTTGCCAGAACTCGAATTCGTCGACGTCGATCCGGTATCCACCCCATTCCGGCGGGCAGGGAACGTCCTTTCCCTCGAAGCGTTCGGCCGCCTGAGATGCTGCCTCGAGCAGGTCGTCGCGGGAGACGATGGGGGCGGATTGCCGGGACGCCCACGCCCCCAGCTGACTGTTCCGGGGCCGTTTGGCGAAATAGGTTTCGTTCTCCTGACGGGTGAGTTTCGTCACCGCCCCCACGGCACGTACCTGGCGCATCAGCTGCGGCCACCAGAACGTGGCCGATGCGACCGGGTTGGCAGCCAGCTGTTCGCCCTTCGGGGAAATGTAGTGGGTGAAGAAGACGAGACCGTTGCAGCTCGTCTCCTTCAGCAGCACCACCCGGGAACGCGGGCGACCGTCGGAGCCAATGGTGGCCAGCAGCATGGCATTCGGTTCCACCTCATCGGCTGCTATCGCGGTTTCGAGCCAGGACGTGAAGAACTCCCACGGGTCGAAGGAGGTCAGGTCCTGCGGCAGCACATCCCCGGAATAGTCTCGTCGCACATCGTGAAGGCTCATGTTCCCAGTCTTCCAGAAGCTGCGCGGCAGCCCCCATGGAGGGCCTCCCGTCGTACGCATCGGAGGTGTGTGGATGCTGGGCACGGGCAACCAGCTCCTTCCCGGCCCGCTACTGTTGTTGGTATGGCTGGTGATGAGAACCTGCGTATCGGTGATGCAGAACGCGACGAGGCGATCACGCTGCTGCGCGAACACATGAGCGCGGGTCGGATCACCGCGGAGGAGTTCGACGAGCGCATGTCCTCCGCATTGACCGCGAAGACCAAGGGGGAACTCACTGCTTTGTTCAACGACCTTCCGGGACGTGGACCGAGCACCATGTACGGAGCTCCCGGAGCACCCGTGTACGGGGCCTTGCGCTCACCGGCTCCTTTCCAGCCTGCCACTGCGGGGCCCCCTGCAAAACGTCCCCCGTGGACCACTTACGCCATATGGGTCGCAGCAATACTGGGATGTGTCATATTCTTCCGCTACTGGGCCGGATTCCTGGTTCTCATAGCCTTGTTGAACTTCGCATTCAGCAAGATGTCGAACAATTCATCTGATCAAATCCTGCAGCAACGACCACGAGAACTTCATCCCGCAGAACGCGATGAACTGGTGGCGCTGATCCATCAGGATCGAAGGATCCATGCCATCAAGCGTTACCGGGAAATGACCGGGGCGAATCTGCTCACCGCGAAGAATGCCATCGATGCCCTGCAGAACCAGCTGGGGGGATAGCCCCATCCTTCGTGCCACTTGCCAGCACACCAGCGCGTCCACCCCGGAGGAAATGCGCTGAAACACTGTGGGACGATGAGCTCATGCTGGCCCTCGCGAAGACGCACCCCGGCCCAGGCCTGGAGTTGGTCGACGTTCCTGTCCCCTCCCCCGGCCCCACCGAGGTCCTGATAAAAATCCGGAGCACCGGGCTCTGCGGCACCGATGTGCACATCGACCACTGGGACGGCTGGGCGGCCCGCACCGTCGCCACCCCGCGCATCCTGGGGCACGAGTTCTGCGGCACCATCGTCGAACTCGGTTCGGCTGTGACCAACCTGGAGGTCGGGCAGTTCGTCTCCGGGGAGGGGCACTACGTGTGTGGAAGGTGTCGTGCCTGCCTGGCGGGGAAACGTCATCTCTGCCAGCAGACCCGGGGAATCGGCTACCACGTCGACGGAGCGTTCTGCGAGTACTTCGCCATGCCCGCCGCCAACATCTGGGTGCACCCACCGGAACTCGATCCGGATGTCGCCGCCATCTTCGACCCCTTCGGCAACGCCGTCCACGCGGCACTCCAGTTCCCGGCCCTGGCCGAGGACGTCCTGGTCACCGGCGCCGGTCCGATCGGGATCATGGCTGCCCTGGTGGCGAAGTTCCAGGGAGCCCGGAACGTCGTCATCACCGATCTCAGCGACGAACGGCTCTCCCTGGCGGAGACCCTGGGCATCACCTCGACGGTCAACACCGGCCGGGAGAGCCTGAGGGAGGTCTACGATCGTTTCTCAATGAAGGAGGGATTCGACATCGGGCTGGAGATGTCCGGGTCGGGAGCAGCGCTGCGTTCCATGATCGACCACATGACCCACGGCGGCAGGATCGCGCTGCTCGGCACCCCCTCGCAGGAACTGACCGTGGACTTCTCCAAGATCATCTTCAGCATGCTCACGATCCAGGGCGTCACCGGCAGGCAGATCTTCGAGACCTGGTACGCCATGAACTCCCTGATCCGTTCCGGGCTCGACATCTCAGGGGTCATCACGCACCGTTTCCCCGTGACCAGATTCGCCGAGGCATTCGCCGTCGCGGGTGACGGCCGCTCCGGCAAGGTCGTCATGCACTGGGAACAGTGATGAACACCCCCGCTTCCACCCCCCATTCGAAAGGCACGACCATGACCTTCCTCGACGATGTGACCTCCCAGCTCGACGCCCTGCGCACCGAGGGCCTGTACAAACACGAGGAGCCGCTCACCACGGCGCAAGCAGCGCACGTCGGTGTCCCGGCCGGGAACGTCATCAACCTGTGCGCGAACAACTATCTGGGGCTCGCGGACTCACCCGAGCTGATCGCGGCCGCCAGGGACGCTCTGGAGCGTTGGGGTTTCGGCATGGCCTCGGTACGGTTCATCTGCGGCACCCAGACCCAGCACCTGGACCTCGAGGCCGGGCTGACCCGGTTCCTGCGGCTAGGGGCGGAGGGCTTCGACACCATCTTGTACTCGTCGTGTTTCGACGCCAACGGCGGCCTGTTCGAGACGCTGTTCGGGGCCGAGGACGCGATCATCTCCGACGAACTCAACCACGCCTCCATCATCGACGGGGTGCGCCTGAGCAAGGCGGCCCGTCACCGGTACCGCAACCGGAACCTCGACGACCTGCGTGCCTGCCTGGAGGAGACCCGGGGTGCGCGACACCGGGTCATCGCCACCGACGGCGTGTTCTCGATGGACGGCTACGTCGCCCCGCTGGACGAGATCTGCGCCTTGGCAGACGAGTACGGCGCTCTGGTGATGGTCGACGACTCACACGCCGTCGGTTTCGTCGGCGAGACCGGAGCCGGCACCCCGGAGCGTTTCGGTGTCGCCGAACGCGTCGACATCATCACCGGCACCCTCGGCAAGGCTCTCGGCGGGGCCTCCGGGGGTTACACCTGCGCCCGCTCCCCCATCGTGGAGCTGCTGCGGCAGCGGTCGCGGCCGTACCTGTTCAGCAACTCCCTGGCGCCGTCGATCGTCGCCGCCACCCTGGCCGCCCTCGGTCTCCTCGGCCGTTCCGGTGAGCTCCTCGAACGGTTGCGCGAGAACACCGCCTATTTCCGCACCCACATGGCCGAGGAGGGATTCGAGATCCCCGAATCCGATCACCCGATCGCCCCCGTGATGATCGGCGACGCAGTACTTGCGGCCCGCATGGCGGACGCCATCCTGGCGCGCGGCGTCTACGTCCGCGCCTTCAGCTACCCGGTGGTTCCCAAGGACCGGGCAAGGATCCGTACCCAGCTGTCGGCGGCCCTGACCCGTGATGACCTGGATGCGGCGATCCGCGCATTCGTCGAGGCAAGGTCGGAGGTGCAGTAGAGGTCACACCGCAGCCGGCCCCGTCCTTCTCCCACGGGTTTGCTGACCTTGTTCTTGATGCGCTATCTCGTTGTGTGGTTCGCAGGTGCTGTGATGCATGCGAACCACGACAAGGCCGGAAAATCATTGGGGGTTGTCGTTTGCGAACGATGTCCCGGCCTGCGAGGCCTCTACCGATCGAGGGCTCTCTTGGCCACACCCGACTCATCCTCGTCTGGTTTCAAGTTCGTCGCTTGCGGCCCAGCGCTCACGTGGAGCCAGAACATGGATGCCCAGCGTCTTGCATCGCCACCCACACCCCTACCGCGGCCCGGGCAGATGTGATCATGGCGCGGCGAGTGCACAAGGAAGCGAGGCTCTACAGGGCAACGCTAGGCGAACGGTGAGCACTATACTGTCAGCAGTTCGAGGCATGGAGCAGATCGGAAGAGAACCACGATGAGCGTGACCCCTGACGCACCGATACTACTCAGGGTGCCGGCGAACCATCTCGATCAACCAGGTTCCCTCACCGAGAGAATCCTCTCGATGCCTACGGTCCTTACCGGTGCGCGCGGGCGGGTGGCACGTGGTGGGCACCTACTTGTCACCGCCTCGGAAGTCATTTTCGAACCTCATTCCTTCAACCTCAACAATGAGAGGAGCCAACTGCGAATTCCCGTAGCGGAAATCACCGGTGCACGTTTGAGGACTGTCGTCATCACCGCCATCATCGCGCTCTCCACCGTCCGCGGAATTGACCTGGAATTCGTGAGTTGGAGCAGGAAGAAAATCATTGCAGCCATTCAGCAGGCACGCACCGCACAGGGGCTTCCTAACTGGCAGACCTAAGCCCCTTGGGACTTGTTCACTGGGGCATTCAAATGCTTCAACGGCAACGCAGGCCATTGCAGCGATTTTTAAACGAAATCTCTTTCCTTACACCGAAGAGAAATGGAAGTCGAACTGGGCCTGACCAGCGGTTTTGCCCGCGGGAGATATTTTTAAACCGGAAATCCGGTGGCCAAATTTTGTTTTATACATGCTGTGCCTGACGCAGAAGCTGATCCTTTCCCGACTCAAGATCTCACCGAAGAAAGACGTGTTCATCGTTGCTGGATCGGCTTGTCCCCACCACTTCTCAGGCACATCTCCGCCCGGCCCGCCTCCCTCTTGTCCAAAAGTTACTCACCCATCGGCAGTTCCCCGGTCAGGCCGCCGTCCACGAATGCTCGGAGTACCGACGAAGGGACTCGAACCCTCACGCACAAGGCACAGGAACCTAAATCCTGCGTGTCTACCAATTCCACCACGCCGGTCAGCGGGTGCCAGCTTACCGGGGGTGGGGGTCTTGTCCTGGAGACGTCTCAGGGTGAGTTGCGGGTAGATCGGACAGTTCCTTTGCCAGTCGCAGTTTCGGGTCATCCTCAAGGAATGTGTGAACGGGTCCCGGGCCGGTGTGCCTGGTCTCGAATCGAACGGTCACCCTGCCCAACCCGGATCCCCACACCCAGCCACGCCCCAGCGCGTCGTGGATCACGTCGGCCCCGGGGAAGAACCCGCGGCCCCGCACCCCCGAGGTGTCCACATCGGTTTCGGTCTCGGTTTTTCCCACCTCCGGGGCCTCGTCCTCGAACAGGCGTTCCTGGGCGGCCCTGGTGAAGTTGCTGACCCCGATGCCGAGCAGCCTCACCCCCTCGCGGATGTCCACCTCTGCCAGGAGCTCCTCCCCCACCCGGCCGATCACCTCGGCACGATCTGTCGCGCCCCCCAACGACCTGGCCTTCGAGATCGTCGTGAAATCCGCCATCCGCACCTTGATCGCGACCGTGCGGGCAAAGGAGCCCGCTCGTTGTAGCCGCCCGGCCACGGACCCTGCGTCGCGCCTGAGAATGGTGGCCAACTGAGCCCGATCTGTCAGGTCGGCGGGGAAGGTGTCCTCCACGGAGATGGATTTCGCCTCCCGTTCCGCCTCCACCTCGCGGTCGTCGCGGCCATGCGCCAGGTGCCGCAGCGATTCCCCGACCGCACGGCCCAGCTCACGCACCAGCTCCCGGGGGTCGGCGGCCCGCAGGTCGGCGACGGTGGCCAGGCCTAGCGCCAGCAGTTTTCCCTCCGTCACCGGCCCCACCCCGGGAATCGCCCGCACCGGCAGCGGGGAGATGAACTCGATTTCCTCCCCGGGAGCGATGATCCGGACCCCGTCGGGTTTCGCCGCCTCCGATCCCAGTTTGGCAAGGAACTTGCTGCTGCCCACCCCCACCGATGCCGTCAACCCTGCGGTGCGCCTGGTCAGTTCCGATCGCAGCCCGGCGACGTGTTCATCGAGTTTCCCGAGGTCCCAGTCACTGGCCTCGAGGTCTACGTAGGCCTCGTCGAAGCTGAGGGGCTCCACCAACGGCGAGACCTCCCGCAGCAGCCCCATGACCGCCTGCGACGACTGCCGGTAGGCACCGAACCTGCCGCCCAGGAAAGCCGCGTGCGGGCAGCGGCGCCTGGCCTCCGTCCCCGACATCGCGGATCGCACCCCGAAAACCCGGGCCTCGTAGCTGGCGGTGGCCACCACTCCCCGCGGCCCGGCACCGCCGACGATCACGGGTTTGCCTCTGAGGCTGGGTTTGTCGCGCTGCTCCACCGCGGCGAAGAACGCATCCAGGTCCAGGTGCAGGATGCTGGATGTGGATCGCATACGGGTCAGGTTAGTGATCTCCCCCGACACGAACCTGCCGGTTCATTCGGGCGCCGGGGTTGGCCGGTACTGCACGAAGTCATAGCCCTCGTGGATCTCGCGGCTGATCTCGGTCCATTCGTGGGAAGCGACGACCGGGAAGGTGACGGCCCCCTCCGGTTCCTGATGGACATGGGTGATGTCCAGTTCCGTCAAGTAGGGCCACGCCGCCGCGTAGATCTCCCCGCCCCCGCCGATGAAACAGGTCTTCCCGGGGGTGGTGTGCGCCAGTCGAATGGCCTCCTCGATGGAATGGGCCACCTCGACGCCCTCCGCCGACCAATCCGGTTGCCGGGTGACGACGATCGTGCGGCGGTTCGGGAGCAGCCCGATCTGCTCGTGGGTTCGTCTCCCGAAGATGATGGTGTTCCCGGTGGTCACCGCCTTGAAGCGACGGAAATCGGCCGGGATGTGCCAGAGCATGTCCTCCCCCGACCCGATCACGCCGTTGTCGGCCACCGCGGCTATGGCGACTATCCGCATCAGTTCTCCTTGATATCCAGCACCGAATGCCCGTCGGCCGAGAACTTCACCCTGGTGGTGCTCTCCCCAAAACTTCGGCTTGGTGGCGGAACCATCGTAGGTGCCACGGACCGGTTCATCCATCATGGCCACCCGCCAACCCTCTTCATGATCGACGATGGTGTCGGTGCCCTCGGGCAGAATTGCTGCGTGATCGAGTTCTTCGGGGTCAGGCATCATTCGCCGACTGCGGCGCGCCTGGTCGCCCGGCGGATCACGGACCACCCACCCGCGGCCGTGCTGATCGAGGGCCCCACCGAGTACAACCAACGCATCGAGGAGCTGACACTCGACCACGAACTGCCCGTCATGCTCTACTCGTGGGCACCCATGTTCCCGGACGCCCCCGAGGACAGCACGGAATGGGGCATCCGCCGGGGCAGCTTCTACCCGCTGACCGACTACAGCCCCGAATGGGTCGCCCTGCGCACCGCGCACCGGGCGGGGGTACCGGTCGAGTTCATCGACCTGCCCTGGCTGGCCTTCGCGGACACCGCGGTGGCGGAGAACCGCTACGCCGAGGCTCCGGTCACCAAGGAGGCCGCGGACAGGCTGATCAGGGAGTTCGGTGTGGACGACATGGCCGGCCTGATCGACGAACTGATCGAGATCGATCCGGAGCTGTCGCTGGAGTCCTACCGGGAACGGATCGGGTTGCTCGGGTCGATCCTGCGCGGCGAACCCGATCGGGAGACAAAGACGCGTGAGGCACACATGGCGCACCGGATAACCGACGCCCGGCGGCGTTTCGGCGATGACATGCTGGTGGTGTGCGGGGCCGCCCACGTCGACGGGCTGGAGGCGCTGCTGTCGAGGGAGGTGGAACCGGTGGATGTGTGGATGCCGCCGGCCGACGACAACCGCTACGGCATCGCCCTGACCCCCACCTCCTACGCGGCGCTCGACGCCCTCGACGGCTACGACGCGGGCCAGCCGAATCCCGGTTTCTACGACCGCCTGTACCGGGATCGCGCCGAGGGGCGGCGTGACACCAGCGAGGAACTCCTGGGACAGGTCGTACTGGAGCTGCGCAGGGCGAAACAGTTCGTCTCTCCCGCCGACCTGATAGCGGTGCAGGCCACCGCCGGGGCCCTCGCCCAGCTGCGGGGACATCAGCAGATCTGGCGCACCGATCTCGTCGAGGGAATCACGACCGCCCTCGTCAAGGACGATTCCGGGAAGGATCACCCGCTGCTGGCCCACGTCAACGACGCCCTGCGCGGTGACCGGCTCGGACACCTGGCAGCGGGCACCCGGCAACCGCCGCTGACACTCGAGCTCCGGGCCGGCCTGGAGGCCCTGGGATTGCTTCCCGCGCCGAAAAGGCGAGAGGAATCCGCCGACCTGTCGAACGACCTCGGCCTGCGGCGTTCGCAGCTGCTGCACTCCTTGGTGGCCCTGGACATCCCGGGCATCGGGCTGACCGCCAGCGCGGACGACGACGGCGTCGAACGCTGGTTCCTGGTGTGGACCCCGGCCTTCGAGGGATCCCTGGTGGAGGCCGCCCGGTACGGGGGCAGCCGGGAGCAGGCGGTGACCGCTCGTCTGCTGGAACGCGCCGCCGACATCACCTCGGATCCGGCAGCCGCGGCGAATCTCGTCCTGGAGGCAGCCCTGTGTGGGGTGGCTCGCCTGTCGGTCAGTCTCCAGGCCCGCACCGAGACCCTGCTGGCCACTTCCGCCAACCTGATGGGTATCGGTGCCGCGACCGGGGTGCTGATGCGGCTCTACCGTTACGACCCGATCCTGCGGGCCACCGGTCGCGCGGATCTGGGGCGCCTGCTGGAGGTGGCCTTCAACCGGTCGGTGCGGCTGCTGGAACGTCTCTCGCCGCTGCCGGAGGGACCTGGACTGGAGGGTTTCATCCAGGCCGTGTACCAGCTGACCGACAGCGCGGAACGGATCGGTGAAGATCTGGATTACGACATCGACGGCTACCACCAGGCCCTCTCGGTGGTGGTGGGGGACGACCGTCAGGCACCCACCGTCCGGGGAGCCGCCCTGGGAGCCCAGTGGCTGACCGGGGCCCGCCCGGATCCGGAGATCGCCGGGCTGCTGTCCGTGATCGCGCTTCCCGAACAGCTCGGCGATTTCGTCGCGGGCCTGTTGGGGGTGGCCCGGGAGGCGGCCCTGCGACGCCCGGATGCCCTGCTCCGCCTCGACGACATCCTCACCGGCCTGGACGACGCCGCGTTCTTCGCCTCCCTTCCGGGGCTGCGGCGCGCATTCAGCCGCTACACCCAGCGCGAACGTTTCCAGGTGGCGCAGCTCATACTGGGGGAAACGGCGGGATCGACGCTCCTGGACTTCTCCGGTTCCGCCGAGGACGCAACCGCCATCGCGAAATTCGAGTCCGCCGTCGCGAAATCACTGGATCGTTTCCTCGGGAGGCGGCATGGATGAACGATTGACACGCTGGCGGCTGGTGCTGGGGCGGGGTTCGGAACAACTCGGGAACCTGGATCCCCAGCAGCAGGCCCGCTCCGATGCCTTGGGGTACCTGTACGACCGGGAGGGGCAGGACGACGGCGCCGGGGCGGGATACGGGGCCTCGAGCCTGACCGTTCCGGAATGGATCAACGAAATCCACACCCTGTTCCCGAAACGCACCGTCCGCACCATCGAGGAGGACGCACTGGAGCGTTACGGCATGGTCGAGTTGGTGACCGACAAGGAGCTCCTGGAACGGGGGGAGCCCTCCGAGACGCTGCTGCAGGCGATCCTGCAGACCAAACACCTGATGAGTTCCGATGTGCTGCAGGCAGCCAGGCAGATCGTGCGGAAGGTCGTCGCGGCGCTGGTGGAGAAGATGCGCCCCAGGATCCGGCGCACGCTGACGGGTCGACGCGACCCCAACCGGCGCAGCTTCTTCAAGGTGGCGGCGAACTTCGACCCGAAGCGCACCATCCGCGCCAATCTGAAGAACTACTCGGCGGAAACACGACAGCTGGTCATCTCGGAGCCGATCTTCTACTCGCGCACCCGCAGACAGTCGGAGAAGTGGCAGTTCATGGTCGTGGTGGACCAGTCGGGTTCGATGGCCGAATCCGTGATCCACTCGGCCGTCACGGCCTCCATCTTCCACGGACTCCCGACCCTGAAGAACCATCTGATCGCTTTCGACACCTCGGTGGTGGACCTCACCTCGGACATCGCCGATCCCGTTGAGACGCTGATGAAGGTGCAGCTCGGCGGGGGCACCGACATCGCGCAGGCCATGCGCTACGCCGAATCGCTCATCACGGAACCGCGAAGGGCCATGGTGGTGCTCATCACGGACCTGTACGAGGGCGGCTCGGTGCACGACCTGGTCCAGTGCGTCACCCGGATGGTCCAGGGCGGTAGCAAGGTGCTGATCCTGGGTGCGCTGACCACGAACGGGGCGGCCTCCTTCGACGAGGAGCTGGGGCGGCGGTTGGCCGCGCGGGGAGCCCGGGTGGGGGTCATGACCCCGTACGAGCTGGCCGACTGGGTTGCGGAGGTGATCCGGTGAGCCGCCCGGACCTGCTCCGTTTGAGCGATGCCGTGCTGGAGGACCTGACCAACAGGGGCACCCTGCGGCGGGCCCGGAAGGAACTCGGCGCCGCGGCCCTGACCGTCACCGAGGCCGATGACGGGACGGTGACGGTCTCCGCGGACGACGGAACCACCTGCGTCCTGTACGCGAACCGGCCCTTCGCGGAGTGGACCTGTTCCTGTCTGGCAGCCAACAACTGCCGCCACATCGTCCACGCGATCCTGCACTACCAGGCAGCCTGCTCCGAGCCGGGAGTCGTCGAGGACGAGGAGCCGGATTCGACGGACCTGCCCGGGCAGGAAACCCCCGGGGCCGCTGCCCCCGGGAAGGTGGAACCGGAGGCCGTCTTCAACCCGGCCAGCATCACCCGCGAACATCTGAGGGCCGCGCTCTCCCCCGCCGCCCTGAGGCGGGCTGATCAGCTGGCCGGGCAGGGCCTGCTGGCCCACGTCGGGAGCATCAGGGGAATCTCCGTGGTGCGGATCCACCACCCGACCCCCGTGTCGGTGCGTTTCCTGGCCGGCGCCGACCTCAACTACGTGCGCTGCACCTGCCACGACCCCGATCCGTGTCTTCACGTCGCGGTCGCGGTCGCTGCCGCGGCGGGCAGGCGGTTCGGGGACACCGGTCTGGTGTCCGTGGCGGGGGACGAGTGGCGACCGGAGGCCTCCCTGCTTTCCGAGATCCGCGGCGCGGTCGGTGAGCTGGTGCGGGTCGGGGCGGAGTCCGGGAACCGGAACCTGCGCGGGGTCTGGCGTCGCCTGGCGGTCAGGGCCCGCGAGGCCGAGCTGCATCACGTCGCCGACGTCCTGGACGAGCTGCTGGACGAGCTGGCCCGTTACGAGACCCGCAGCCAGGAGTTCACCCCGTCGCGGCTGGTCGGGTTGTCAGCCGAGTTGTTGGCGCGGGCGATGTCCCTGGCCAATCCGGAACCGGAACGGATCCCGGATCGGCTCGTCGCGGGTTCCCCCGCCCAGCAGACGCGGGTGTCGAAGGCCCGGTTGATCGGTCTGGGCACCGAGCTCGTCGAACTGGACGACGAGTGCCGGTTGATCGCCCATTTGGTGGATGCCCGAAGCGGCGCTCCGATGCGGGTCACGAAACGAATCATCGACAAGGAACGCAGGCCGTCCTCGCAGCTCGCGGGTGCTCTGGTCTCCGGTATCACCATCGGCAACTGGGGTGGCGGGCAGGTGATGTCGCTGGGTGGCCGGATGTTCGGGCACGGGGATTTCTCCCACACCAACAGGTCGGCGGTGGGTTTCCCCGCGGGCGCGATGGACCAGTTGGAGGCGCCGTTCCGGGTGGAGACCATCGCCGAGCTGGCCACCCAGCAGACGCGGCTGCCCGCCGTGCTGGATGATCGTTCCGCAGGCACGGACCTGGCCGCCTGCCGGGTGACCGGCGTCGGGAACATCCATTTCGACCCCGGCGTTTCCAGTCTCGTGGCCGACCTGCGGGACGCCGACGGGCAATCGTTCCAGCTGGCCCTTCGCCACACCGCCCGCCGCGACGGGAGCGTGCGCGCCACCCTGGTTCGCCTGCAGAGCTGGGAGAAGGATTTCCCCAAGGAGGCGTTCGTCTCGGGAAGGTGGCGCTGGGGCGCCAGGAGTGTCGTGGTGGATCCGTTGCTGCTGGTCGGGGACGGTATCCCTCTCCAGCCGCACGTGGCAGAACCCGCCTCGACGGTTGTGCAATGGCGGACCGGGACCGGGGATGCGCCGCTGACCAGCCCGGGGGCCCTGCTGCGGGGGCTCGACTCCCTGCTGGGAGAACTCCTGCTGGCGGGCGCCGACCGCATCCACCTCCGCGACCAGGACTGGCGCGAGTTCGTCCGGCAGGCCCGCAGGGCGGGAAGCCAGCTGATCGCGGACCACGCCCAGGCCTTCCTCGATCACCGGGACCCGGCCCGGGTGGAGAAGCTGCTGCTGATCTCGGCCTTCGGTGGCCCCCTGGCCTGAGAGACCCCGCGGGTAGGGACCACGAAGAATTGTCAGTACCCTGACCTAGGCTCTCATGACATGAAACGACGCCTGCACCTGACAGAAGGTAACTCTGACAAGTTCTGGTACATCGACGTGGCCGAGGACCAGGTGACGGTCCGCTATGGACGCAGCGGAACCGCGGGCACGACGAGGACGAAACAGTACGAATCCGCGGACAAGGCCCTCACCGACGCGAAGAAGCAGGTGGCCGCGAAACTCAGGAAGGGCTACACCGACGATGCCACGGCTTCCGCCGAGAAACTGGAACCCGCGGAGGCCACCCGAACCGGGGAGAAGAACGAAACCGGAGCCGCGGAGCGGGTGGTCGCCGAACCGGTCAACGTTCCCCTCGAGGTCTCGGATCTGGACGCGGATGATCTGGGACTGGTGATCACTCCCTTCGAACGCGCCTACGACATCAACGCCGAGGTGAGCATCGACCTCGACGATTCACCGTTCGACCCCGAGGCCGAGCTGGAACGGGCCGAATGCATCGTCGTGTTCGAGCCCTACAGCGACGGTTACACCCGGATGCAGCGATTGCGGTTCACCGAGCCCCCGTTCAACAAAATGCCCAGCCGGGAACGACTCGCGTGGTGGGCGAAGCACCTGAAGTGGTGGTCGAAGCACCTGTGGCAGCTGCACAACCCCAAGAAACGGTTGTCCAGCTGGCAGGATTCCACCGCCGATTGGCCCAGCTGGTTGAGGGTGCTGTTGTGCACCGACTGGGACGCCCCGACCAGCCGGATTGCCAACGACCTCGGGGCCACGACGGCGGATGCCCTGGTGCTGCGGGCCGTTCTGGAAACGCGGGAACGGGCCGAGGTCGAGGAGGCGCGGGCCAAGCTGCCTTCGCCGCTCCCGTCCATCATCGGCAGGAACAACTACGGAGCCCAGGACCTGGTGGACACAACCGTTTTCGCCGCGGCCGGGCTGGACGCGCTGGACCCCGACGAGGCACGAAAACTGCTGGGTGAAGTCCCGAAGAACATGTTCTCGGTGGTTCATCACCGCGGCAAGGATCTCGCTGGGCTGATTCTTCCAACACCCGAGGAGCGGGTCGCCTTCACCCGCCACGCCGGGGCATCGGTCACGGATTGGAGGAGGGTGGTTCCCTGGCTCGTCGCCACCGGCCGGAAGGGTTTCGGCCCGCTGATCGGCTGGCTGGACCAGGTTTCCAAGGAAGCTTCCAATGCCATGCTGAGCGCTGCGGCTGACGCGGGGCACGGACCCGGCATGGCGGAATTGTTCCTGGATGCCCTGGGGTCGAAGGCCGCTGACGTGGCGGTGAATTGGATTCGTTCTCACATGCCGCAGGTCCTGGCCGCGAACCTCACCCGCGCCCAAGCAGAGCTCCTGGCTCCCTTCCTTCGGGAGCTGCCCGGCGAACAGCTCCGGGGTATCGCCGATCAGGCCAGAGGGAATACCCGGATCATTGTTGACGAAATCCTGACCGAGCTGGCGGTGCCCCCGCTGCCCGCCGACACCGCCTGGTGGGTGGAGGCCGTCGAAACCACGAAACTGCCAAAAGCATCGAAACTTCCCTTCAGCGTGGCCGGCCTGCCGCCCATTCTGGTTGACGGCTTCCGGCTGGACACGGTCCATGTGGAGACCCTGTTGCAGGCATTGAGCGACTCCACACGGAATCCCTTGATCTCGGCGGTTCGTGACCGGGCGGATCGGATCAGCCGGGATCGTTTCGCCTTGGCCCTGTTCAAGCTGTGGCTGGCCGCTGGCGCGCCTACGGATTTGTCGTGGCTGATGACCGGAGCCGGATATCTGGGCGATTCAAGATTTGTGAACGCCCTCGCCCCGCTGGTTCGGCAATGGCCCGGAATCAGTCAACACAAACGGGCTGTGAAGGGCCTCACGGCGTTGCGGAACGTCGCATCGGACGAGGCGTTGCAGCAGATCTCCGGGATCGCGGCGAAGGTGAAATACACTGCCCTGAGGCAACACGCCAACCAGGCGATGCGTGAAATTGCGCTCCGCCGCGGCCTGACCCGCGACGAGCTGGAGGACCGCATCATCCCCGACGGGGGTCTCGACGAACGCGGCACCCGCGTCTTCGACTACGGAACCCGCCGCTTCCTGGCCTACGTGACCCCGGAAGGCAAACTGGCCGCACGCCTCCTGAATGCCGAAGGCCACCCCACCGGCAAGGTACTCAGCACCCTCCCTGCACCCAACAAGAGCGACAATCCCGAACAAGCAAAAACGGCAAAAGCCGAATACAACCTCGTCAAGAAGACGGTGACCGCACTGACCAAGATCCAGATCAAACGATTCGAACAGGCCATGCTCCAGGACCGCCGCTGGGCCCCGGAGGACCACGCCCGGTTCATCGCCCCCCACCCAGTCCTGAGACGCCTCCTGGCCGGAATCATCTGGGGCGTTTACGACGCGGAAAACGCCTTGGTGGCCACCGCCCGCATTGACGAGGACGGCCACCTCGTCGGCCCGGATGACGAAGCCGCGGAAACAAAAGGAAGCGCCATCGGAATTCCCCATCCCCTGGAGATGGATGACGCCACCAGGGCCACCTGGACCGCGGTTCTTTCCGACTACGAAATTGTTCAGTCCTTCAAACAACTCGATCGGACCATCTTCCGCCTCCCCGCCGACCAGGGCGACGACACGAAACTCCATGACCTGCCCGAGGGCAGATTCCCGGCGGGCAAGCTCGCCGGGGCCTTCACCAAGTACGGCTGGGAACGTGGCTCGGCTCTCGACAACGGCGTCTACTGCATCCACGCCATGGCGATCCCAACAACCGACCTGACCGCGGTGATCCGCTACACGGGCATGATGATGGGATTCTCGTTCGCTGAGCAGGAGGACCAGGAACTCGAGGAGGCCTACATCCTCAAAGGCCACCACGACCCGAAGAACCTCGGATGGGGAAACGAACTGGACACGAGGGGACTGGAACGCGTCCCCTGGAACCAGGTCCCGCCCAAGGCGGTCTCCGAAATTCTGGCGACCCTCGAGACGATCAGAAGCTGAAATGGCCAATTCCTCGAATCCCGACCCGTCGGATCTCGGTCTCCGGTTGACCCCCTTCGAGCGGTGCTACGACCCGAATGCTGAAATCCTGATCGAGGCCGATGACGCGCCCTTCGACCCGCAGATCGAGGCGGAACGGGCCTCCCGGATCGTGTCCATGGAGGAATACTCCGAGGATGGTGCGATCCGGGAGCGTTTGCGGTTTTCCGAACCGCTGTTCGACAAGATGCCCGGCCCGGAGCGGGCCGCTTGGTGGGCGGAGCACCTGGTGGCTCTGCGAGACCCTGCGAAATGGCGTGCCGGTTGGAGCGGCACGGACTTCGACTGGCCCACGTGGCTTCGGGTGGTGTTGCGAACGGATTGGGATGCCCCGCTGCACACCACGGCGCGGTGCGTCAAGAAGGCCCCGGAAACAACCTGGGTGCTTCGCGGCATCGTCCGGGGCACCCGCAAGGCAGGCCTCAAGGCCGCCCACACCGAGTTGTTGGCCTCGCTGGCGGCGCCCGTCGGCCAGAACCCGCACCGCGGTTACGAGCTGGTGGATCCAGCGGTTTTCGCCGCTCTCGCGCTGGAAGCGATCGACCCGGCCGTGGCCCGGCAGCTGTTGGTGACCGCTGACGACAAACCGTTCTGCAACGGCTACTACTTGAATCCCCCGCTGCTCGGGCTGGTGCTGCACGGCGCGGCGGAGCGGATCGGTTTCGCGAAACAAAGAGGCCTGACCCTGACTCGCTGGGAGGGGGTGCTGCCTTGGCTGGTGGCCACCGGTCGCGAAGGTTTCAAGTTGCTGATCGAGTGGATGAATCGCCAGCCCTGCGACACCGCCACATCGATGCTCAAGGTGGCCGCCGATGCGGGGCACGGCCCCGGCATGACGGAACTCTTCATCGACGCGCTACACACCGAGGCCGCCCCCGTGGCGGAGGCATGGCTGCGCTCCCACATGCCCCAGGCCTTGGCGGCCGACCTGTCCGCCAAGCAGTCCAAGGCTTTGATTCCTTTCCTGCGGGAACTGAGTTTCACGGAACGCCGGGCTGCCGCCGAGTACGCGACCGGCCCGGCGGCCGTGGCGCTCGGCGAATTGCTGGCGGAACTGGACGTCCCGGAACTGCCCTTGGACACGTCGTGGTGGGTGGCGGCGGCAACGCAGCTCCCGGAACCGCAGGTTCTTCCTTTCGAGTTCGAGCGACTGAGCCCGGTGTTGGTCGATGATGGCCACCGGCTGGGCCTGGATCAGGTCGGGTCGTTGCTCCGGGCTTTGCGCGCCGAGCAGGGGCATCCCCTGGTCGCTGCGGTGCGGGAGCACGCGGATCCGAGCCACCTGGACTGCTTCGCTGTCACCTTGCTGAACTGTTGGTTGGCTGCTGGCGCCCCCGCGAAACTGTCGTGGTTGATGACCAGCACCGGGCGGTTGGGTGGCGACAGGTTCGTCAACACCCTCACCCCGCTGATCCGGGAATGGCCTGGAGTCAGCCACCACCAACGGGCCGTGAAGGGCCTCACTGCGCTGCGCAACGTCGCATCGGACGAGGCGTTGCAGCAGATCTCCGGGATCGCGGCGAAAGTGAAGTTCGCCGGGCTGAAGAAACGCGCCGGCCAGGCGATGGACGAGATTGCCGCCCAGCGCGGCTTCACCCGCGACGAACTCGAAGACCGGGTGATCCCCGATGGGGGTCTCGATGAACGCGGCACCCGCGTCTTCGACTACGGAACCCGCCGATTCCTGGCCTATGTGACCCCGGAGGGCAAACTGGCCGCACGCCTCCTGGATGCCGAAGGCCACCCCACCGGCAAGGTGCTCAGCACCCTCCCGGCACCCAACAAGAGCGACGACATCGAACGGGCGAAGGCGGCGAAGACCGAATACAACCTTGTCAAGAAAGCGGTCACCACCCTGGCGAAGGTTCAACTGGCACGATTCGAACGCGCCATGATCCAGGACCGCCGTTGGACCCCGGAGGACCACGCCCGGTTCATCGCTCCCCACCCAGTCCTGAGAAGGCTCCTGGCCGGAATCATCTGGGGCCTTCACGACACGGAAAACACTCTGACGGCCACCGCCAGGATCGACGAGGACGGCCGCCTGGTCGACACGGACGACGAACCCGTCGATACCGATGGCTGCTCCATCGGGATCGTTCATCCCCTGGAACTGGACGAAGCCTCCAAGGCCGCCTGGGGCGAGGTGCTGGCCGATTACGAACTCGTCCAGCCGTTCAAACAACTCGACCGGCCCATCTTCCGCCTCCCGGAAAACCAGGGCGACGACACGAAACTCCACGACCTGCCCAAAGGAAAATTCCCCGCCACCAAACTCATCGGAGCCTTCAACAAGTACGGCTGGGAACGAGGCGAAGCCCTCGACGCAGGAACTTACTGCATCCACGCCCTCGCGATCCCAACAGCCGACCTCACAGCGGTGATCTGCTACACGGGCATGTGGATGGGGCCCATGACGGAACAGGATGATCAGGAAATCGAGGCGGCCTATATCCTCAAAGGCCACCACGACCCGAAGAACCTCGGCTGGGGAGACGAACTGGACACGAAGGGACTCGAACGCGTCCCTTGGAATCAGGTTCCGCCCAAGATCGTCTCTGAGATCCTGGCCGCCTTGAAGGAGATGTCGAACACATGACCGACATGCAACGCCCACCGGTCGAGCTCCGTCACGCCGACGAGTTGGAGCTCCTGAAGCAGCGCGACAGGAAACAAAAACGCCCCGTCGCTCCCGGCTGGCAGCTCTCGGCGCAGTCGGTGGTGGAGTTCGTGCTGGGCGACGGGAAGGAGATCACGGGCAAATATGTGGGGCGCCGGTCCTTGGTGGAACGCTGCGTGGTGTCGCTGGCCACGAACCGGGGGTTGATGTTGATCGGCGAACCCGGAACGGCCAAGTCCCTGCTGAGCGAGCTCCTGGCAGCGGCGATCTCCGGGGACACCACCTTGACCATCCAGGGTTCGGCGGCCACCACAGAGGACGCCATCAAGTATTCCTGGAACTACGCGATGCTGCTGGCCGAGGGACCGACCCTGAAATCCCTCGTGCCCGCCCCCGTTCACCGGGGCATGTCGGAGGGCAAGGTGGTGCGTTTCGAGGAGATCACCCGCTGCGCCCCCGAGGTACAGGACTCGATGCTGTCGGTGCTCTCGGATCGCACCTTGTCCATTCCCGAACTGGACGCGACCCACCGGACCCTGTACGCCAAACGCGGATTCAACGTGATCGGCACCGCCAACACACGCGACCGTGGGGTCAACGAGATGTCGGCCGCTTTGAAACGCCGGTTCAACTTCGAGACCATCGGCGCCATCGAGAACCTCGAGGTGGAGATGGCGCTGGTGGAACGCGAAACCGATGCGATGCTGCGAGCCGCCGAAATCCCGGCCCGCCTGGGCCGCGACGCCACCGAGGTGCTGGTCAAGGTGTTTCGCGAACTGCGTTCCGGGAAGGCCTCCGGGCAGGGCGTGGAACGCCTGAGCAGCGCTATGTCCACGGCGGAAGCGGTTTCCACCGGCATGGCGGCCGCCGTCCACGCGGCCTGGTTCGGCAACGACACCCCGGGCGGCAGGGAGCTGGCGGAAGCCATCGTAGCTTCGGCACTGAAGGACGAACCGGAGGATGTCTCCAAGCTGCGCGCCTACCGCGAACAGCACGTCAAGAAACGCTCCGGCATCTGGCAGGAGCTGTACAAACACCTGCCCTGACCAAGGGACATGTCCCGTAAACCCGACGGGGTTCGCGGACAGTCGGGAGGTCTCCACAACCTGTGGTCAGGGCGCTTCCCGGCCACCAGAAGCGGTTTCGAACCGGGCTCAGACCTTCCGACCCGCTACCTTCCCGGTCCGTCCCCGAGGATCAACCGGTTTCACGAAACAGAGCCCCCTACACCGCTATGGGCGCTTTTATCGCCGGGTGGGGGTCGTAGTTCTCGACGGTGATGTCGGGCAGCTCGAACCGGTCGATCTCCCGTACCCCGGGGTTCAGCACGAGCCGCGGGAGGGCGCGCGGCTGGCGGGTCAGCTGTTCGGTCACCTGATCGAAGTGGTTGTGGTAGATGTGCGCGTCACCGAGGGTGTGGATGAACTCCCCCACATCCAGCCCCGCCACCTGCGCGACGAGGTGGGTCAGCAGCGCGTAGGAGGCGATGTTGAACGGCACCCCCAGGAACACGTCGGCGGAGCGCTGGTAAAGCTGGCAGCTCAACCTGCCATCGGCCACGTAGAACTGGAACAGGGCATGGCATGGGGGCAGGGCCATGGCGTCCACATCGGCGACGTTCCAGGCGGAGACGACGTGCCGCCTGGACTCCGGGTTGCTGCGCAGGGACTCGATAACGCCGGCGAGCTGATCCACGTGCCGCCCGTCCGGGGTGGGCCAAGAACGCCACTGGTAGCCGTAGATGGGCCCGAGGTTGCCGTTCTCGTCGGCCCATTCGTCCCAGATGGTGATGCGATTCTCGTGCAGCCAGGCGATGTTGGTGTCGCCCCGCAGGAACCACAGCAGCTCACCGAAAACGGACCGGGTGTGCACCCTCTTGGTGGTCAGCAGCGGAAATCCTTCTGTCAGGTCGAATCTCATCTGGTGGCCGAAGACGCTGCGGGTACCGGTTCCGGTGCGGTCGCCGCGGTCGATTCCGTCAGCCATGATGCGGCGCAGCAGATCCAGGTAGATCTCCATCACTGCTCCTTCAACCAGGCGACGAAAGCGCGCACGGCCTTGCCGCGGTGGCTGATGGCGTCCTTCTGGGCGGCCGTCAGCTCCGCGGACGTGCAGGTCCGGTCGTCCGGCAGGAACAGCGGGTCGTAGCCGAAACCACCGTCGCCGCGTTCCTCCTCGGCGATCCGTCCCGGCATCTCGCCGCGCCAGAGCTGTCTGCCACCGCCGGGCAGCGCCAGGGCCAGGGCACACACGAACCGCGCGCCGCGCCGCTCGGGGGGCACCCCGGCCAGCTGCGCCAGGAGCAGCGCATTGTTGGCGGCATCGTCGCATTCCGGCCCGGCCCAGCGGGCGGAACGAACCCCCGGCATGGAATTGAGTTCGTCCACCTCGAGGCCCGAGTCGTCGGCCAGGGCGGGCAGGCCGGTGTGACGGGCCGCGGCCTCGGCCTTGATGAAGGCGTTGCCCTCGAATGTCCTCTCGGTTTCGTCGGGTTCGGGGCAGGAATCGAAATCACCCAGCCCCAGCACCTCCACCGCCAACCCAGCGTCCTGGATGACGCGGCGCAACTCGACCAGCTTCTTGGGGTTGTTGGTGGCCAGCACCACCTTCTCGACGCGGCCCGTCACGCCAGGGCCTCGCGTTGCAGCCGGGTCAGTTCCGCGCACCCGGCGGCGCCGAGGTCGAGCAGCTGGTTCAGGTCGGCACGGTTGAAGGGTGTTCTCTCCGCGGTGCCCTGCACCTCGATGAAATCCCCCGACCCGGTCATGACGATGTTCATGTCCGTCCCGGCCTGTGAATCCTCCTCGTAGGCCAGGTCGAGCAGCGGCACCCCCTCGACGAAACCGACGGACACGGCGGCGACGGAGTCCTTCAACGGTTCGCCCTTGAGCACGTCCAGTTCCCGCAGGTGGGCGACCGCGTCGGCGAGGGCCACGTAGGCGCCGGTGATGGCCGCGGTACGGGTGCCGCCGTCGGCCTGCAGCACGTCGCAGTCCAGGACGATGGTGTTCTCCCCCAGCGCCGAGTAGTCGACGACGGCACGCAACGAACGCCCCACCAGGCGGGAGATCTCGTGGGTGCGGCCGCCGATCCGGCCCCGCACCGACTCGCGGTCGCTGCGGGAGTGGGTGGCCCTGGGCAGCATCGAGTACTCGGCGGTCACCCAGCCGAGACCGGTGTCCCGTCGCCAGCGGGGGACCCCTACTGTGACGGACGCGGCAACCAGCACCCGGGTCTTCCCGAACTCCACGAGCACGGATCCCTCGGCGTGGTCGAGCCACCCGCGGGTGATGCGGACTTCACGGAGCTGGTCGGCCCGGCGGCCGTCGATGCGCAGAATCATGGGGCCAACCTACCGGAGTTCAGCGAAGCTCCACCTGCTCCACGTCGTGGACGAAACGCCCGAGTAGCCTCTCCCCGATGCCCTGGAAGGAGTCGGCGTCGCCGGTTGTCAGGAACTGACGGCTGGCGTGTCGCGGGGCGTCGTGCAGCAGGCCCTTGCGGGTGAGCCGCGCGTAGGTGTCCTGGGCGCAGGCGTCCGAGGAGGAGACCAGCACCACGTCGTCGCCGAGCACGTAGTTGATGACGCCGGTGAGCAGCGGATAGTGGGTGCAGCCGAGGATCAGGGTGTCGATGTCCGCGGCCTGGAGGGGAGCCAGGTATTCGCGGGCCACCCCGAGCAACTCCTCACCCCCGGTGATGCCGGCCTCCACGAACTCCACGAACCTCGGGCACGCCTGGGTGGTGAGTCGTACGTCCCCGGCCACCGCGAACGCGTCGTCGTAGGAACGGGACATGGCCGTGGCCTCGGTGCACACCACCCCGACCCGGCCGCTACCGGATGCGGCCAGGGCGCGCCGGGCAGCGGGCAGGATCACCTCGAGAATCGGCACGCCGTAGCGTTCCCGGGCGTCCCTCAAAACCGCGGAGCTGGCGGAGTTGCAGGCGATCACCAGCGCCTTGACCCCTCGCCCGGCCAGGTGGTCGAGGCCTTGGATGGCGAACTCCCGGACCTGCGCGATCGGCCGGGGGCCGTAGGGGGCCCGGGCCGTGTCACCGAGATAGACGAAATCCTCGTTGGGGAGCTGGTCCACGAGGGAACGCATCACGGTGAGCCCTCCGAAACCGGAATCAAAGACCCCGATCGGGGCCTCACGTCCGTTCACCGCCCCTCCCCCCGCCACTTGGCGTGGAGCGCGTCCTCGATCAGCAGCGCGAGCCAGTCGAGAATCGCGGCGGTTTCGGGGTCGTTTTCCACGTCCTCCCTCGTCGGTTCCGCCAACCGCTCCGAGGAGCCGGTCAGTTCCACATGCCACTGGGCCCTGAGCGCCGCCAGAACCGAAACCCAGGAGTCGATGTCTCGGCCCGGGACCACCACCCGGGACCGGTCGTCGTCCTCCAGGGCTGCCAACACCTTCCGGGCAGCCTCGAGCCGGTTCTGGACCTGACCCGCGATGGCGTGGCGCCGGAACTGATCGGCCTCGCCGGCATCGTGAAGAGCGGGCGGGAAGAAACGCCCCAGCCCTGGCTCCTCCGCGATGGTCTCGTCACAGATCGCCTCGGCCCTGAGCTCCGCATCGAGCCTCGTCAGGGGATCGTCGGACTCGACCCGAGGAAGCAGAGGTTCCAGGCCGTGTGCGTAGCGTTCCACCAGGAAACGCAACACCCGGCCACGCCCGTCACCCGCGTGGAAAACCCACGTGATGCCGTTCACTGCCGCTCCATGGTCGCCCAGAGGGTGTAGTTCTGCATCGCCAAGACGTCACGTTCCATGGCCTCACGATTGCCCGCCGACACCACGGCACGTCCCTCCGTGTGAACCTTCAGCATCAGCGCCTCCGACTTCGGTTTCGGATAACCGAAGTACTCGCAGAACACGTGGGTGACGTAGTCCATCAGGTTCACGGGATCGTCCCAGACGATCGTCACCCAAGCTTCCGCCGGGGTTTCCAGCGGGGATTCCAGCACCGCCACCTGGCTGTCGGTCTGCTCCTCGGCGGCACGGGGATGCGGTGGAACAGGTCGAGGACACATGCATGCCATCGTACCGACACACGATACGGACATCCCATGCGTATCCGCACCGTCCACGGGCTGGATCTGCTCCCTCCACCCCCCAGTACGCTGGTTTTCCATGACGACAGCACTGCTGACCGACCACTACGAGTTGACGATGGTTCAGGCCGCCTTGGACGCGGGCACCGCGGGCAGGCGTTCCCTGTTCGACATGTTCACCCGTCGTCTGCCGGAGGGCCGCCGCTACGGGGTGGTCGCGGGTCTCGGACGGGCTCTGGAGGCCATCGACGATTTCCGTTTCGATCCCGCCACCCTGCAGTTCCTGCTGGATCAGGAAATCATCCGCGACAACCTGGCGGAGTGGCTGGCCGGCTACCGTTTCAGCGGCGACATCTGGGGTTACCCGGAGGGTGAGACCTATTTCCCGGGGTCGCCGGTGCTGTCCGTGGAGGGCAGTTTCGCGGAGGCCTGCGTCCTGGAGACGGTACTGCTCAGCATCTACAATTTCGATTCCGCCATAGCAGCGGCTGCATCCCGCATGACCGCCATGGCCGAGGACAGGCCCTGCGCGGAGATGGGATCGCGCCGAACCCATGAATGGGCGGCGGTCGGTGCCGCCCGCGCCGCCTACATCGCCGGGTTCTCCGCCACCTCGAACCTGGAGGCCGGCCGCGCCTACGGAATCCCGACCATGGGCACCGCCGCGCATTCCTTCACCCTTCTCCATGACTCCGAGGAGGACGCCTTCCGGGCACAGCTCAACGCGCTGGGGGTGGAGACGACGCTGCTGGTGGACACCTACGACGTCGAGGCCGCCATCCGCAAGGGAGTGGAGCTGACCGGGGGTCGGTTGGGGGCCATCCGGCTCGATTCCGGTGACCTGCCGATGATGGCTCGCCAGGCCCGCGACCTCCTCGACGACCTGGGTGCCACGAGCACCCGGATCACCGTCACCTCCGACCTCGACGAGTGGCAGATCGCCGCCCTGCGCGGCGCCCCCGTCGACGGGTTCGGGGTGGGAACCTCCCTGGTCACCGGTTCCGGGCATCCCACCTGCGGGTTCGTCTACAAGCTCGTGGCCCGTTCCGAATCCGCGGATCGCGGGGCGCCGATGACCCCGGTAGGAAAGAAATCCAAGGGCAAGAACACCCTGGGAGGCCGCAAGTTCGCGATGCGCAGGCTGGGCGAGAACGGTCGTGCGGAGGCCGAGATCATCGGGTTGGGTGCGGCCCCGGTCGGTGACGGCAACGACCGCCACCTCCTGGTGGACATCGTCAAGGACGGGCAGCTGGTGTTCCCGGGGACCCTGGAGGACGCGCGCGCCCGGCACCGCGAGTCGCTGGCGGAGCTTCCCTTGGCCGCGTTGCGCATCAGCAGGGGCGACCCCGCGATCGAGACGATCATCCTCGACGGCACCGGGATCCAGACCACCAACCCGTACCAGGCGGCTCCCAGACCTGCGAACCTGTGATCCCGTGGGCACCAACCACCCGGCACGAGCCCGGTGAGAACCACCGGAAACCAGAACCGGAAACGGGTCAGGAATCCTGCCGGTCACCGTTCATGACGTCCGCGACCCGGCGGGGCAGGTCAGCGGTGAACAGATCCTCCAGCTTCAGGGATTTCCCCCCGGAATCGGCAAGCGGCACCCGCCAGTTGGGGTACTCGTTCATCGTTCCCGGTTGGTTCTGGGCGCGTTTCTCCCCCGCCGCGTCGGCCAGGGAAGCCACCAGCACCTTGGAGTTGGTCAACCGCAGGTAGCGGTGCATGGCCAGCATCACCTCGACGTGATCACCGGCCAGGGCCTCGTCAAGGACCCCGAAGGCGATCAGTCGTTCCACCCACATGTCGCGTTCCCGTTCGGCGACGGCAAGTTCCTGCTCGACCGGTTCCAGCAGCAACCCGAGCTGTTCCCGAAGCCTGACGTGCCCGCTCTCGAGGTATCCGAGAGTGGGAGGCAGGTCATGGGTAGTGACCGAGGCCATGCAGTACTCGCGCCACTTCTCCGGGGGCAGCACCTGCCCGTCGGTTCCGTACTCCCACCACAAGATCGCGGTGCCCAGCAGGCCGCGGCGCGACAGGTATTCGCGCACCCAGGGTTCGACGGTGCCGAGGTCCTCCCCCACCACCAAGGCCTGGGCGCGATACGCCTCCAGCGCCAGGATCCCGATCAGCGCCTCGTGGTTGTAACGCACGTAGGTGCCCGCGCTGGGCCCGAGCCCCTCGGGCACCCACCACAGCCGGAACAAACCGATGATGTGGTCGATCCTGAGCCCGCCCACACGGTTCAGGGCGGCCCGCACCATGACGCGGAACGGTTCGTACTCCAGCTCCTCCAGTTTCAACGGGTTCCACGGGGGCTGTCCCCAGTCCTGACCGCCCTGGTTGTACTGATCCGGAGGCGCCCCGACGGTGATCCCGGGGGCGTAGACGTCGCCCATGAGCCAGGTTTCCGCGCTGGTCTTGCCGACCCCCACGGCCAGGTCGGCAAGCACACCGATGCCCATGCCCGCCTCCTCCGCGACGGTCTGCGCCGCCGACAGCTGCTGCTGCGCGGTCCACTGGAGCCACTCGAAGAACTTCACCCGCTCGGCCTGTGCCGCGGCGAACTCCTCCGCCGCGGTGGAACGCGGGTCGCGCAGTTCCTCGGGCCACTGCCGCCAGTCGGTGCCGTGGATCTCGCTGAGCGCGCTCCAGACCGCGAAATCACGCAGCGCGCTGCCGCCACGGCGACGGAACCCATCGAAGGACAACTGGCGTGCGGGGCGGCGTCCGGCCCGGAACAGCTCCCACAGCGCTTCTCGTTTCCCCTTCCAAACGGTGTCACGGTCGATGACCTTGCCATTGCCACGCACGGACTTTCGCAGCTTGCGGATCCGGCGCCGCATCGGCTGGGGGAGGTTGGCGTATTCGGGAACCGTCTCGGGCCTGATGTACAACGGGCTCAGGAAACGCCTGCTGGAGGGCAGGTACGGCGAAGGCTCGATCGGCGATGTGACCTGGGCCGCGTGCAACGGGTTGACCAGCACGAAACCCGCCTGCTGCTCGT
Source organism: Propionibacteriaceae bacterium (assembly GCA_905372155.1). Taxonomy (GTDB): domain Bacteria; phylum Actinomycetota; class Actinomycetes; order Propionibacteriales; family Propionibacteriaceae; genus Arachnia. The sequence goes on from CAJPNZ010000024.1 coordinate 28,178, forward strand.
TCCCGGCCCATGTGATGAGATCGGCGAGATCGGTGAGGTCCCCGAATCCCCAGGACCGTTTCGACGTGACGCTGTAGAGCTGGACGGCGTATCCCCACACGCGATCGTTGCGCATCCCGGGCGGAAAACCCACGAATCCCGGGGTTACCACCAGGGCGGCGGAAGCGGTTCCCTCACTGGATGTGGCCTCCACGCGGTGGTATCCGAGCGGCAGGTCCGTCACCTCGAAGCTGGCCTCGCCGCGGAGCTGCCCGGCCACCTCGCGATCCGGGGTCCAATTGTCGACCTGTGTCGCGGGCCGTCTCTCCCCGTTTTCCAGCACCACGTCGAGGGACACCGGCGACCCGGCCGGGACGTGCACGTCGATCCGTACCGTTTCCCCCTCTTCGACGACGGTGCAGGGCGGCAGGACCCGCCGCCAATGCTGCTCGTCGAGCCGGGCCAGCGCATCCCTGCGCTCCTCCGGGGTATCGGCCTCCACACCCATGGCCCGGAGCACCGCAATCACGGTGGCCTCCGATATGAGGGTGTGATTTCCTTTCCAGTCCCAGAACTCCCGGGCTATTCCCAAGCGTTCCGCGAGTTCGTCCAACTCGGCAGTCAGGTGTGACAAGGTTTCATTCCTCCCGGCTGGGCAAGGATCAGTTCTTGACGACGATGGTGCCAGCCATCATGTCATGAAGGGTCTGTTTTTTCTCGGTGAACAGCGGCATCAGATAATTGATGAAGATCGGCAGAAAGAGCAGGGCGGCACCGAAGTAGCCGATGAGTTCGTCCGCCAGGGTCCGTGCCAGGGCGCGCACGAACCCGGGGCTCCGCGCGGAGGGATCATCGGTCCGGGTCACGCGGATGCGCACGGCCATCTTGCCCAGGGTGGCGCCGAAACCGGCGATGAGAAGAACCCGGTAAAGAACACCCAGCACCATGACGGCAATCCCCGCGGTCGTGAGGGAGTTGAGGAGTTCCATGGGTACCTCAGTCGGGTAGCTCTTTCCGGCCTGCGCTGCCCTGACCAGCTCGTACATCCAGGCCTCGAAGCGTTCGTAGAGTCCCGGGGCCAGCAGCTCGATGAGCAGGTAGGAGGGGATGGCCAGGATCAGCCCGTCGAGGATGCGAGCAGCCACCCGCGCCCCCCAGCTCGCGTATCTGGCGTCCGTCCAGGGCTGCGTGATCGTGTTGTAGAGTCCCCCGCCGCCGTGGCCGACGGGTTTCGCCTGCCGACTGTCGGGCCGGGTGACGTCGGACCAGCTGGCGCCGTCCCAGTAACGCTCATCGCCGGAACCGACTGGGTCGGGGTACCACCCAGCGGATGGTTGCGGGGCGGAGTAGTGCATGGCCACAAGGATGCCATCCTGAACCGCCGGAAACCACCGAGACCGGCGGCCGTGTCTCTCACCCCGCAACGTCATGAACCGGCCCGATCCGCAGCGAAGCGGTGATGGCAAGCACCGAAGCCGCCAAAAGCATGAAGAAGATCCACCCGAAAGCAGGCACTCCCTCCGCGAGCAGCACCGCGTAGCAGGCCCCCGTGAGCGCGGTCATCACCGAACTCCCGATTGATTCGGCCACCAGCAGGGCGCCGGAGTTTCGTCCCTGTTCCCGCGGCCCGGACAACGCCATGGTGGCCACGGCGGTGCTGGAGACGGTCAGGCCCATCCCGCACCCGGCGAGGGTCCAGGCCGCCACCCCGATCCACAACGGCACCCCCACCCAGGTCAGGAAAACCGTGATCCCCACCATCCCGAGGGCAACGAAACAGGTCCCCGCGGTGATGATGCGGTCGCGACGCAGCCTTATCCGGGCCTGGAGCCAGGAACCGAAACTCCATCCAAGGCTTCCTATGGTCAGGGCCAGGCCCGCCTGTAAGGTGTCGAGCCCTTTCAGGTTTTGCAGGCCGAGCAGCAGAAACGCCTCCCCCGCGTAGAAGGCCCCGGTCTGGACGGCGCGGCTGGCAATAATGGGGCCGAGCCCGTTTCTCAGGACCCTGGCCCGTGGGGGCAGCACTTTCGGTACGCCCAGTCCCAGGGCCGCCAGTCCTGCGGCCGCCGCCAGCAGGCTCCAGTACCCGAGGCCCTGACCGGCCAGCTGCAGCAGGGCCGGCGCCCCGGCCACCGCCGCCACCGCCCACCAAACGGTCCCGGGAGCGTCGGAATCCGGTTCGCTGCGTTCCTGGAGGGACTTCAGATGCGGCCAGGTCAGGGCGGCGGCGATCAGCAGCAGGGGCACCGTCGCGGCGAAATTGAGACGCCAGTTCACCGCCACCAGAGCGGCCGAGATCGGCGGTCCCAGGAACGCGGGAAGCACCCAGCAGAAACTGAGCATCGCGAGCACCGCCGGGCGCCGTCCCGCGGGGAACGCGAGTGCGATGACCACGTAGAGGGTCAGGTTGATGGCCCCGGCTCCCAGGCCCTGCACGAGCCGGGCCGTCAGCAGCATCCAGACATCCGTGGCGAACGAACCTGCGGTAAGTCCAAGGAGCATCGCGCCGAAACCCAGCCCCATGGAGACCAGCGGACCGTGCCGGTCGCAGTGCCGCCCGGCCACCAGGATCGCGGTCAGCATTCCCGTCACGGCCATGGAAAAGGCCCACGGGTAGAGGGCGACGGCGTCGAGGGAGCGCATCGCCTCGGGCAGGGCCGCTGCGACCCCGATCATCTGGAAGGCGATGGCGAACACCGCCAGCAGCAACCCCACCAGCAGACCCGTGGTGCCCTCGCGGCGGGATCCGGTGTTCACGATGTTCCCCAACGTCTAGGATTGAATTCATGAGTGAGTTTGCCCCCGGTTCCCAGACGGTTCTGGACGAACGCGCCGAACTGCGGGACTCCGACGACCACGAACGATTCAGCCACTACGTGCCGGCGAAGAAGCTGGAGAAGGCCAGGTTGACCGGCACCCCCGTCGTAGCTCTGTGCGGAAAGGTGTGGGTACCTTCCCGGAACCCGGACAAGTACCCGGTGTGCCCTGAGTGCAAGGAGATCTGGCAGTCCATGAAGCCGGGCGATCCCGGGAAGTGACCGCGTCCGCGGTTGCGGCCCGGTGATCCGGACCGCAACCAGCGGGTCAGTAACGGTAGTGCTCGGACTTGAACGGGCCTGCCACCGGCACCCCCAGGTAGTCGGCCTGCGCCTGAGTCAGGGTGCTCAGCTCCACCCCCAGCGACGGCAGGTGAAGGCGCGCGACCTCCTCGTCCAGGTGTTTCGGAAGCAGGTACACGCCAGGCGGGTAGGCCTCGGGCCTGAGGAACAGTTCCATCTGGGCCAGCACTTGGTTGGTGAATGAGTTGCTCATCACGAAAGACGGGTGTCCCGTAGCGTTGCCGAGGTTCAGCAACCGGCCCTCGCTCAGCACGATCACCGCGTGCCCGTCCGGGTAGATCCACTTGGCCACCTGCGGTTTGATCTCGATCTTCGTCACGTCCTTCCGGGCGGAGAGCCCGGCCATGTCGATCTCGTTGTCGAAGTGTCCGATGTTGCCGACGATGGCCTGGTGTTTCATCCGGGCCATGTGTTCCTCGAGGATGACGTCGCGGCACCCGGTGGCGGTGACGAAGATGTCGCCGATCCCCACCACCGATTCGAGCCGCGACACCTGGAAGCCGTCCATCGCCGCCTGCAGGGCGCAGATCGGATCCACCTCGGTGACGATGACCCGCGCGCCCTGGCCGCGCAGTGACTCGGCGCAGCCCTTGCCCACGTCGCCGTAACCGCAGACCACGGCCACCTTGCCGCCGATCAGGACGTCGGTGGCGCGGTTGATGCCGTCGACCAGGGAGTGGCGGCAGCCGTACCTGTTGTCGAACTTGGATTTGGTCACCGAGTCGTTGACGTTGATGGCCCCGAACAGCAGGGTGCCGTTGCGGTGCATCTCGTAGAGGCGGTGGACACCGGTGGTGGTTTCCTCCGTGACCCCGAGGATGCCCGCTGCGAGGGCCTCGAAGTCCAGTTGCCCCAGCGCCTCCCGCAGGGCGGCCTTGACGACGAGGGTCTCCTCCGGATCCGCCGGGTCGTCGGCGGGCACGGCCCCAGCGCGCTGGGCCGCGACGCCCTCGTGGACGAACAGGGTGGCGTCACCGCCGTCGTCGAGGATCAGGTTGGGGTTCGTCTCGCCAGGCCAGTCGAGGATCTGGCGGGTGCACCACCAGTACTCCTGGAGCGTTTCACCCTTCCACGCGAAAACGGGAACACCCCTCGGGTTCTCGGGGGTGCCGTCCGGGCCGACGACGACGGCGGCCGCCGCGTGGTCCTGGGTGGAGAAGATGTTGCAGGACGCCCACCTCACCTCCGCTCCGAGCGCCACGAGGGTTTCGATCAGCACCGCGGTCTGGACGGTCATGTGGATCGATCCCGCGATGCGGGCACCTGCCAGAGGTTTCGAGGCCGCGTATCGTTCACGCATGGCCATCAGGCCAGGCATCTCATGTTCGGCGAGGGTGATCTCCTCACGGCCGAAATCGGCCAGGGACAGGTCTGCTGCACGGAAGTCGAATGTCACGTCCCGGAAGTCTACGCCCGAGCCCGCGACCGCGCCCGACGAGCCGGGGTTGGGTGCTGTGTCCCAGCTCTTCGGGTGGAGTTTCCTTGGTCTTCCCGGTTTCGGGGCAAACCCCGGTTTCTCCTATCCGCTCTGGGCCCCACCCAGGCCGATTCCCAGGTAGGTGGCGGCGTAACGTCCCTGGAGCAGCAGGGTGACGTAGCGCTCCACATCTGAGGCTCCCAGCTCCGCCATGCCGGAGCTGATGTGGCAAACCCGCACCCCGACGCCGTCGGCCAGGTGCGCCAGTCTCTGGGCCGTCTCCGTCATCGGTTCCGGCACCTGGTCCACGTCGAGTAGCAGCAGCGCGGGACCGATCTCGGCGTCCTGTTCGAAGGGGTCGGTGAACACGTCTCGCCGGGGCGTGCCGAGCAGCACCGCTTCCAGCTCCTCGGCATCAGCGGCCAGGGCGAGCCGGCCGCTGGCCCGCCGCAACGTCTCCGCGATCCGCCGGGAGGCGCGCCCCGCCAGCGTCGTCCCTCCCCACACCAGGGGAAACGAGTCGGCCAGGCCCACGGCCAGGTCCTTGCCCGGGTTGTCCCCGAGGGGACGCGCCGGGGAGCAACGAACCGCGACGGCATCCGCGGCCGACGCGGCGAGCTCAACGTCCACCGTGGGCCCCAGTTCCAGCT
>CAJPNZ010000025.1 GCA_905372155.1 Propionibacteriaceae bacterium
GCACCGGCTCCTCCCGCCCCGATTCCGGAAATCACACCCGCGCCGCCACCGCCGGGAATGCTGCCCCCACCAGCGCCGCCACCGCCGGGAATGCTGCCCCCGCCACCGCCGGAAGTGTCACCTCCGCCGCCATGGGAACTGTTGTTGCCGTCCTCGATCTTTTTGATCTCTTTCGGTGGTACGGGGCCAGTTTCGATATCAGGGCGGTTTCCATTCAAGCTTTTGGCCATGGTGTCCAAGGCCTTCTTGGAGAGCTCCTCGCGTTTCAGGTTGTTCTGCTGGGAGACTCCCTCGAGGTACTTTTCCACGGGCATGAGAACGCCCGCCCACTCCACTTTCTCGGTGATGTTCTTGATGCCCGATTCCAGGGGGGAGAGCAGCTCCGGCGAGAGATTGCGGAAGGTCTCCCCGGCATCGGATATGGCCTTGCGGGCCTCGTCGTGGCTTTCCTTCAGGGTCTTGATGTTCTTCTCATGCCGGTCGTAGGCGCTCAGGTAGCTGCCGAGCTGCTTGTCGATCATCTCCCCGACCTTTCCGGTGAGGCCGGGATTCTTCTTGACATCCGTCACCAATTTGCGCGCCTTAGCGAGGGCGGCATCCACCTGGAATTGGTTCATGGTGTCGAATATGCCATCAACGAAGCTGATCAGCTCCGAGACGTTTCGCAGTCTGTCGTAGTAGGGGCTGTCTGAAGCCGTGCAGACGTTTCCTGACATGGTGTCAGCCTTCCTGGGACGTGGAGGTGTTGATCGGGGGGAGGGAGGCCGTGGGCGCGTTGTAGGAGTAGGGGCCCGGGCCGGTCGCGGTGGTGGAAGGCATTGCTGCCGCCTGGAGCTTTGTCTGCAGGTTCGCCTGGATGGCTTCGGCATCCTGCTCGTCGTTCTCCATGGCCCTGACGGTGTCCTGGAGGGCCTCGACGAACTTCTCGATCTGGTCTCCCAGAGTCTGGAACTCGTCCCGCATGAAGAGCAGTTTCTGCTGGTAGCTCTTCTTGTAGGCGACTGCAGCGTCCTCGACGCCCCACTTGCTCTCCGTTTGGGCGTCGTGCATGGACTCGAACTTCTTGGCGAGGTCGTAGTTGGTGGGCCTCGCCTCGTCCCGCATCGTCTTCTCGGTCTGATCCGTCTGATTCTTGTCGTAGCCGTACCCGTCGCCACCCGCGCCGTACCCATCGCTTCCCGCTTCACCGGCTGGGGCCGAGGTGGCGGAATAGGCTCCCGCGGGCGGGGCGGCGGCGCCGTTGCCGATCGGCTGTGCCGTCTGGGGCGCAGAGGCGGTGCTGTTCGATTCTTCGGCAGAGGGGGTGCTGCCAGTTCCCCCATACGTGGGATGCGACATCTGATGCTCCTGCAGGGATGAAATTTGAGGTCTCGTACATCATAGGTGCTAGACGGGTCGTGCTGAAGCGGTGAGCCCTGCACACCAAGGCCTTATTGGGACCAGCGACGAGGTCTCGAACCCCCGGCAGCCGATCACGAGGGCAGGATGACGGAGGGGCTTTCTTGGATGGTGTAACCCACCCCCACCAGCCGGTCGCGCGGGTAGAGTGATGCATCGTCGTTGGCGCCAAAATTGCGCCCGAAGCCGCCCATGAGACCGGAGCCGCCCATGCAAGTCGACTACCACAACATGGAACTCGCACGACAGGTGCTGGACCGCCAGGCCAGCGGCCACCTTCCGGGCGTGAAGGATTCCCGGGACAACCCGTCCTCCGGGATGAGCTGGTCCCTGTTCCGGGCCGGTGGTCCGGACTGCTTCCAACGGGCCCAAGAGAATGGCTGATCGGTTCAGACTATGGGGGATGCTCGACGCCAACCCCACCGCGAGGATGGTCGTTCGGGGAATCGACCCGGTTCCCCTCGTGGAGCTCGCCCGGGCGAGCCTGGGCGGTCTGAAGTGGGGAACCAGGTACCGGGACGCGAAGATCCAGTGGCAACCCGCCCTGCGCGGCGACTCCCCGTGGGTGGTGCACGTCATGAGCCGGGGGGAGAAGGCGGGTTGGAAACCGAACCTGACCGATCTGTTTCCGGAAGATTTCAACCTGATCCCCGGCATCCGGGAACACATGGGGGAACAGTACGCCATCCTGGCCGCCCGTCCCCTCGAACCGGCTCTCGCCGACCTCGTCGTCTCCGTCGAACAACGCTACGAGAGCACCAACAAGAACCTCTTCGCCGAGAAGGCCCTGGAGGTCGTCGTGAAGGCCGTGGAAGCCCGGGGCCACAGGGTGGAGCAGATGTATGCGGTCAAGCCCAAGGATCTGGAACAGACATGCCCCCTCAACAGGAACACCCGCGTTCTGGTGGAGAAGGAGGCCAAGCGGCTGGTGAAGGCCGCGCGGAAAGGTCTCTAGCGGTGCGGTGAGGGGGTGCGCCGCATGTACACGACACACCCCCTCACGGATGTGGTTGTGACGACGGGCACCGAGGCCCGGGTGCGCTACCTGTTCTTGCGCTCGTCGATGATGATGGCGATGACGATGATTCCGCCCTTGACCACCATCTGCCAGTACGGGGAGACGTTCAACAGGCTGAGGCCGTTGTTGATGACGCCGATGATGAGGGTACCGACCATGACACCCCAGACGGTGCCGATACCGCCGTTGAAGGAGGTGCCGCCGATGACGGTGGCGGTGATGACGTCGAGCTCCATCATGTTGCCGTAGGCCGGGGCTCCGGAACCGGTACGGGCGGTCAGGATCACGCCCGCCAACCCGGCCAGCAGACCGATCAGGGCGTAGATCTTGAGGTGCGTCTTCGGCACCGAGATCCCGGACACCTTCGCGGCCATCTCGTTGCCGCCGATGGCGTAGACGTGACGTCCGAAACGGGTCCGGTTCAGCACGAACCACATCACGCCGGCGGCGAGCACCAGGATGATGATGGGGGTGACCCCCTGCCCGATGAGGTTGAAGTTCCACGCGGTCCCGGAGATCGGACGGCCGTCGGTGTACAGGTTCGCGGCGCCACGGGCGGCGGTCATCATGCCGAGGGTGGCGACGAACGGCGGGATCCGGAAGACCGCCACCAGGCTGCCGACGATGGTACCGACCAGCGTGCCCACCGCCAGCGCCGCCAGCACGGACACGAAGATCGGCAGGGCGGGCAGGTCGCGGATGAAGGTGTTGGGGCCCGGAGGCTGGGCCAGGGAGGCGGCGACGACGGCGGCGAGGGCGGCGGTGGCGCCGACTGACAGGTCGATGCCCTTGGTGATGATCGCCGCCATCATGCCGAGGCCGATGATGCCGATGGGAGCAACCTGCACGATGACGTTGAGGAGGTTCTGCAGCTGCAGGAACCGGCCCTCGGTGATAATGCCGAGCAGGATCACGAATCCGAGCAGGATGAAGACGATCGAGTACTTCTTCAGGAACTCCCCGAATTCGAGGCTCGAACGAGTGGCGGTTGCGGTTTCAGTCATTGGGGTTTCCTTCGCTCGCGGCGACCTCGTCGCCGCCGGTTGCCAGGTGCATGACGGACTCCTGATTGGCCTCCTCGCGGGAGAGCTCACCGGAGATGCGTCCCTCGTGCATCACGAGGATGCGGTCACTCATGCCGAGCACCTCTGGCAGCTCGGAGGAGACCATGATGATTGCCTTGCCCTCCTGGGCCAGCATGGACATGAGACGGTGGATCTCGGACTTCGCGCCCACGTCGATGCCGCGGGTGGGTTCGTCGATCATCAACACGTCCGGGACGGTCAGCAACCAGCGGGAAATCAGCGCCTTCTGCTGGTTGCCGCCCGAGAGGTTCTTGATCAACTGGCTCAACGACGGGGTCTTGATGCGAAGCTTCTCGCGCTGGTCCTCGGAGTCCTTCCGCATCTCGCCGACGTGGAGAACACCGCGGGGGCTGTAACGGGGCAGGGCCGCGGCCGTGATGTTGTCGCGCACCGACAGCACCCCCATGATGCCGTTCAGCTTGCGGTCCTCCGTCAGCAGCGCCATGCCCGCCCGGATGGCGTCCGAGGGCTGTTTGATCCTCAGCGCTCTGCCGTTGAGGACGATTTCCCCGGAGTCGGCCTTCTCGATGCCGAAGATGGTCTCCAGCACCTCGGTGCGGCCCGCGCCCATCAGCCCCGCGAGCCCGAGGATCTCGCCCCGGTGCAGCTCGAAGCTGACGTCCTTGACCACGGCGCCCCGGTTGAGGCCCTGCACCGAGAGCACCACCTCGCCGATCTCGGCCTCCTCCTTCGGGAACAGGTCCGTCAGCTCGCGGCCCACCATCAGTTTGATGAGCTTGTCGCGGTCGAGTTCCTTCGCCGGGTAGGAACCGACGTGCTTGCCGTCGCGGAAGACGGTGATGTCGTCGGAGATCCGGAAGACCTCGTCCATCTTGTGGGTGATGTAGATGATGGCGACCCCGAAGTCGGTCAGGCGCTTGATCATCCCGTGCAGGTGCGCCACCTCGCGTTCCGGAATGGCCGAGGTGGGTTCGTCCATGATGATGATCTTCGCGTCGTAGCTGATGGCCTTGGCAATCTCGACCATCTGCTGTTTCGACACCGTCAGGTCCTTCATCCGGGCCCTCGGGTCGATGTCGATCTTCCACTCGTCGAAGAGTTCACGGGTCTTGCGGAACATGGCGGCGGGGCTGAGCAGCCCCAGCCGGCTGCGCGGCTCGCGGCCCAGCCAGATGTTCTCCGCCACCATCATCTCGGGGACGGGGGACAGCTCCTGGTGGATCATCGAGATGCCGTGCTCCAGGCCGTCCTTGGTGTCCTTGAACCTCACGATGTCGCCCGCCAGCTCGACAGTTCCCTCATCGGGGGTGTACATGCCGATCAGGCACTTCATGAGAGTGGATTTGCCGGCCCCGTTCTCGCCCATCAGCGAGTGCACGGTGCCGCTGCGGACGTCAAGATTGACGTTGTCCAACGCCACGACGCCCGGGAAGGTCTTGCGGATGCCCTGCATCCGCAGAATTACCTCTTGCATTGGTTCTCCCTGCTCAAGGGGACGGGAGTTCCCGGCCCCTGCGTCGTCACTGCTGGAACTGGCTCATGTTCTCGGGCGTGACCAGCTGGTAGGGGACGTTGATGACGTCCGGTACCTCGTCGCCGTTGATCATCTTGATCGCGGTGTCGACCCCTGCCTGTCCCTGGCCCTTGGCGTCCTGGAAGACGGTGACCTCCAGCTTGCCCGCGGCCATGGCGGCCAGCGCGTCGCCGGTGGCATCCACGCCACCCACGACCACCTTGTCGAGCATGCCGGCGTTCTCGAAGGCATTGATGGCGCCGAGGGCCATCTCGTCGTTGTTGGCGCAGATGACGTCGACCTGCTGCCCGGACTGGATCAGGTTCTCGGCCAGCGCGAGCCCCTTGTCGCGCATCCAGAGGCCGGTCTGGTTGAACACGACCTTCATGTTGTACTTCGCGGCGATCTCCTCGCAGCCCTTGGTGCGCTGCTGGGCGGCCTCCTGGGTGGGATCGCCCTGCAGGATGGCGACGTTGCCCTGCTGGTTCGACAGCTTGGCCAGCTGCTCCATCTCGAGCTGGCCAGCCACCAGGGAGTCGGAGCCGACGTAAGGCACGCCCTTGGGCAGTTCGGAGGGACGGCGGTTCACGTAGACCAGTGGGATGTTCGCCGCCTTCGCCTTCTGGGTGATCTGGGCGGTGGTGGCGGTGTCCTGTGGCAGGACAATGAGGGCGTCGACACCGGAAGCGATGAAGTTCTCGATCTGGTTGAGCTGGACCTCGATCTTCTCCTCGGCGGAGGTGACGCTCACCTCGGCGCCGGCGGCCTCGGCCCGCTCCTTGATGGAGTTGGCCACGTTCTGGAGGAACTGGTCCAGCAGCGGGAAGGAAGCGCCGATCTTCACCTTCTTGCCGTCTTTCGGTTTGATGACCTCGGCGGGGGCGTAGTCCTGCGTGGTGACGGCCACCGGCTGGCCGTCTTCACCAGTGGTGCCCGGCAACGGGTCGCTGGTCATGCCGCATCCGCTCAGCGCAAGCATCGCGCTGAGCGTGAGAACGGCGAACTTCGGTACTCGCTTCATCACTTCTCACTTCCTCGTGTCGGTGTCCCGAACAGGACCTGGAAGTCGCCTCCCTGCGACGAGTCGATCCTGTCGCACAAAGGCATGGAATGTCAATACAAATGGTCGGGCGCCGAAGTGTGAGACGGTTCAATCAATTCAGGGGTCACTCGTAGGGCAGGTAGCCGTTGCGGTGGATCTCCTCCAGGTCCATGCGGGCCCGCAGGATCCGGGCGGTTCCGTCGCTGATTCTCCGTTCCCGGACGAACTGGTCCAGCAGCTCCCGTTTCCGTTTGAGCACGGCTCCGTGGAGGCGTTCGAGGGCGACGATCTCCGCCACGTCCTCCTCCTCGTCGTCGGCCCCGATGTGGGCCGCGATGTCGTCGAGGCGCTCCTCCATGGCCTCGGCGATCCGTGGGGAAACCCCTGCCTGCTCGGCCAGGGTGGGCAGTTCGGGGCGAACGGCCTCCAGGATCGCCAGCCGCCCCTCGGTGGCGAGCTGTTCCTCGGTCAGCTCGGCCTCCTCGTCGTCGCCGGTGTGACCGCCCTTGGCGGCCCACGCGATCACCTTGGGCAGCAGCGGACCCTGCACCGCCATCCCGATCACGATCGCGAGGGCGGCGACGAGAACCACCTCGTCGCGGTAGGGGAACGGTGAACCGTCTTTCATGGCCAGGGGGATCGACAGCGCGATCGCCAGGGAAACCCCGCCGCGGAAGGCCGAGATCGCGCTGACGACCCGGGCCCGGTAGCTCAGGCGCCGTTGCCGCTGTTCGGGCCGGCGGTCGAGGGCGCGGATGATCATGACCGTGATCTGCAGGAACACGAAACGGGAGACCACCAGGGTCACGGCCACGCCGACCGCGATGCCCGCCAGCGTCAGGAGCTCGGAGAAACGGAAGTTGACGACCAGCAGGCGCGTCTCGATGCCGATCAGCAGGAACAGGGCGCCGTTGAGCAGGCTGGTGGCCAGCGGCCAGAAATGCTCCGCCTGGGTCCGCGACTCGGGGGTGCTGAGCTGGTTCGACAGCGTCGAGATGATCAGGCCCGCCACCACCGCCGCCAGCACCCCGGAGGCGTGCACCAGCTCCGCCGCCAGATAGGCGGCGTACGGGGTGACCAGGAGGGCCATGTTGATGGTGATGGGCTCGTGGAGGCGACGAAAAGCCGGGTAGGCGACCGCGGCGACGGCGATCCCGATGAGGATCCCACCGAAGAACGAGACCACGGCCATGCGCGTGATGTCCCAGGGGGTGTACTGGCCGCCGAGCGCCAGGCCGACGGCGATGGTGTAGACCACCAGGGCGGTGCCGTCGTTGGTGAGGCTCTCGGCCTTCAACAGCATGAACTGGCGGCGGGGCAGGCCCTTGGCCAGGGCGGCCGCGGCGGTGGCGTCGGGCGGGGCGACGGCGGCACCCAGGATCAGGGCCGCCTCCCACGGGATCCCAAGCGACGACACGATCCACGCCACGGCGAAGGCGGTGGCCACCACGAACACCGTCGAGGTGATCAGGATGCCGCGCAGGTCGCGTCGGATGGCGTTCTTGGAGGTGGTGAGGCTCTCCCAGAACAACAGGCCCGGGAGGAACAGCAGCAGCACCACCTCGGGGGGCATGTGAAGGCTTTCCAAGCCGGGTACGAAGGCCAGCGCGAACCCGAGGAGGACCTGCGTCAACGGCACCGGAAGACGCAACTTGGGGGCCAGGGCGTTGCCCGCCACCACCGCAATCCCGACTCCGACCGCGATGATGAGACCCTCCATGCGCCACCCTTCCCTGATTTCCCTCGGCGAATCCCCCGGCTTGGAGCCGGGCCGGTTGAATTATCCCCCATGTCCCCAAACCGGTTTTGTTCTCCCTGGAGCTGGTCGTGCCGAAACCGAGGTGACCGTGTCCGGGGACTGGGGTCGGGTCTGTTTTCGGCTGCCGGGGGTTTCGACTCAGCCGTTCGCGTGAGCCTCACGTGCTGGCTCAACCAGCTTCGGGGAGAATCGGGGGCTACTTCGCGAACTCTTTCTCCAGGCGTTCACGCATCCGCACGTGGATGGCGTCGGCGTCCTCCTCCCAGCCGAAGACGCACACCGACAGCGGGCCGTCGTAGTCGATCTCCCGGAGATACCCGAAGACCTCGTCCCACGGCACCTCGCCGTTGCCGATCTCGTTGTGCTGGTGGATGCGGGCGTCCACCCCGGGCGGGTTGATGATGTAGCGGTTCCCGACGTTCGCGAGATGGTTCCACACGTCCGCGACGTGCACGTGTCGCAGTCTCGGGCCGGCGTATTCCATCATCGCCCGCGGATCCCCCCGGCCCCCGGACAGGTGGAACATGTGCGGCAGGCAGAACTCGTAGTTCAGCCACGGCTTGTTCACCCCGCGCACGATCTGCACGGCACGCTCGTTGGTCTCGACGAAGTCGTAGGGGTGGGCCTCGATGGTGCACTCGATGCCGCGTTTCTCGAAGTCCGGGATCAGCTCCTCGATGGACCTGTAGAACTGGTGCTCCGACTTCAGGGGCTCGTTCGGGTCGCCCGAGAACTCGGTGGCGATCAGCGGCACCTCCAGCTCTTCAGCGATCTCCAGGAGACGACGGAAGTTGCGCACCTGGGCCTGGCGTTCCTGTTCGTCGGGCGAGGACCAGTTGAACACCGGGTTGAAGGTCCAGATCTTCACGCCGGAGGCGGCCATGGCCTTCCTGACCTTCGCGACCTCCGCGTCATCGACCTTGGGGTAGTGGTGCCACTCGTGGAAATCGGCACGCGGCGACAACTCGATGTACTCGTAGCCGAGATCGGCGGCCTTGAAGCATTCCTCGGCGACGCTGAGGTGGGGGTGGTACATCGACGGGTCCAGCAGGATTTTCACCATGGGGGTTCCTCCTCAGGCGTAGAACGCGGGCTTGGGCATCATTTCGACCGCCACCTCGCCGTCGGCCTCGAGGGCCTTGACGCCGGCGTCGCAGACACAGGCGGCCGCGTAGCCGTCCCACGCGGTGGAGCCGGTGTGACGGTCCTCGGCGACGGCAGTGATCCACTCCTGCACCTCACGCACGAAGGCCTGGCCGAAGCGCTGGTTGTGGTCCATGGTCAGCCGGTTGCGTCGACCCTGCAGGTCGGCGCGCTGCACCAGCTCCTGGTCGCTGAGCCGCACCGCACCGTTCTCGCCGACCAGCTCGCACTGGATGTCGTAGCCGTACTGGCAGTTGACGAAGATCTCGTCGTCGACGCGCACCCCGGAGGTGGTGGTGAGAATCAGCACCAGCGGGTCCTGCAGGTGCGGGAAACGATTCGTGGTCTTCTTCGGCTTGTCGACGCGGGCCGAGACGAACTCCTCGCCGAGCAGCCAGCGCATGGTGTCGATCTCGTGGATGGCGGTGTCGTTGATCGCCATGTCCCAGGTGTAGATCTTGGGCACCGTCGGGTTGCGGTGCGCGTTGTGGACCATGAGGGCCTCACCGATCTCGCCGGCGTCGAGGATGGCCTTCATCTCCCGGTAGGAGGAGTCGAAACGACGCATGAAACCGACGGTGACGAGCTTCTTGCCCGCCTTCTGTTCGGCCTCCATGATGCGCGCACAGGCATCGGCGGTGGGGGCGAGGGGTTTCTCGCAGAAGACGTACTTGCCGGCTTTGAGGGCCGCGATCACGTCGGGTTCGTGGGCGGGCCCGAAGCTGCAGATCATGACGGCGTCGACATCGTTCGAGGCGATGAGCTCCGCGGCGCCCGGGAATACCGTCGCGCCGATCCGGTCGGCGACCTTCCGGGCGTTCTCGGCGTTGAGGTCGGTGACGGCCACCACCCGGCCGCCCGCGATGACGCTGTGGATGCGTTCGATGTGCGCCTGCCCCATGCCGCCGGGGCCGATCATTCCGATTCGCAGGGTCATGGTGTCGCTCACTTCACTCCGAGGCCGATGGAGGCCAGGTATTCGCGGACCTTGATGGCGTTGGGCAGCGGGTAGGACGGGTCACAGCCGTACATGTCCTGCTCGCAGATGACGTAGAGCTCCTTGTCGAGGTCGGCGAGGGCCTCGACGAGGCTCGGCATGTCGGGTTCGCCCTCCGGCGGCGGCACGGAGCAGCCCGCCTTGACGGCCTTCACGAACGGCCAGTCCTCGTCGTGGGCCTGTTTGACGAGCTTCGGGTCCATGGCCTTGATGTGAACGTAGGAGATGCGCTCCGGGTAGTCGCGGATCAGGGCGGTGTTGTCGGCCATGCCGTAGACGATGTGGCCGGTGTCCAGGCAGAACCCGACGTACTCGGGGTCGGTGGCCTGGAAGATGCGGTCGATGTCCTCGCGGGTCTCGATGTGGGAGTCGCCGTGCGGGTGGAGGACCATCTTGAGGCCGTAGTCCTCCTTCATCATGCGGCCGAGTCGGTTGGCGTTGTTGATGTACAGCTCCCAGGCCTCGCCGTCGAGGTGACGCACGTCGGTGAACTCGCCGGTGTGCTCGTCGCGGAACATCGGCGGCAGGTGCACCACGTACTCGGCGCCGACGGCGGCGTGGGTCTCACCGATGGCGCGGAAGGTGCGCTCCGTGTCAGCCCAGGCCTCGGCCTTGTGGAGGATGCCCCAGCCGGTGCCGGCGACGACGCGGAAACCTCGCTTGCCCATTTCCTCGGCCAGGCGTTTGGGGTCGGTGGGGAAGTAACCGAAGGGACCGGTCTCCATCACGGAGAAACCGGCCTCGGCCATCTCGTCGAGGGCTTTCTCCCACGGGATCTGCGCCGGGTCCTCGGGGAACCAGACGCCCCACTGGTCGGGACAGACGCCGATGGTCAGCTTGTTGTATCGGGGTTCGGGGTTGCGGGACTTGTCGGCCATGGATGTCCTTTCTGGCACGTCGTTGGGCACGATCCAGCCTAGGTTCGGCCATATGTCCTGTCAATTGCCCGAGGGTACTAATTTTTGTGATGAAAGTGATTCTCAACGCGGTGTGGCAGGGTCGCGGGGATGGGGCCGGTCCGTCGACCACTCGCTGGCCTCCGCGTGTGACGAGCAGCCCGGGTGATGGTGTTCCGGGCCCAATGGGCACCGCACATCGGGTCAGCCCGAAGGTCGCGCCAGCTGGAGTGCTACACGCCAGTTCTTCGCTTTCTCTCCTGAGAGTTTGCTGGCCTTAGCACTGTTTTGCTGGCTCTAATCCTGTTTTGCTGGGCTTGTTCACGTTTGCTGGCTTCACAGCGCAGGCAAACGTGAACAAGCCCAGCAAAACATCGGTAAGGCCAGCGAACCACCAGGACAACGGGTCAGCTCGGCCCCACTCTGAACCCGCCGTCTCTTGGCGTGTCCGATTGGCGTTTCGTGCGTGGGGAGGGGCGCGACCGCGGGAGCGGGACGATGTGGTCGTCGGCTGTCCGTCAGTACTTCACGACGGCCTTTCGGAGTCTTGGGCCGGGTTTGGAGGAATCATGGGAGACAGATGCGGCACCGACCACGGGAATCGCTACGACCCGACTGGGCCGGTTTTCATCTCGTACCGGCAGAGCGACGGTGCCGAGCTTGCCAAGCGCTTGGACCGTTTCCTGCGTGCCGGTGGTCTCGTGCCCTGGCGTGACCTCGTTGATCTGCCTCCCGGTGAGACCGCCCGCCGCGTTCACGAGGCCTTCGAAGAGGGTATCGCTGCCGCCGTTCTCATCGTCACGCCCGAGATCCAGAACAGCCAGTTCGTCCTCGCCGAGGAGCTTCCGGAACTGCTCACACTCGAGCAGGAACCCCACGACTTCAGCCTTCTCGTCCTCAACACCATCCCCAAACAGGACGAGACGGCTTCCAACGACGGCCGGTCGCGGGGAGATGGCGTGGATGCCGGACAACCCTCAACCGACGATGCTCCTGCCGATCGCCCGCTCGGCGGGTGTGGGCGATCGGATGAGGCCATCGACGTGTCGGCTCCCGACCGACTACTGAACACCACCGGCCAGCCGCTGGAGAAGCTGAAGCAGTACGGTCTCGGTGAGTGCCGTCAGCTGTACCGGGACCTCCTCCACCGCAGGCTCGGGCATCTCATGAGGCCGGCGGAGCGGTACCTGCCGATCGGCCTGCCCATGGGTGTCGTCGCGGCGATCTCCAGTGCCCTCGGGTGGTTGTTCGGCGACCGGGGGATCGGCGACGGCGAGGTCACCATCCAGACACAGACCCGCCCGATCCCCGACGTCTACACGCGCCGTTCCGGCACCACCCGTCTCGGTCGCGAGCACGACCTCGCCATCCGGCTGCGCCAGGATCCGAGGACCGGTATCCCCGCCGTCGAGGACTACCGGTATCTGAAAGAGACGCTGCCGATCATGGTCGACGCCCTCTACACGCACGGCGTGAGTGGCGTGACGCTGACCGGTGGCGGTCACTTCAGCCTCGGCTGGGCGCTCGGCGCCGCCCTGCCGATCACCCGTCAGGGCGGCCTGCGCGTCATCGACCTGCAGGGTAACGAGTGGACCGACGCCAGCCGCAGCGACGACCGGAAGACGTTCCACGCGGTCGCGGGGCCGTCCGCCGAGCACACACCCCAGGATCCCTCACTTCAGAAAGCCGACCGCTTGCACCGCGTCGCCGTCCTGATCCGCAACCAGAACGGCCAGAACCAACAGCCCTTCGACGAACTCAAGGCCACCTGCGACGAAAGCTTCGAGATCGTCATCGAGGGCAGCGGCGACCACTTCTACCCGTCCAACGAGGGCGCCCGCCTGGCCAGGGAGATCGCGGAAGAGCTGCGCAAACGCGGCGCTGGCAGGGAACTGCACATCGCATGGTCGGCAGCGGTGTCCCTGGCGCCGCTGGTCGCGCGTCGCACCAACACCCTCAACTGCGTGCTCTACGAGCTGACCCAGAATCCGCTCGTGGCCAGGCAGCGTTACCAGAAGGTGCTGCGTGTGGCCGCGGGCATGCCACACGGCCCCATCATCGAGGTCTTCGACAAGGTCGCTCGACCCAGCAAAACAACACGTGTGGAAGGAGAAACGCGTGACTGATTTCGTCAACCCCTACACGTTCGTGCCGTTACCCCGGAAGGTGATGCGCGGACAGCCACCCGGGCACGACCCCGGCCCCGACGAGGCGCGGGAGCGTTATGTCGGGGCGCTGGAGGTCACGTGGCGCATCCAATCGCCGCTCGCCATCCCGACGGAGGAGTGGGGCAGCATCGGTGGCGACGTCCGCATCCCCGGCAGCTCCATCAAGGGCGCGGTTCGCAGCACCCACGAGATGCTGTTCGGCGGTTGTTTGCGTCAGGTCGACCTGGGGTACCGCCCCATTTACCGGCAGTTGCCTGACTCAAGCGTCCTTGATGGGTGGCGGCTGGCCGTCGTCCTCGATGACGACGAGGTCCTGCTGTGCGAGAAGGAGGACCCGAAGCGACGCTCCTCGATCGATTCGAAGGCCCTCTGCGAGCGCGTTGGGGACCGCGCCAGGACCGGCGATGTCATCGCCGTCAACTCCGACGACGATTGGAAGGACAGGTCGGAGCTGCGGGTGGCGGAGCGGTTCCAAGTACTGCAGCGCCCAGCTGAGGTCAGCGGGTACGATGACCTGGCCGGCTGCTATGTCGTGCTGATCACCAAGAAAGGCGCGCGCCGTGATGCGGTACGCGCCAAGTGGTACTGGTCGCTGGGAAAACTGACCCGGGAGCGCGCGACCATCTCGTCGCAGGCCACACGCGACTTCAGCTGGGCGATGATGGAGGCCCGCCCCGACGGCGAGCGGTGGATCGACGTGTTCCGCGGGAAGACGAAGCTTGGGCAGGCGCGCGGCAACAAGCACGCCCTCGAGCCCGGCAGCGTCATCTGGGTGAAGGTGCGCGACGGCGAGGTCACCGCCATCAAGCTGAGCCAGTTCTGGCGCGAGCGGTCCAAGGAGTGCCTGGGAACCCGGATCCCGCAGGAGACCCAGCCGTGCGACGACGAGAATCTGCGGCTGTGCCCGTCGTGTTCGGTGTTCGGGTCGGCCGACACCCTCAACGACAAGGCCATCACCGATGAGCGTCGCCGCGAGGGCGACCAGCGCTCCTATGCCGCGCACGTCCGTTTCGGGTCGGCGGTCGGGGTCGACCTGCAGGGCGACGAGGTGCCCTTGGCGCCGCTCGGCCAGCCGCACCTGGGTGCGGGCCTGACCTATCTCGAACCCACGTCGCCGGCGACCGCCCCGGCCTCGGGGGATGAGCGCTGGAGCCGCTGGGACAGCGACGGCAAGCAGAAGCGCCAGCTGCGGGGCCGCAAGTTCTACTGGCACTCCGACCCGGAACGCCAGCTCGATCACCTGCAACACACCCAGGGCGTCGGGGACGTTCCCGGCCGGCACCTGAAGCGCGAGCACCACGGCGCCGAAATGTGCACCAAGGCCCAGCTGGTCACGGGCGGCACGTTCCGGCAGACGATCACATTCGACGGCCTGGATCAGTTCGGCGTCGCCTCGCTGCTCGCGGCGCTCCAGCCCGGACGCCTCCTCGGCGACGGCGAGTTCGCCCTGCACCTTGGGCGCGGCAAGCCGCTCGGCCTGGGGTCGGTGACCGCCGAGATCACCGCCGCGAGGATCACGACGGTTGCCGCCCGTTACGGCGACAAAGCAGAGATCCCGCTGGAGAAGTTCGTCATCGATCCCGCGGAGGTGAGGACCCGCTGCGGCGACCTCGACGCCGTACACGAGGGCGCCCGGAAGGTGCTCCGTCTCGACGGGCTGGGCGAGAACTGGTGGAAGGTCACCTACCCGACCACCCAGCCATGGAGGCAGTTCGGTTCCAAGGAGTTCGACGAGTCTTTCAAGTTCTTCAAGGACTTCGGCGGCCCGGCTCAATCCAAGAATCGGAAGGTGAGCTGGAAGCCCGGAGCCTGGAGACCGATGCCGGAGATCGCCGCCGACGACCAGAGCGATTGGAGCGCGAAGTGACAACCTACGTCGTGATCGGGGCGAAACGAATCCAGCAGTGGATCGCCCGTACCCCGCGCCTGGCTCTGACCAAGGGCGCTTCCCAGGCCCTCACCAGTCGCACCTCCCGAGACCATCTCAGTGGCAGACTCCCCGAGGAACTTCGCCTGAGCGACGAGGTGCCCGACATCGCCGGTGTCGTCGTCCTGGAATCCGACGAACCGGTCACCGATGACGTCGTCGACGCGGCCCTGATGGTGGTCGCCGAGGGCCTGCCCGGGCTGGAGTGGAACGCCTGGGTGCACGAGGCCGACAGCTACGTCGAGGCCTACCAGGCCACGGGCGGTGGGCAGCGCTGTACGCGGGTGCGGCACCGGGTGCCGTCGGCGCGCCGGTTGCCGATGCTCGCCGAATGCGAGGGCTGCCACGAGGAGTCCGCCGAGGTCGTGGTGGCAGTTCCCGAAGGCAAGGACAGCTACGGCGCCGACTGCGTCGTGCGGCGGGAGGCTTTCAAGCAGTGGAAGGACACGCTGAAACCTCGCGAAGATGGCGTTGTGGAGCCTGAGATGTTCGAGCACCTCACGAAGATCGAAGAGCCGGGAGAAGACGCCCACCCCGTCCGCGCGATGGGTCGCCGCGACGCCGACAACCACCTGGCGTTGATCCTCGCCGACGGCAACCGCATGGGCGACTTCTTCAAGAAGGTCGCCCAGCTGAAGGATCCGCAGGCGCACAAGGCCTTGTCAAAGGCCCTCGACGACGCCACCCAGAAGGCCGCCGAGCGGGCCCGCGAGGCCGTCATCGCCAAGATGGCGAACCCCAAATTCTGTCCCGATGTCCTGCACTACATCGGAGGCGACGACGTCATGGCCAGCGTCGCTGGCAGGTTCGCCTGGCTGTGGGCGGTAACCCTCGCCGAGGCATTCGAGTCCGAGTTCCGAAGTCGCGTCGACGAGGTGTGCGCCAACCGCGGCCCACAGTTCCAGGCCGTCAGGACGGCGGCGGGACGGGCGAGCCTCGGAGTCGGCATCGTCTTCACCCACTACAAGGCGCCGTTCGCGGGGGCCCGGGAGCTGGCCGAGGAGATGGAGAAGATCGCCAAGAAGACGGGCAAGGGCGAGAAATCGTACATCGCCTGGGCCGACACCACCGCCGACCACAAGGCGCTGGAACGCAACGTCATCGACACCGAACGGGCCTCCCGAGAACTGCGCGAGGGCCACGTCCTGCGAGGCCTCGGCCCCAGCGCCCGCGGTGCCCTGAAGCAGGAACTCGATGCGGGGCGGGACGCCGTCGCCTGGGCCAGGCGCACCAAGCGGGACATCGTCGAATACCTGGGGCAGAGTTCCGAGGACCAGATCCGCGCCGACCTGGATCGCGCCCGCTGGTGGCCGGTCGTCGAGGAAACCAAGGAGGGTCAGGAATGAGCCTGAAATTCGAAGTGGAGTTCCTAACACCGTTCGTGATCAGCTCCGGCAAGGCCCTCGACGGCCTGGACCACACGATCGACGAGGAAACCCCGTTCCCCAGCTCCGCGGTCAAGGGGCTGCTGCGCGCCCACGCGCTGCACTGGCTCGGCCTGCCGAAAACCCTCGTGGGCGAAGTCTTCGGGACGGCCCGCAAGGGTAGCGACTGGATCTTCTCCGACGTCGCCGTGGAGCGCGTCGGCGCCGGGCCGCTGAAGCACGGCGTCGAGCCGTCGCTGTGGAACCGGGTGCGCGTCGACGAAAACGGCCGCGCCGAGGAACGCGCCCTCGTTGCGGGCCAACAGTGCTGGGCCGCCAGGGGCGAGTTCACCGTCGCCTGGGACGGCCGGGGCGAACCCCCGAAGCTGCACGTCCTGGTGCTGCGGGCCGCGGCCCGCGACGTCGTGAGCATCGGGCTGAACCGGCGTCGCGGTTTCGGCTGGGTCACGATCTTTGATGCCGAGCCCTGGACCGACGACGACAGTCGCACTCTGCTGGCCATGAAGGAGGAGTCGTGAGATACCAGCTGACACTGCGCTTCGAAACGCCGTTCAGCGTCGGGATCGGCAACGAGGCGTTGTTCCACACCACCACCCAGCGGGTGATTCCCGGAGCCACGCTGCGGGGCGCCCTGGCTGCACTGTGGTGGCGCAGGTTCGATTCCGCCGCCGACTTCGCTGCTTTGTTCGACGACGACCTCCTCGTCACCCAGGCGGTCCCCGAAGGAGCGGGACTGTGGACCACCTCCGAGGTCACCTGCAAGTACCGCGCCACGACCGAATGCGGGGAGGTCGTCTACGACCGTGCGCTGTTCGTCGCCTCGGGTGAGACCCTGGACGCCGGGGTGTGCCCGCGCTGCGAGGGCCCGCTGACGGCCAAGCCCGGGTGGATCGACCTGCCCGACCCGGTGCGGCGCGGCCGCGTCGAGCTGGAGGCAAACGAGACCGCCAAAGAAGGGCAGCTGTACTCCCGCGACTACGTCGCAAAGGGCACGCGCTACATCGCCGAGATCGAGACCAGTGCCGACCTCTCCTGGCTCCACGACGCCACCGTCCGGATCGGGCAGGGCCGGTCTCAGGACCGGGGCCGCGCCCTCGCCACCGTCGCGCCGCTGGAGGAGAAACCGTTGACGTGGCACGACCGCCCCGTCGCCATCCACCTGACCAGCCCCGCGATCATCACCAACCAGTGGGGCGCACCGAGCCTGGACCTCGACGACGTCAAAAGCGAGTTGCAGCGGGTCAGCGGCGACAACCTGACGCTGTGCCCCCACCCCGAGTGGGTGCGCAGCGAACTGGTGACCGGCTGGCACGGGCGCAGCAACCTGCCGAAGGTGCCGGACTGGGCATTCGCGCCAGGGGTCAGTTTCGTCGTCGACGGCCTCACCGCCGACGGCTGGCGGCGGCTGCGTCGATGCGGGATCGGCTGGCGCCGCATCGACGGCTACGGCCAGCTTGCGCTCACCGGCTGGGAGCCGACCAACCGGCCTCCTTTTGAGGTCACGGCCGAGTGGTGGGAACAGGAGAGCGCCGAGCTGCGGAAACACAAGAGTTGGGGCGAGTACAAGTCGTTGCTGCGGATGGCCTGTATCAACCTCTCGGACACCAGCGAGGTGTCTGAGGAAAAGACCCGGCGCAACTTCAAAAAAGTGCTGGACAAGGCCCCGCCCCAGTTCCACGACAAGCTCCGGGAGATCCTGACCCTGGAACCACGGCAGCTGAGGCAGCTGGCCGGGCTGTTGCAGTCGAGCAACAAGAAGAGGAGGAAGTGATGCCCCGCTACGCGACCCTGATGCGGTTCGACCTCACCATCGACACCCCCTGGGCGATCGGCGCGTTCACGCGCTCCGGGAGCACAGGCGAAGACGCGGTCCAGGCGCCCATCCAGCGCCGACCCGACGGGTCGGTGTACCTGCCGGCGACCTCCCTCGTCGGCGGGCTGCGCGACCACCTCGGTGAGGCGGCCTCCCGCTATCTGGGGGCCGAGAAGAGCGGGGAGACGTCGCCGTCGCCGTCGCAGATCCGGGCGCTCGGTGCGAACATCGTCGAGACGAAAGCGCCAGAAGAGGTCACGGGAGTCGCCATCGACGGCCACCGGCGCGCCGCCAAAGGGGGTCACCTGTTCACCCGTGAGGTGATTCCCGGCGGCACGCGGGTGCAGTGGTGGCTGCTGTGGGACCGCGACGACGCCGAGACCGCCACGCTCAGCGCCTTCCTGGACCTGGCGGCCACCTGGCGGCCGGTCGTTGGTCGGCGACGGACATCGAACCAGGGCTGGGGCACCCTCCACGCCATCCATCACCGCACCATCGACCGCCGCGATCCGGCCGGCCTGACCTGGTGGCTCCAGGAACGACGCGCCTGCCTCGCGCCCGATGCCGACCTGACCGGCTGGGAGAAGCGGCAGGGCGAATCCCCGTCGCCGAAGCCCTCGATCGAGTACCGCTTCGAGGCGGTCGACCCGTTGCACATCGGCGACGGTCAACCTCTGGAGAACGCGGCTCCGGACAAGAACAACGTGCTGCGCACCAGGACCGAGATGCCCGCCGACTCGTGGCGCGGCATTTTCCGGCACCGCATCGCACACATCCTGAAGGTCACCGGCCGGGAGGTGAAAGGGATCGACGAGCGGCTGTTCGGGTCGGCGCGGACGGAGGGGGAATCCCTCGACGGCGGGACGCGCGGGATCCTGCGGTTCGAGTCGTCGCCGGTGCAGCTGCCCGACGGCACCACCCCCGAACCGAAGGGGCTGCCGTGCCTTACGCAGGTCGCGATCGACCGCATCTCCGGTGGCAGCCTGATGAACTCGCAGATGACGGCGGAGGCGTCGCACGGGTCGCTGTACTCGGTGCAGTACCTGCCGCCCGGCTCCACCCTGAGCCTGCGCATCCACGAGCTGCAGCCGCTCACCGACGAGGAACGCGACCTCCTCAGGGCCGTCGCCTGTGACCTCGACGAGCAGATCATCGGAATCGGCGGCGGCACGACCCGCGGTTTCGGCTCCCTCAAGCGGAAGGACACCGACAATGGCTGACTGGTTCGCGCGTCCCCTCACGGCACGCCCGGAAGGGGAGTTCACCGCCTACGCCTGGGCCGATCACACCGGCTGGCATTTCGCGCCCGAACCGCCCGAACACGTCATCCCGACCGGCCACGTCTGGGCCTGGGGCGGGAACGACTGGGCGGCGTGGCGGGAGGAGACCGACCGGTGCGCCGGCCTGTGGCTGCGCCGCGCCGACGTCACGCCCGGCGACGACTGGAAGCCGGCCACCGTCGATGTGCTCGGCTCACCTGGGGAGGGAACCCTGCCGTCGCTGCACCGCGACAAGCGGTTCTTCCGCAGCGACGACGGCAACGCGAACTGGCACGGCCTGCCGGCGCACATCCTGCGGGTGACGGCCCCGGCGCGCGTGGACCTGTTCGACTGCCCTGAGGCGATGAGGCGATGAGGTGACGTCATGGCCTGCCCCTCCTGCATCGCCGAGTGGTTGAGTGCCGCCCGGCAGGAGGGGCCGGTCGACGACCTCGACGACGGCACCCCGTCCGCCGGGTTGGTGCGGCTCAGATGTTCCTTGTCATGTAGCGCTGCATCTGCCTCACGGCCTTGCCCAGGTTCGAGTGCCGGGCGGCAAATTCTCCGAAGGCCGGTTCGAGCTGGGAGGACAGGCGCTGGTTGACATCGCTGACGATGTTCACCACGTGGTCCGGCTCCAGGTCGCAGTCGACGGCCAGAGCGTTCCAGTCCTTCAAGGTGATGTTGGCGGTGTGTCGCTGCGACCCGATCGGCATGGTCAGCAGTTGGCTGTACTGGGGGTAGGCCCCCAGGGGAACCAGGTCGTACAAAGGCGACAAGCGGGGTTCGTTTTCAAGCATGATGCTGTAGTTCTTGGCGTGGGCATCAGCGTTGCCGATGGCGGTGTTGATGGCCAGTTGCTTGACGAAACAGTAGGCCAGTTCCGAGTCGTGGCGGCGCAGCAGGGCGATGGCGTCGGCCGGGCTCGTGAGGTACTTGCCCTTGGGGTCGCGGCCCAGGGCCTGTTGCAGGTCCTCGACGTGGAGGCGGCGGCTGAACCCTGAGGGCATGAGCTCGCGGTCGAAACGCTCGACCACATAGGCGCTCTGGTCATCGAAGTGCGCCACGCGGGCTCGCGGGACTGCGAACCCGGCCCGTCGGACCAGGTCCATTGCCCGGGCCTCGAATGCCTCGATGTGTTTGTTCCGGGCGGCGCCGGGTTTGACGATGTGGGTGGACGGGGTTTGCGCGTCGGGCCGGTACCAGCTGCCGCCGATGCGGGCCAGGGCGAACTTGGCCTGGACGCCGGCCAGCGAGAACCGCAGGGGCCAGTCGCCGGCGAAGGCCGAGGCCGTGGGCCTGGCCTTGATTCCGGCGATCCGTGCCCCGATATCGGCCGTGGTGGCGATCAACGGTTCGTGGTCCGGATCGCTTCCGGGCTCGCTGCCCGGTGCGGTGAGCTGCACGGCCCCGGCGACGTCACCGCCGACCTGGCGCAACAACTCGAAGGTGTCGGTGCTGGTGGCGCCCGAGGCCCTCATCATGTCGCGCAGCGCCACCGGATCCTCGGGCAGCAAGCCACGCAGGTAGTGCTCGGCCGCGCCGTCCGGGGCCGGAGCGTCGATCGGCAATGACAGCGAGACGACCCGGGTGGCGTCGGCGTCGTAGACCAGCCGGGCAGCGCGACCGGTCTGCCTTTCGAAGCGTCCGACGTGATCGCCGTGCAGCCAACACTCGAGGACCTCAGGCATCCCCACCGCCTTGCACCCGGCCCACGTCCATG
This sequence comes from Propionibacteriaceae bacterium, assembly GCA_905372155.1. Classification (GTDB taxonomy): domain Bacteria; phylum Actinomycetota; class Actinomycetes; order Propionibacteriales; family Propionibacteriaceae; genus Arachnia. The sequence continues at coordinate 21,088 of CAJPNZ010000025.1, forward strand.
TGCGCGGCCCTAAGGATGAAGGCCAGCTGTCCCGGCCGCGGGGGCGCCGCGCCCTCCAGCACCCGGTTCACGCTGGCGGGTGTGATCCGGTCGCGTGTATCCGGCTGGTCGAACAGGTCGTCATGATCCGCCACGCGCAGTCGTTCTGCCTCCTCGGCCAGGGCCGCCGCATCCAGGCCGAGGACCTCCATCATGTCGCGAAGCCGGCGGGCGACCTGAGGGCGGGTCAGGCTGGTGGCGGATCCCAGGTGGCGCAGGCGGTCGCGGGCGTGTTCGTCGGCCACCCGGCCCCCGCGAGCGAAGGCACGCAGCAGGGTCGGCTTGTGGTCCCAGTGCTGTCCGAACCGTTCGGGGCGGCTGCCGCGGGTGAGGTGCTGGGCCACCACGCCCGGCTGGTCGCTGTTCAGCATCTGATGCAGCGCCGCGGTCACGGCCGGCCGGTGTTCGGCCGCCACCCGCTCCAATCCGTGGTCGAGCAGGCTGGTGAGCAGCGCGTCGACCTCGGCCTCGTCCAGGGACCGGGTTCGCGGTGTGATGACCTGGGTGCTCAGTCCCAGCGCGCCCAGCAGGGTGAGCACCTTGCCGATCTCCGCCCTGGGGTGACCCTTTTCGATCTCGATGACGAACAACCTGCTCACCCCGGCCGCCTCGGCGAGCTGGGCCTGGGTGAGTCGGCGCCGTGTGCGGGTGGCACGCACGATGCGGGCCAGGGCGTCGGCGTCGTCGATGGTGGAGGTCACGCCATCCACCCTACCGGCGATGTCGGCGTACGCATACATCAACGTGGCGGTCGTCCGTCCTCGCCCGGTCGGCACGGGAACCAACGAGGCGGTTGGCTTCCTGCCGTGGCCGGGGTTTGCCTTTGGCAAAGGATCTGCAACAGGAGACCCTTGGTATGTTCGGACATGTGGGTCGCCGTAGGGGCCGGCCCTTGGATGTCGGGAGAACAACATGAACAAACGGATCGGTGTGGGGGTCATCAGCCTCGGGTGGATGGGCAGGCTGCACGCGCGCAGCTACCGCGCCCTGGCGGAGCGCTATCAGGTGCTGGGGGGCCGAGGTGCGTCTCCTCACCGCCCTCCCAATGCACACCCCAGTAAGCAAATCCCTAATTAATTCGTATATCAATTAAATTTGCTGCCCCTTTGGCGGTGCCTTCCATCGCTTTTTTGCTTGTTTCTTTAACGAAGAGGTTTTCCCCAGTCTGGCGGTTGGCAGGGAGCCGGGGATGTGCTACTGTAGCCGTGCTAGCCAGTAATGCTCACTCCTTAAAGAGGTGGTTGAGGTGATTTTTCCGCATATTGACGGGTTGGTGCGTACGGTTCGGCCCTTGGAGTGCTTGGCTAATCATGGTACCGTCGTGGGTGTTGCCTCAATGCTGAGGCGGCACCCAACAATATACTAATCACAACAGGTCCTGCGGGATTCACGACGCCGATGCCGGCCCGATGATCGCCGCTTTGAAAAATTGTTTCCTGCTGCATAGTTGAATCTGGGAGGTTTGCGTGAAAAGTGTGGGAATTCTCGGCGCTGGCGTCATGGGCAAGGAGATTGCCATCACCTGTGCGGCATTCAACTTCGATGTAGTGCTCTGTGACAGCAGTGCCGAGGTGCGCGACGAACTGCCGAGACGGCTGCGGAGCCTCATCCGGGGCTACCGCCTCATGCCGGACGGTCCTCAGTGGAACGTTGCCGAGGTGCTCGGGCGTATCACGGTGACGGGCCATCTACAGGATCTAGCAGGCGCCACGTGGCTTATTGAGAACATCACCGAGAAGCGTGAGGCCAAGGAGTTGCTTTACCAATCACTGGCTCAGTACTGGGCCCCAGGGCAGTACTTGGCCATCAACACCAGTTGCATCCCTATCACGCGCTTGGCCGGGCTTATGCCACAGCCGGAGCGCGTCGTGGGCATGCACTTTATGAACCCGGTGGCCCTCGTCCAAGGGCTTGAGGTGATCCGCGGCAGGTGCACCGATGAGGATACTGTGTCGGCTGCGTGCAATCTCGCGACCACCTTAGGAAAAGTGCCCATCGTCGTGAGCGACCAACCGGGATTCGTTTCGAACCGCCTGTCGCATTTGTTCATGAATGAGGCGGCTTTCCTCGTCCAGGAAGGGGTGGCGGACGCCGCCTCAATTGATGCAATCTTCCGATTAGGCTACGGTCACCGCATGGGGCCATTGGAGACGGCTGACCTCATCGGCCTTGACACCGTTGTCGATTCGCTCGCTGTTCTGTACGACGAGTTCCAGGATTCGAAATTCCGGTGCTGCCCGTTGCTGAAGACCATGGTCGCGGCCGGTGAGCTCGGCCGAAAGTCTGGGCGGGGCTTTTACGACTACAGCGAGGGTCGGGGAGATGGTGCCCGGTGAAGATGGCCAAATGCGTGGTCTGGGACCTCGACGATACCCTTTGGAGCGGGACCCTCAGCGCGGGCGACGAGGTGGTTCTGAAGCCCGGCGTGGCCGAGGTGGTGCGCCAACTCGACGAGCGTGGGATTCTGCAGTCAATCGCCAGCAAGAACAACCACGACGACGCCTGGAGTCAACTCGAGGAGTTCGGGCTCGCTGAGTTCTTCCTGCATCCCCAGATCAACTGGGCGCCGAAATCGGCCTCGGTCCAAGAGATCTGGACCCGCCTCAACATCAATCCCGACACGGTCCTCTTCGTGGACGATCAGCCGTTCGAGCGGGATGAGGTGGCTTTTCATCACGCGGAGGTGGAGACGGTTGATGCCGTCCGGTACCGGGAGCTCACCGCAATGCCGCGCTTGTCGCCCGAAGTGGTGACGGAGGACGCGCGCCGCCGACGTCTCATGTACGTCGAGGATCAAGCGCGCAGCGAGCGCGAACGGGAGTATGGCGGTCCGCATGAGGACTTCCTCCGTGAGCTGGCCATGGAGTTCAGGATCTCCTTGGCCGGCTCTGACGATCTGGCTCGTCTGGAGGAACTGACACGGCGGACGAACCAACTCAACTCCACCGGGATCCAATACTCGCGCGAGGAGTTGGACCAGCTGCGACAAGACTCGGACCACGACCTGTGGGTGTGTGAGTTGTCCGACCGCTACGGCTCGTACGGGAAAATTGGCCTAGCCCTTGTCCACCGAACCGTCGACGTCTGGACCATCCGCCTGCTGTTGATGTCGTGCAGGACGGTCTCCAAGGGAAGCGGGACGGTGCTGTTGTCGTTCCTCGGTCAGGAGGCGGCGCGCGCCGGTGTTCGGTTGTGTGCCGATTTCCGTAGAACAGATCGCAACCGGCAAATGTTGGTGACCTATCAACTTGCCAATTTCCGGGCTGTCTGGCGAAACGGCAATGATTACCGTTACGAAAACGACATGTCGTCGTGGCATCCCTACCCAGATTTTATCACTGTGACGGTCGACCGAGACCCTCGAACCCAGCAGGATTGAGGAATGAAGATGAATGATGTTCGGGGCGAGATAAGGCAGTTCGTGAGCACCAGCATGAGTGCGCTCGCTGATGGAGTTATCCATGATTCGGATAACATCTTCGAGTTGGGCTTCGTGACTTCCATGTTCGCCATGCAGTTGTTGGAGTTCCTAGAGAACCAATTCGATGTGGAAGTTCCGGATGAGATGATCACTCTGGCTAATTTCAGTTCGGTAGACAAGATGTCGGAGATGGTAGAGGAGTTGCGTGGTGTCGCCGCTTGCTGATTCCCGGGGGGACGTGCTCAGTCGTGCGCAGGCGCTGGCTGATGAGGTTGCGCCCCAGGCGGGGCACTTTGACCGAGAAGAGGCGCTTCCGCGCGAAGTGATCCAACGCATGGCCGACGAAGGCTTTCTGGGTGCGATGGTGCCTCAGGCGTTCGGAGGCCTGGGACTGGATCCCTTGGAGTATGGTGACCTGACCGAGATCATCGGTAAGGCCTGCTCGTCCACACGCGCTCTCCTCACAGTTCATGCCTCCCTTGTCGCGGAGACCCTCGCCAAGCGGGGCTCGGACGAGCTCAAGGCGAAGTACCTGCCAGACTTGGCCTCCGGTCGCAAGCTGGCGTGCTTCGCCCTGTCCGAGCCACAGGTGGGTTCGGATGCTTCCTCAGTCCGGACGACCTACCGCCGGGAGGGCGACTCCTATGTCATCAACGGGCGTAAGAAGTGGATTTCTTTTGCAGGCATTGCTGATCTGTTTCTGGTGATCGCCTCGGACGAGGGGGCGGTGACCGCCTTTATCGTCGAGCGGTCGATGGGCGGGGTCAGCACACATCCCATGACCGGGCTGCTGGGCAGCCGCGCGGCGCACATCGCCGAAGTTGAGTTCCGTAACGTGGTGGTTCCGGCCGAGAACGTAGTCTCTCGCGTTGGTGTCGGATTTAGTTTTGTGGCAAACACCGCCCTCTATTACGGGCGTTACAGTATCGCCTGGGCGGGTGTCGCAGTTGCCCAAGCTGCCCTTGAATTGATGTGCACCTACGCCACGACACGGGAGCAGTTCGGGCAGCGGATCGGCAGTTACCAGTTGGTCCAAGGAATGGTCGCTGATTCGGTGGTCAAAGTGAATGCCGCACGAGAACTCTGCCGTCGTGCGGGTCGGCTGCGCCAGGCGAACAACATGGACGCCGTCATGGAGACCAACGTTGCCAAGTACTTTGCCTCGACGGTGGCCCGGGACGTCACGGATGCAGCCGTCCAAGTGTTGGGCGGAAATGGCTGCTGGAACGAGTACCCCGCGGAACGGCTGTTCCGCGAGGCGAAGGTGCTGGAGATCATCGAGGGAACCTCGCAAATGCAACAAATCATGATTGCGAACCACGGTTTCAAGAAGTTTGGGCGAAGAACAAGGGGCTGACAGTTGTGACACGCTTCGACACGCTCACGTCTGCACTCCTGGCTCACAGGGAAAGCAGCGCCAGGATTGGTGTGATCAGCGAACATGGAGAGATGGACGCTTGGTCCTATGACGAACTCCGCGAGCGTGCCTGTGGCTTTCTCGCCTACCTGCAGAGTAGCGGTGTTGAACGTGGAGACGAACTCGTGATCGCTTACCGGTCGATGGCTAGCATCATGACCGCGTACTGGGCAGCCTTGTTCGGTGGGCTTGTCCCGGTACCATTGAGTGCGCCAAACAGCGACCGAGATCTCGAGAAACTCTACAACATTTGGAACGTCTTGCCTCACCCTTGGCTGGCAATCGACGACGAGGCCGTGCTCGAGCGGCTGGACGCCATCAGTTCCGAGGGTCGTTTCGGTGTGATCGATGGGAAGAAGCGTGTCTTTGTTACCGAAGACTGCGTCTCTCACCGGGGTGAGGTCGAGGCGGATGTGGCCGAGGTCGGGGCCGACGACATCGCACTGGTTCAGTTCTCCTCCGGCTCTACGGGGGCGCCGAAGAGCGTGACGCTCACTCACCGTAATCTGCTGTCCAACGCATACGACATCATCGATGCCTCGAACATCACCCATGAGGATGTGTTTCTGTCATGGAAACCGATCTCGCACGATTTCGGCATGATCGCGTTCCACATCACCCCCTTGGTCGCGGGCGCTTCACAGTACCGGATGGCCACCAAACGCTTCATTTGGAATGCGACGGACTGGTTGACGTACGCATCCAGTCTCCGCGTAACCATCCTCGGGACGTCGAACTTCGGCGTCCAACACCTGCTCAGCCGGGTTGACCAAGAGCGTGCCCGGCGCGAGGAGGTTGACCTCAGCAGCGTCCGTATAGTGTGGAACGCCGCAGAGATGATCAACGCCGAGCTGTGTCGGGATTTCGTTCGGATCTTGGCCCCTTTCGGGCTCCGGGAGGACGTGCTTCGTCCTGGCTACGGCTTGGCCGAAAACACGCTCGTCGTGTCGGTGACCCGCGAAGGTCAGACGCTGGAGACCGTGGTTGTGGATCGCGCGCGCCTTGGTGTCGGCGAAGCGGTGGAGATCCTGGCGAGGGATGCGCTCATCGAGCAGGGGAGCGTGGAGCTTGTCCTGTGTGGGGAACCCTGCGCCCATTCGGAGGTGTGCGTCGTTGATGACGTCGGCGTGGCGGTCCCGGACGGGGTGGTTGGACGCCTCCATGTCCGCGGTGACTGCGTTACGCCCGGCTACTACCAGAATTCCGCAGCGTCGGAGGAGATCCTCCTGAGCAACGGGTGGATGGATACTCAGGACTTGGGTTTCCTGTACCAGGGCCAGATTGTGGTGGTCGGTCGCCGCAAGGACATCATCATCATTGGGGGAGTCAACTATCACCCCGGCGACATTGAGAATGTCATCCTCCGCGAGGTCGGCCGCTCCAAGCTCAACCAGTACGTCGCATGTGCTGTGCCCCACCCGATCCTGCAGTCGGATGAACTGGTCGTGTTCGTCTACCACCGAGGTCGTCCCGAGCGGTTCGTGAGTATCGCGCAGCAGGTGCGACATTTGGTGATGACTGACCTCGGGCTGACGGTCGCGGACGTTGTCCCGGTGCGCCGCATCCCCAAGACCACCAGCGGCAAGGTGCAGCGTTTCCGCCTCGTCCAGGACTACTTAGCTCATCGGCGGGAGCTGGAGGGGAGGGAAATGCCCAAGGCCCTCGGAGCCAGCCGGGGTGCGTTGATAGAAGAGGTGCTGGACGTTGTCAAGAACTTCGTCACCCTGCCTCCAGGAGGAAGTAACCGCAGCCTGTTCGAGCTCGGTTGCACGCCGCTTCAACTGCTCTCGCTCCAGGAAGCGCTTCAGGAACGGCTTGGGCTGCGGCTCGAGAGCACCTTCGTGCTGGATCATCCGACCGTGGATGACATGGTCGCCAATCTGTCCGCCCGCACGACGGGCACCACGCCCGAGCGGGGTCGTGCATCTCGCCGGTTCGCTTCCGATGACCCGATCGCCGTCGTGGGAATGGGTTTCCGTTTTCCTGGCGACCTCCGCACGGAGGCGGAACTGTGGCGCGCCCTGGAGACCCGCGCTGATCAGGTCGGGCCCCTGTCGGTTGGCCGCTGGATGGCGAGCGGCCTCGATCCGAGCGAGATCACCACATTACAGGGGGGGTACCTGAGCGAAGTCGACCTTTTCGACCCCCTCCACTTCGGTATATCCCCGGCTGAAGCTCAGAAAATGGACCCTCAACACCGGCTGTTGCTGGAACTCAGCTGGGAGGCACTTGAGAACGCGGGCCTCGACCCGCTTCGTCTGGGAGGCGAAGAGACCGTCGGTGTCATGATCGGGATCTCCTCTCACGATTATCTGCCGGTGGCTCGGGATCTGGGCCACGAGCCAGGTTCGTATACTTACACGGGTGGCATGGCGAACGCCGCCGCCGAACGCCTGTCCTCCACGTACGGTTTCCGTGGCCCCACGATGGTACTCGACACCGCGTGCTCATCGTCGCTGTACGCGGTGCATCAGGCGGTGCATGAGTTACGCCAGGGCACCTGCCGCACGGCGCTCGCAGCGGGAGTCAACTTGATTCTCTCGCCCGAGGGACACCTGTCGTTCAGCCGGCTGAGTGCCCTGGCGCCGTCGGGCCGTTGCCGCAGCTTCGACGAGAGCGCCGGCGGCTATGTACGATCCGAAGGTGCGGCTGTCCTGGTGTTGAAGCGGCTCGATGACGCGGAGCGGGACGGCGACGACATCCTCGCAGTCATCCGAGGTAGCGCAGTCAACCACAACGGTCGTAGCGGAGGGTCCACCGTGCCGAGCGGCGAGGCTCAAGCGTCCGTGATCCGCGACGCCCTCGCCGACGCGGGCCTGACCCCGGTCGACATCACCTACGTCGAGGCCCATGGCTCCGGGACGCCGCTCGGCGACCCCCAGGAACTCCATGCTCTGGCCTCGGTCTTCGCCGGGCGAGACATCGCGCTGCCCGTTGGCAGCGTGAAGTCCAATTTCGGACACCTCGAAGCTGCGACAGGTATAGCTGGCATGTGCAAGGTGATCGCCTCGCTCCGTGCCGGCGTGATCCCGGGCATCGTCGGCCTGGAGACCCCGAACCGCCTCGTCGACTGGGACGATGCCCCTCTCGTCGTACGGGGGGAGAACGTTGCCTGGCAGCCTGCCCCTGATGGTGTCCGGCGTGCCGGAGTCAGCTCGTTCGGGATCAGCGGCAGCAACGCTCATGTCATCGTTGAAGAGTACCGAGTCCCGGAGCACGCCACCGCTCTCGAGGCGGACGAGCCGCATCTGCTTCGTATCTCGGCTGCGTCCGAGTCAGCGCTCGCTGCCGCTGTTGCTGGTGTCGCAGCCTGGGGCCGCGAGGTGCCGCTGGCTGATGTGGCAGCCTCTCTCAATGCCCGGGCGGCCCTGCCGTATCGTGCCGCGTTCGTGCCGAGCGCCGGCACCGAACTCGCGGACATGGCCGAGTACGCCGCCGCCTGTGCCCATTACGTCCAGAGTGGGCCCGAGCCCCTCGCGTTCGTGTTCCCAGGGCAGGGCTCACAATATCCCGGGATGCTGGCCGGTCTGTACAGGGTCTCACCGGCGTTCCGTGAGGATCTGCACCAGATTGATGGGGTCTTGTCCTCCGTCGCCGGTTTCTCCGTGGTTGCCGAGATGATGTCCGGGACGGAGGAAACGTTTGCGTCTCCACAGGTGGCTCAACCGCTGATCTTCGCTGCTGAACTCGCGCTGGCCCGGTACTGGTCCTCCCTCGGGGTACGTGCTGGGGTGGTGCTCGGCCACAGCATCGGGGAGTACGCAGCTGCCTGCTTTGTGGGTGTGCTCTCTCTCCCGGATGCCTGCGCGATGGTGAGCGCCCGCGGTCGCTTCATGGCCGATGCCCCGAGCGGCGGGTATCTGGCTACCCTATTGTGTCCACTCAGGGAGGCCCAGGAGATGGTCGCTGCCCACGAGAACACGTTCGTCGCCGCGATCAACGGCTTGCAGAACGTCACTGTGGGCGGGAGTTCCGATGCGATGGACGCCCTGCGGCGTGACGCGCGTAGTCGTCGTATCTTCGTCGAATTGTTGCCGGTCTCCCACGCTTTCCACACGCCACTCATGGCTGTGGGCTCTGACCGGCTGTTCGATGAACTGGCGGGCGTCACGTTCGCTGATCCGGCGATCGACTGGATCTCGGCTCAGACAGGGGAACGGGTCGCACCGGGTGACATTGACGCCGCCTACTGGGGCAACCACCTCATGACTCCGGTGCACTTCACCAAAGCTGTTACCACGGCGCGAGAGCTCGGGTTCAGTAGCTTCCTCGAGGTGGGTGCTTCCCCGCCCCTAACCGCTTTCATTACGCAGGATCATGCCGACACGAGCGGGTTCGCGAGCTTGCGAAAAGGCCGCGATGATCGCTTACAGTTCTTGCAGACGGCAGGAGAACTCTGGAAGCGTGGCCACGAGGTAGACGTGGCCACGCTGCCCGGTGGTAAGTCCGGCCACCGTCTCAGGCATCTGCCTTACACCCCGATGGAGCGGCATTCTACACATGGCCGAGGTTATGAGGTCGGCGTTGGGTAATGAGATTTTCCACGCTCAGCCGCTTAGTTACATCATCCTCGCCATATGGGCCCTTCTCGGGTTCTTCGGCGCAATCCGGTTCTTGGAGCGGGCCTGACCCCTCCTGCCCCATGTGGGCACTCACTTGACACCAGCGATGGGAGAAAGCTAGATGTTTGAGAAAGTACAGCAGTTGCTGGCTGACAACCTCGAGGTCGAGGCGGCGTCCATCAACCTCGACACTCGCCTCTACGAGGATCTCGGGGTCGATTCGATCGACTTGTTCAACCTGATTGATGTGTTTGAGTCGAGCCTCGGCGTCCGGATAGGTGAGAATCAATCAATCAAGACCGTCAGCGAGCTCGTGGAAGCCGCTGAGGCCGCATCCGCTCCGACTTCTTGAGTTCGGATCTCCAGAGAGGTGAGGTGCTGATGCGACGAACTGTCAAGGACGGCCGCCGCGTTGTTGTAACAGGAATGGGGGCAATCACCCCGTTGGGCCATCGGGTGGAGGAGCTACGTTGCGGTCTGAGGGAGGGGAGGTCGGGCATCGCGCCTCTCACCCGGTTCGACACCAAGGAATCGTCGATTAAAGTGGCTGCCGAAGTCAAGGATTTTGAGCCGACTGATCACTTCACCAAGATGCAGGTCATGAAGCTCGATCCGTTCTCACAGTATGCTTTGGTCGCCAGTCGGGAGGCCTATGCCGATTCGGGCCTGGCAGATGTCTCATTTGACCGGGGGCGGTTCTCTGTGATCTTCGGCTCTGGGGTCGGCGGAGGAACGATCGGCCCTGAATACAGCCGCTACGAGAGTGCTGGCACCAAGGGCGTGTCGAGTATGACGATCCCCACTAACTTGGTGAACATGGCCGCAGCCAATGTAGCGATGGCGGTTCAAGCGCATGGCTCGTGTACGCCTATCGTCACCGCATGTGCGACGGGCAGCGATTGCATTGGCCGTGGGTTCCAGGACGTCCGGGATGGTTATTCCGATGTCGTCCTCGCAGGTGCAGCTGAAGCGAGTATCACGCCTGTGATCATCGGTGGTTTCGCCGCGATCAAGGCGCTGTCCGAGTCCCAGGATCCGGCGCGCGCCTCGATCCCGTTTGATCGGGAACGTAACGGCTACGTGATGGGCGAGGGCGCTGGCTCGCTCATCCTGGAGGAGTTGGATCACGCGCTCGCACGTGGAGCCACGATCCATGCCGAGGTGGTGGCGTACGGGTCGACCTGTGATGCCTACAATCTCACGGCACCAGACCCGAAGCTGACCCAGGGCGTCCGTGCGATCCGGCTCGCCCTGGAGGAGGCCGACCTCCGACCTGTTAACATTGGCTATGTCAATGCTCACGGGACGAGTACGAAGATGAACGATGCGTACGAGACCCGCATCATGCGCGAGGTGTTCGGTGCAGACCATCCCGACGTGCTTATCAGCTCGACCAAATCCATGACGGGGCACCTGATGGGAGCGGCGGGCGCCGTTGAAGGGATCATCTCTATTCTCACGGTACGAGATGGATACATCCCTCCAACCATCGGTTACCGCGAACCCGATGAGGACTGTGACCTCAACTACACCCCGAACGTGGGAGTGGAACGGTCCGTCGAGTATGCAATGTCCAACTCACTGGGGTTCGGTGGGCACAACTCCGTACTCATCTTCAAACGGTGGGCCAGTTGACATCTCGTTCCGAGAAGACCATCCAGATCGACACCCATCCCCTGCATTACCGACCCCATCCCCCTAAAGGAAGAGAATTTCAGATGGCAAAACCTGAACACAACGCCGTGAAGCTTGAGGCTTATGCATAGCCGTCCTCAAGCGTTGTCTGACTAGGGGTTTCGCTGGCCGATGTGTTGCCCGTGAATAAAACTCCTTATTCACAGAATGGCCAGCTGTGACTAGAGGTGCATCCTGAATAAATAGATTTGACGGCTCGTTTCGGGTAGAATAGGTACTGCACAAAACGCTAACTAAACGAGCCGCTGGATGTGGAATGGCGCAGGTCTAGCTGACGGTCAGTTCAACACCCTCTAGGAGCGCCTCAAAGCGGCAGTGCTCGATCGTTTAAAGCAACACGCGAGGCAAGTAAAGATTCCCATGACGCTAGGGATCGCCGGAGCGCTGGATGTGACATTGAAGTACCTAAGACGAAACTGCGTCCAGGCCGAGCTCGCTGAAAGTCATAGCGTGTCTCAACCCACGATCAGCCGGGCCACCACCGCCGTCACAGACACGCACGCCTACGCGGCCAAGCGCACCGCCGAGGGCAAAAGCAAGAAGGACATCCTCCGCTGCCTCAAACGCGCCATCGCCCGCGAGGTCTTCCACCTCATCACCCACCCCCAGCCCGTGCAATCCGCAGCCGATCTCCGGCCCGCACGCCGGCAACTCGGGCTCACCATCACCGACGTTGCAAACGCCCTCGGATGCGGCATCGCGAAGATCTCACGCATCGAACGCGGCCACATCCGCGATACCCGATTCCTCCATGATTACCGCGACTGGCTCACCTCGCAGCAATCCCTCAGAACCGCCGCTTGACAACAATAGGAGCATCGTTGATGTGGGCGTTGTTGCGGATCGCGTGGACCAGTGTCTACCCGGTTACTGGGTCTGTTGTGGTCAGCGTGTGCAAGTACTCGCCTTTGGTCGTGTGGCCGCAGTGCGCGACGGTGTCTAGTGGTGTGTCCCTGATTTGGTTTCCCTGTTCAGGGTGACGCGTCCGCGGG
>CAJPNZ010000026.1 GCA_905372155.1 Propionibacteriaceae bacterium
TGACCTCGCCAGGTCCGGGTTGAACGCAGCCGGATCCTTATCGGCAAGCCCACGCCGAATCCCGACGGCCTCCCGAATCGCCTCCAACGCACCCCCACGATCACCCACCCCAGCCAACCGAATGGAGAGATTGTTCAATGACCTCGCCAGGTCCGGGTTGAACGCAGCCGGATCCTTATCGGCAAGCCGCCGATAAATCCCGACGGCCTCCCGAATCGCCTCCAACGCACCCCCACGATCGCCCACCCCAGACAACTGAGTAGAGAGATTGTTCAACGACATCGCCAGATCCGGGTTGAAAGCAGCTTTATTCCCCTTCGGAAGTTCGCGATAAATCCCGACGGCCTCCCGCGCCGCTTTCAATGCGCCTTCACGGTCGCCCGCCTCGGACAACCGAATAGAGAGATTGTTCATGTAGACCGCCCGCTCGGCGGGGTTCATGCCCTTTTCCCGGTCGCGGGTCATTGCTGTCACAGCGATGCCGCGCAGATACGCGTGCCCCGGCGGAATCGAGTCGGCTATTTCGGCAGCCGGAATATTCATTCCGTCTTTTAGGGCGTCTTCCAGGGCTGTGACGAAGGGGCCGCCCTGCTTGAGCGCGGCTTCCAGGCCGCTTATCCACAGGTGTGTTCGGCAGCGTAGGGCGGAATGCGCGAGCTGCGCTGCGGGGGCGTCTCCTTGGGAGGTACATCTTGTGATCACGTCGCAGACCTGCTGACTCTGCCTGCCGTGGCACAGCGCTCGGCGGGCAATCGCCGGTGGGCACGTGGTCTCGTTCAAGCGTGAATCGCTCAAGGGATCGGGTGGCAGCACCCTGTCCAGCAGTTCCTCGGGATCATCCAGGGTTTCACCATCGTCCACGAAGACTTCAACGACGAGTTTCTCGGCCACCGGGTCGGGGCGTAGGACATACGCATCGCCCGGGTCCGCGAGCATCTTCGACAGCAACTCCGCATAGATCTTACGAAGCTCGACTTCACTCCACTCGGGTAGGCGCGACAACACATCGGCTGTTTCGGAGACCGTGCGTGGCCCTATCAGGCTCAGCACCGCGACACTGGTTCTCAGCGTGGCCTCGGACACCTTGGCCATGCCCCGCAGCGCCGCCTCGTCCTGCCAGTACTCGATCTCGCGCCGCAGGATCTCCTCATACAGCCCCTCCCGTGAACTCGGCAGGTCGGCGGCACCAACCTCGGATGCGATCAGCCAGCCGTGAAGCACGAAATCAAGGGTTGTCCACCGCGAGTTCTCCGGGATCCCCACATCAGCCGGTTCAGGTGTTCTCAAATGATGGGCGAATCTCTTCGCCGCCCTCCAAGCCATCCTGGCGCTGGCCTCTGCCTGGCGGGGAAGCTCAACCCTGAACAGCCCTTGCGCCATAGCCCCCGAAAGCACATCATCTTTGAGTAGGTCATCGAGCCATGCGCCTGCGGAACGCGCGGTGAGGACCACCCGGGTGGGTGCTGCCCGTTCACGGAGACGGCGGAGTAGTCGGGTGAGTTCCTCTTTATGGGATTCTTCGGCGTAGTCCAGCACTAGTAGCAGGTGTGATTCCACCCTGGTGAGCCAGGTCAGTTCCGCCTCGCTCAGCTCGGCGGTTTTCGGGACGAATCCTGCCACCCAGCCGTTTTTCTCCAAGTTCGAGCACAACTCAGCTGCGAGCCGGGTCTTGCCCGACCCGCCGACACCGGTCACGACGGCCACAGCCAGATCCTCCCGGCCTTCCCCGGGTTGGGCGTTGGCCCAGTCGGTGAGTTCCGTCAGTTTGTCGCGACCGGTGAAGGGCACGATTCCCGTGCGGGCCTTGATCAGCTGCAGCGGGCTTCGCATAGCACCCGGGGCGGGTTTCAGATACCCCGGTTCGAGCACCCGCGCCCGCGGTGGCGCGTAGACCGAGTGGGGAGCCGCCATGGCTCCACGCAGCGCCCCGATATCCACGCACACGTCCCAGTCCCAGCCCGATTTACCGGTCAGGAAGTCCGCACCCCTGCTCACCGCCGACTCCCAGTCTCCGAACGGGGTTCCATCCAGCTTGCGAGAGACCTGCTGCACATCAATGGCCAACAACTCACCAGAGCCAGTTGCTGTCCGGTAGACCATCGCCTTCAAGGGCATGTCGTCGAACAGGAAGGGTTCGTGCACCACCTCGTGGTCCGCGACCGGTTCGGGTCGTCCACTCGCCAACCACGTCCTGTCACAGGGGATGAGGACGATACTGTGACATTTCTTGTCCGATTTGTTCCCCGTGTTCGATTTGGTCACCGTCAGGATCATGGGGTGCAGCCCGGCGTCCAGGGCAGCGCTGCTGAAGGCCACGCACAGGTCGAGGCAGGTGCCCTGCCCCGAGGCGCGGAACACCTCCTCCACGGGGCGGACGAACTGAACGCCGGGCTGGCTGTCCGCGGGTTCCAGCACGTACCTGATGTCCAGCTTCGTCATGAGCTCGAAGATCGCCTCAGCCTTGTCCGCGGCCGGGCGGCCGTCCGGGCCGGGGAGTTCGTGACGATTCCTCGACGGGATCATGTGGGTGACGGCTCCGGTGGGCACATACTCGGCCAGTCGGGCAGGATCCGCGACGCTGTCCCAGACGGCGCGCCGGATCATCGATTCATGCGGGGACATCGATGGCTCCGATCTTGGTTTGGATGCTCACTTCATTCAGGTCCGGGACTTTCCTGAAGGTGACGTCCAGGAGGTTCAGGCCGGCCTTCATGCCGGGCAGGTGGGCCACCCAGCCGTCGCTGCTCCTGCTGACGTCCACCACATCCCCTGTAAGGGTCACCTGGATTTCGGGGTCTCCCGGGTCGGGCGCATCCAGCCGGATGCCGACCTCGGTCGGCTGCCCCGCCAAGACCACGTCGTCGTGATCGAGCAGCACATAGGCCTCGTCCTCCTTCGCACCCTGCGCAGCGGATGGCAGGTCGGGAAGTCCGAAACCCTCGACCTGAGCCCAAGGGGCCCTGTCCTCGACGAGCTGGCCGTGTTTCTCAGGGCTGCGTCTGGTGTCCTTCTTGGGACGCTGCCCGGTGTTCTCATCTGCGTCGAGCCAGGCCGGGAAGGCGCTGATCTTCGGCACCGTGCCGTCGCCACCCTGCCAGTGCCGCGGTTCCCAGCCCGGCAGGTGGGACCAGTCCGGGGTCTCCTTGGAGCACACGAGCCGATCAGCGACGACCTCGGCCCGCGACAACGTCCCGTGGCCCTCACCGTAGAAGTGCGTCCAGGCGCCCAGCAGCGCCGGGTCCTCGACGAGTTCCCTGATCCGGGTGGTCATCTTCTGGAACTGCTCGTAGGAGGTTTTTGCCCTGCGACGGAACTCTTCGGTGGCCAGGGACAAGTCGTGCGGGTAGACATCGGCGCCGGCGTCCCGGATCGTCCGGTACTTCGGCACCAGGTCGTAGGTGGAGTCCCAGTCGCGCAGCACACCGGTGGCCGCGTCAAGGGGCCAGGGCCCGACCCGAACGCCGTTGATCAGCATGTCCAGCGCCTTCGTCGCCCCGCGGAACGGTGTTCCCAGAGTGATGATGTGTTCGGTGACCTCGTGGCCGCCGAGCATGCCCCACCACCAGGCAGCGACCAGCCCGCCCATCGAATGGGCGTAGATGACGACCTTGCGTTTCCGGCGCTCCAGCCGCCAGGCGATCTCCCTTCCCAGCGCCTCGGCGCTCTTCCATATCGACTGCCGGAAATCGTAAGGAAAATTGACTATTGAAGCATCTGGGTCGATGGGGTCTGTGGGATGTGCGGTCGTGACGGTCTCCTGGAAAACGTAGGCAAGCCTTTTGGTGATTTTGCTGTAGCCGGGCACGAGCCAGAAGGGGGTGATGTGGAAGTCCGTGAACAGGCCGGTCGGCACGAGCGGACGGTTCATCGCCAAGTCCTCGGGGCGGCACATCGCCTTCCCCACCGACCGCACGTCCGGTTTCCACACCTTCTTCTCGCTCTCGTCGGTGAGAACGCTGCCGCCGATACCCGGAACGATGACAAAGAGATGATCGAGTTTCGTCATTGAAATAACCTCCGCCCACAGGGTAGCGAACTCGGCAGGGAAGGAACGGGGATCAGCAGAATTCCGTCGGCTGCTCGACGAGTGGTTCAGCCGGCCTCGGAGGTCGCGTTGCCCACCCACTCCCGCACGGGACGGAGCCTGTCCGCGTACACGGGCTCAACCCGGAGGGTCTCGACGCATCGCCGGAAGATGTCCAGGTCGTCCGGGGCCACGTGGTCGCCGATCCCGGAAAGGTGGCGCTCTGCTTCCTCGGGGGCGTCGGTGAGGCAGGCGTGGAGCGCCGCGGCGAACCTGCCGCAGGGGACGTGATCGGCGAGCTCCGGGCGGAGACGCAGGGCGCAGAGGATCGCGGAGACGTTGGCCTCGCCGATGAACCCCCGGACCGCCTCGTGGGCCTTCCCGGGACTCCCTGCGATGTCATGGGCCTGCTCGGCTGAGGACACGGCGGCCAGAGCCAGCAGGACCTCGATGTATATGAACTCCCCGTGCTCGATGTGACCGGACTCCTTGTCGGGGAGGACGTCCCGGGAGCCTCGGTCGGCTTCCGCGCGGGGTGGGGTGTCGGTGGCACAGGCCGGCACGTCGTCCCCTCGCGCGGCGGTTTCCTCGATGACCTCGCGCTGCAGATCGACGACCTCCCGAGCGGCGACCAGGGCCTCTGGGAAATCCCCCAGCTCCGCCAGCTGGGTGGCTAGAGCGGGCAACGGCATGGCCAGGAACGGCCCGAAGCCCCGGCGGAGTTCTGCGGAAAGCCCCCGATACACCTCGATGGTTTCCCGGTGAATCCCTACGGCCTCCCGCAGCACCTCCACGGCTTGCGCAGAATTCCCCGCCTCCACCAGCCGGGCGGAACAACCGGCCAGCGACACAACCAGGCGGGAGCCGAAAAACACGCGGAATTCTCCGGCGAGCCGACGATGAATCCGTACGACTTCTCGCTCCACATTCAGCGCGCCCGCGTGATCCCCCACATCCCACAGGCGGGAGGCGAGATTGGCCAGGGGAAGAATCAGGCCTTGGCCCGTTGAATCCTCATCTGCGGATTCGCGGTGAACTCGCACGGCTTTCCGGGCCATCTCCAGGGCGCCCACGCGATCTCCCGCATCGGCCAGGTGCGTGGAAAGACCAAGCAGGTTCATCGGCTCCCGGCTTGTTTCCAGGACACGAGCGAGTGCCGCGACCGCGACACCGCGCAAGACCGGATCTCCCGGCCAGATTGCGGCGAGAATCGTGATGGCGGGCAGATCCGCCCCGCCTTTCAGCGCCTCCTCCAGTGCCGTGACGAACGGTCCTCCCTGACGCTGCGCGACGTCAAGGGCGGCCACCCACAGGTGTGGCCGGTGATGCAGAACGGAACGCGCGAGGCGCACCGCGGCCGCGACCTCCTGGGACGTGCACCGTGTGATCGCGTCGCACACCCGCTCGTCCCGGGCATCACGAGCATCGGTTTGCCCGGTTCCCGGCGTGGAGCACCCGGTGTCGTCCGGCCCGGGGGCGCCGGGGGGCTCCGGCAGTACCTGGTCCAGCAGTTTCTCGGGGTCCTCGCAGCCTTCACCGTCCACGAAGGTTGCGATGATCAGGTGCTCCGCGATCGGCTCCGGGCGCAGAGCGCGTTCTCCTGCGGACCGCGACAGCATCTCGAACAGCAGCCGGGCGTACCCCTCGGCGTCCTGCACGGCGTTGGCCTCCGGCAGGCGGGACAGCACGTCGCGGGCCTCCTCCGGTGT
This sequence comes from Propionibacteriaceae bacterium, assembly GCA_905372155.1. Taxonomy (GTDB): domain Bacteria; phylum Actinomycetota; class Actinomycetes; order Propionibacteriales; family Propionibacteriaceae; genus Arachnia. The sequence continues at coordinate 5,734 of CAJPNZ010000026.1, forward strand.
GACGGGGCGAAGCAGGCTCAGCGTCGCCGTCGCGGTTCTCCACGTCGCCTCGGGAAGTTCTCCCAGTCCGCGCCTGATGGCCTCTGCCTGCCAGGCGGAGAGCTCACGTCGCAGGATCTTGTCGTACGGTTCGTCGCGATCGGCGCAGGGCATGGTTCCCGTGCGGGCGTCGATCGGCTGCATCGGACCCCGCTCAATGCCCGGGGCGGGCTCCAGGTGGCCCGCTTCGAGCACCGGGCTGCGCGGTGGTTCGTGAACCGAGCGGTCATGGTCGCCCCTTAGGTTGTCGGATCTCCGCCGCGTGCGCGCATACTTCAATTCCAGTCCGGCGACGATCCCCCTGATCCTCTCAGCACCCAACATCCCTTGATGCTAGTGACGCAGGAGTTCATTCCCCTTTTTTCCGAAATCGGTTGAACCGCCCCCGTTCAATAATGTGGCGCATGTCCCAGACACTCGACGACGACGTCCGACGCTCCCTGGCCCGGCGGGTGGCGGTCCTCAGAGTGTCGCGTCTCAGCGGGTTGATCACCCTCGTGGCGGCTCTCGTCCTGACCGTGGTGTGGTGGAACGATCCGCTGCCGTTGGGCGCGCTCCTTCCCTGGGGTCCTCAGTGGCTCGTCATCAGTGGTGGCCTGTTTCTTTTCATCGGGTTCATGATTGCCACATTCACGCCGCGCGGGCTCGTCCCTTTCTTCGGCATGTGTGCCGTGGTCCTGGTTCTCCTCGAGGGTTTCCTGTGGTGGTGGACCTTTGAGCATTCCTCGTTCAATGTCGGGGCTCTGCTGGCCCAGGCACTGGCCATGCTGTCGGTGGGGGTGATGATCATCAGCCACGTGATGCTGCGATGTCTGGGTGAATCGCTCGGCATCGCCTCCGACGATCCCACATCCCCCGCCCGGATCCGCCCATCCCTGCGACCTGGGGAAACGGGCGAAGCCCCGGAGCAATCCGCCGCAGCGGTGCGGACCGCGCGACCCGCACCCATCGGGCAGCGCGCCATCCCCCTGGTGCCGGCCATCGTGTTTGTGATCGCAACCATGTCCCTGCACGCCGTGGCGCAGCCCCACACGCAGACCCACGCCTCCACGTCCTCGACCGGCCCATCCGAGTATCCAGCACACATCGGCACGACAGTCGCCTGGCAGCAGGATCTCCCGACGTTGCAGGAGGTGGCCGCCGGACCCGCCGGGCCGCTGATCCTCACCGACACGGGAATCACCGCTCTCGATCCACGGGACGGCACCGCCCTGTGGAGCTACCACCGTCCCGGGTTCTCCTGCACCGCATTGCCGAACGGTCCCTTCGCACGGAAGGATCTCGTCGGCTCCCGACTGGCCCTCAGCCCCGACCGCGCCCACCTGGCATGCCGGATACCGGCTTCGGGGAAAGGCGACCACGACGCCCTGACGATCGTTCTCGACGCCCGCACCGGTCAGGTCACCGGGCAGCACGCCTCCCACTCGACGTGGGCCCTCCAGCTCACCGACTCCGCCCTCCTGGACGGCGCCACCGCATACGACCTGAACACCGGCGAAGTCCGTTGGACCCTACCGAACCCCGGGGGCCTGACCGGCGGCGACATCAAACGCCGCGACGTCCACTCCGGGGCCGCGGGGCACAGTTCCTTCGTCCTGATGCCCACACCGTCCGGCGACGACACCGGTCTGCGTGCCGCCGCCACCGTGGTTCTCATCTCCGACTCCGAACCCGATGCCACGGCCAAGGTGTCGGACATCGCCGTCGATCCGTTCACCAATCGTCTCGCGATCATCGACGGCTGGACCGTCCAGTACACGGGAAGCTCTGGCGCCACGGCGCAGGCCGTCACCCTCGACTCACTGGCGGGCCGGGAGGAAAAGGCCGCCGTTCCGCTCGGGGAAACATCGGGTCCCAACACCATCGCCTCCACCATCTCGGACACCATCACCACCTACCCCTCCTACTCCCCACGGACCCGCGACGAGGGCGTCGCATCCCATGGACCGTGGGCGGAGGCCGTCTTCGACCCCGGCACCGGGAATGTCACCCCGACTTCCCGATATGCCGGGGTGGCGACCGCCACGGTCGACTTCACGAGGATCGCCACGGACGACACCCTGGGGTGGGCGTTCACACTCCGACCCAACGATGGTTCCGGCGGCGCAATCGTTCCCCTGGACGAACGGGCAACGTACAGTTCACCCACTCTGATCGCCGACAAACTCACCAGGGAGGAACCGCTCCTGCCGGGCCAACCCAACCCGGCCAGCCAGTTCGGAGAGGCCCTGACGTTGCTGCAGGCCCCCGGTGCCACCGTCGTCGTCCTCAACTCCGCGTACGGATCATCGTCCGGCCACGGCCAGCGTGGCCCCGAAGCCGGACACGCGTACCGCCTCCACGGCCTACCGGAAGGCGCGTCATGAACCAGCATCGGCTCCTCCGCCTGACAGCGATCTCCTCGCTGCTGTGGACGCTGCTCCTGGGAGTAGGGGCGTGTTCACCGTTCGAACCCCAGGCCGGTGTCAACGACGCCGGGGACGTCTCCGATCTACTGACGGTGTCGCGATCCGGCGACGCCGACCTGGTCCTCAGCCCCGGCGACAAGGTCGTGGACAAACCCCACAGCCAAGGGACGGCCTCCAACCCGCTCATTCTCCTCGACTCCGTACGGCCCGGGGCCCACATCTTCCACGAGCAGCCGGAACTCACCCTCAAGACGACGACGATCGTCTCCCTGAACCCCGCAGACGGGTCGGTGCGATGGGCCCGCCGAGCGGACACGAGGATCGACGAGGTCCGCTACAGCCCGGGCATGCGGTACATGGCTTTCGTGCTCCACCCGGACGAGCTCTCCCGAGGCGACGGCACCGAATCCGTGGATCACAGCGTCGAGGCCCAGCGCATGAAGATCAGCGTCCTGGACACCGGCACGGGAAGGGAGGTTCGCTCCGCGGAGCTGCCGGGGGTCAACATTCTGGGCTTCGAGCTGACCGACACGAAACTGGTGGTCGAGACCTCCCGGGGGCACGCACCGGCCGAGGGCGGGACCATCAACGTGTTCTCCCTCGACGATGCCCTCGGTTTCCTCCCCTCCACCTTCCCGACCGATCAGTGGCTCGTCGGCGCCACGTCGGATTCCGTCCTCCTGTCGCCCCGGAAAACCGGCGGGGGATGCATGGTCCTCACTAGGGCAGGCACCGGCGGGGAGGTCCTGGGCGTCGTTCCCTGCGTTCACGGTGTCAAACCGGGCGGCTGGGTCATCCGTTTCACGAATCCGAGGACCGCGGTCGAGGTCCTCGCCCGGGAGGAGACCTCCACGTCCGATGTCCTGGCGTTGCCGCGCGAACTGTTCAACGTCACCACGGGGGCGGTGATCGACGTGACCGGCATGTCCGTCGACCACGTGGACCTGCCCGACGGTCCGGGACTGCTTCTGCAGAAGGTCACCACGACCGGAGAGGGGAAGACCACCAGCACACCCGCGGCCTGGCTGAGCGCGACCCCGGACAGCACACAGGCCCGCACCGACGACATGACCAGACTGCTTCTCACACCCGAGAGAATCTCCCGGAAGACCGTCCGAATGGGAGAGGGGGAGACGTGATTGCACACCACCCGGCTGCGCCAGGCAACGCCCCCTCCCCTGAAAACGATTGAGCCGGGCCGGGACGAAGGAGCGGCCCGAGTCGAAACCACAGGAAACCGAAAAGCAGACCCAGCCCCAGTCCCCGGACATCCTCACCATGGTTTCGACACGCCCAGCTCGCTGACGCTCGCAGGTCGGCTCAACCAACTGCCCCCTCCCCCAAGCCGGTTGAGCCGGGCCACGACATCCCTCCCCTGAAGCTGGTTGAGCCGGGCCGCGACGAAGGAGCGGCCCGAGTCGAAACCACAGGAAACCGAAAAGCAGACCCGACCCCAGTCCCCGGACACCCTCACCATGGTTTCGACACGCCCAGCTCGCTGACGCTCGCAGGTCGGCTCAACCAACTGCCCCCTCCCCCAAGCCGGTTGAGCCGGGCCACGACATCCCTCCCCTGAAGCTGGTTGAGCCGGGCCGCGACGAAGGAGCGGCCCGAGTCGAAACCACCATCAGCCGGACAGCACACGGCGCGTCGACGACATGCGCAGGCCGCTTCTCAAAGCCCGCGGGATTTCCCGGAAACCAGACGGGTGACCCTCCCTGTTCGATAATGAAGTACATGTCCCAGACATCTGACGACATCATCGACACCGACGCAGACGATATCCCCATCGCCGCGAACCGGCGGGTCCTGGTCCTGCGGGCCCTGAGGATCGGCGGGCTGATTGCCGCCCTACCCAGCACGGTTCTGGCGGTTGTGTGGTGGAACAGTTTCCCTCTACCGCACGACCTACTCACATCATTTCTCCAGCTCTTGCTCCCTCTCCCGGCGCTGTGGGTCGCGAGTGCGCTCGTCCGCAAGGTGTATCTCTGGTTCGACAACAAGTTTGCCCGCAGGATATGGCGGGGGGCGCGGAAGTTTTTCGCATCGCTCGTCGCTGTCTACACGATCGCCCTGACGGGTTGGCATGTGCATCGCTGGTGGCATTTCTATGCGGATTTCTCGTTCAGCATCATCGTGTTGCTGACGCTGGCCGCGTTGACTGTCACTCTGGGGCTGGCGACCGCCGTCGATCTGTGGCTCAGGGGCATCCGCGACCAGCGCGACGTCCTTCCAGGCGAACCCGATGACCCGGCCCGGTTTCGTCCTTTCCGCCCGGACGCGAGCGACGAGGATGATTCGGATTCCTCTCGGCGAAGGGGCCGCAGGTACTGGGGTCGTCGTTTCATCGCGCTGCTGGCGCCCGCTCTGGCCCTGACGCTCACGTTGCTTCTCGTTCACGACGCGTCGAACCCGGTGGTCCAGACCACCGCCCACGCTCCGGATGGCCCCCTCCCCACCCGGCCCACGCGCATCGGAAGCAGAATCGCCTGGGAGAAGGACGTCCCCGGTTTGCTCGACATCGCATCCGGGGTCACCGGCCCCCTGATCCTGACCCCCGAGGGCTTGACCGCCGTCAATCCCGCTGACGGCTCCACCCTCTGGAGTTATCACCGCGCGGGAGCGCAATACGTCAGTCCCTGGAAATGGGGACGGCACAACATGTTCGGACCGACTTCCTACAACGCTCCATATCTGCTGACCAATCCCAATGGTCGCTACGTCGCACTTCGCATCACCATCCCCGACATTCTGGAACAGCACGGCAAGGAAATAGGGCTTGACGTCCTGACCATCATCATTGACACCACGACCGGCCAGGTCACCAGCGAGCGCCTCACCGAAGAGTATTCGCCTCTTCAGCTCACCGACACCGCTTTCTTGGACGGCGCGACGGCCTACAACCTTTCCGATGGTCAGGCTCGCTGGACCCTGGAGGCGGGAACAACGAAAGGAAATAAATCCTTCATCGGTCCCGCAGGCCACAATTCGTTTGTCATCGATATGATGCTGAATACCAAATCACGTCAGCACAAGATCTACGACCTGACCCTCGCTTCAGATAAAGACCCCAGGCAGAAAGCCACAGCATCAAATTTTCCCGAGGTCGACGAAAACCCTGATGACAGGCCCGTAAGCATCAATGGGTGGACCGTGCAGTACGCGGAGAAGGTCGATGATCCCGACCACTACACGGCCCGGCAGATGCAGGCCGTCAGCTTCGATTCCCTGGCCGGCCTGGAGGACACCCCCGCTGTGGATCTCGGGAAGACCTTCGGAACCAATATCGTCGCCTCCCACGCCTCTGGCACCGTGGCCCTCTACCCCGACACATCATCGTTAGGCCCTGCCGCCCAGAAGGTGGGAAACGTCTTCGACCCCGCCACCCGGACCGTGACGCCGGCCTCCGAGTGCGCGGGCCCCGTAGCGGTCAGGCTGGGCATCACCAGGGTCACCGATGGCGGGGCGGTGTCGCGGGCGCTCGCCATCCGGCCCTGCGATGGTTCCGACGGGCTGACGCTCCCCGTGGTTCCTGGACCGTTCAGGCCGCCCCCGACAACCGAGGGATTGGCCCCCCGACAGCTGTCCAACCAAAGCCAAACAGAGCAGGTCGCCACCATGATGAATGTTCCCGGCGCAACCCTCGTCGTCTTCAACCCCGAGGGAGAAGTAAAAGCCAACCAGACAAGTAGCTCTGAGCGGACCTATCCGCACCATCGCTATCCGTACCATCTGTATGCCCTGGCGGGTGATGCCTCGTGAAATCTCTGACACCGCTCACCCGCTTCATCGCGGCTGCCCTGCTCCTGGCCTTCTCGCTGGCGGCCTGCTCTCGGGATGCGGGGACCCGTTTCACGTCTCTGACGGATACCAGCGACGTGTCCGACCTCGTCTCCGCTCCCAGCGCGACCGATCCCGGATGGACGGTTGATCTCACAAAAAAGTTGTACGCGGATCTGACCCTCCCCACGGCCAGCGGCCCGGTTCTTTTCTTCCACACGTCCCGCCCCGCAACCCCGGACGATTCCACCAAGGGAACGACAGTTGGAACGACGACCCTGGTGTCGCTGAATCCCGATACCGGTTCGGTGCGCTGGGCCAGGACTCTGGGGTCGGATCCTGTGGCTAGCACCGATGACGACAATGACACACATCAGTCGCTGCTCGACAGCAGCAGGCAACAACTTCATGTCCCCAAAGAGGAAGCGGGTTATGCCGCCGTGAGCCCGAATGGGCGCTATCTGGCGATTCAGGCGCGGGCCCACATGGTGTCCGAGAAGTCCACCGATCCGGGTGACCAGCGCGTGGGCATCGTCGTGCTGGACACCGACACCGGGAATGAGGTCCGCACCGTCGAGGTCTCGGGAATCGTCCTGGCCCACGCCCTCACTGACGATTCCCTGGCGGTCGAAACCGCGCAGAACTTCTTCCCTGCGGGCAGCGGGACACTCACTCTCTTTCCCCTGGGCGATACCCGGGCAGAGCCCACGACCCTTCGAACCGACCAGTGGTTGGCCGGCACCACACACGACTCGCTCCTATTGGCCCCGAACGAGCTGACAGAACTCCGGTGGGGTCTCCCCACGCCCTGCACCGTCACCCGGCTCAGCACCACCGGCGAGACCCTGGGCACAGTGACCGGCGCCCGCGTGGTGCTTCCCGGAGGCTGGGTCGAACGTTTCAAGGATCCGGAGGCCGCGGCCACCACCCTGGCCCAGGAGTCGTCCGCTTCCGGTGTGGCGACCGAGCTCGTACATGTGGAAACCGGAACAATCATCGATGCCACCGGTTTCAGGGTCTCTGCAAAAACCCTTCCCACGGGCCCGGGAATTCGCCTGTACACAAACGCCACTGCCGACGAAGACCGGGGGGACAAGATCGAAGACCGCACGACATATTCCTGGTTTCCCGCCACCCCGGACAGCACGGCTCTGCGCACCGACGACATGCCCTGGATCACCGATCACGTCACCACCGATGATAAACAGATCCTGTCCCGGGAAATAATTCACATGGAAAAGAGCTAAAACTTCACCCCGGTTACACGACACTCAATGATTTCACCGTCCATGTGCAGCACTCCACATGGATGTTGAGTGCTGCACAACCAGAAAATCGAGGCGAATGACCCTCCCTTGTTCGATAATAAAGTACATGCCCCAGACCTCTGACGACACCGACACGGGCGACGCCCCCATCGCCGCGAACCGCCGGGTGCTGATCCTGCGAGCGCTGAGGATCGGAGGGCTGATCGCCTTTCTCGTCGCGCTGCTGCTGGCCTGCCTGTGGTGGGATGGTTTCCCCGTTCCGCAGGGCCACGTCATTCAGTTCTTGCTGTTCGGCGCCCCGCTTCCGCTCCTCTGGCTCCTGGGGTTCTGGAAAGGGGCCTCCAAGGTGTGGGGCGTCTGCCTTGTCGTCATTGACGCGGTCCCGCTGGTGGCTTTTCAGGTGTACCGGTGGTGGCTGTTTCATTCGCAGTCCTCCATCAGCGTGACCCTGTTCCTGGTGTTGGCGCTGCTGGCCCTCGGTCTGGGGTTGTTCATCGTCGCTGATCTGTTGCTGCGAGCACTCCGGGATCAGCTCGACATCTCTCGTCGCGACCCCACCAATCCCGCACGTTTCCGCCCCCTCCGTGACACGAATGCCACGTCTCGGCGGCGCGGGCGTCTGCGCCGCCTCGCCCTCGTAGCTGGAGCCGTCGTGGTGCTGGTGGCCCCGGTTTTCCTCGCTCCCGCACTGACGGGTCCGGTCTCCACGACCGCCACGGCCCCGGCAGGCGACCTGCCCGCGCGTCCCACCACCATTGGCAGCGAGGTGACGTGGAGGCAGGATGTCCGTGGGCTGATCGAAGTCACGGCGGGGGCGGCTGGGCCGATCCTGCTCACCAAGGACGGCGTGACCGCCCTCAACCCCGGCGACGGAACGGTTCTGTGGAGCTATCGCCGGCCAGGAGCCACGTATCCCACGGCCCGCTCCAGCCACGGAAACGACGACATACATTATGTTTCCCACATGGTGGCCAGCCCCACCGGTCGCCACGTGGCGCTACGGATCCTGGGCCCCAGGGAACTGTGGGAACGACACCCAACGACACACGCCGACCACGATTCGTCCATCAATGCCATGACCGTTGTCATCGACACCCTCACCGGACAGGTGACCGGCGAGCATCCCTCCAACGACTTCTGGCGTCTACAGCTCAGCGACGCCGCCGTGCTGGATGGAGCAACTGCCTATTCCCTCCAGGACGGCCACAAGCTCTGGTCCTTCGTAGAAGAGAAGTATGGGTACACGGGCTATTCGGGTCCAGCGGGGCACCGGTGTTTCATCGCAAAGTTCGAACGCGACCAGAACGAGGACCGGATAGCCAGCGCACGGGTGACCCTGACTTCAGACAACGAAGAACGAGGCGTTTCCGAAGAATCCCGGATCGCCCTGAGCGACTTTGGTCCGGTGTTGGTGAACGGCTGGGCGGTGCAATACGAGAACCCCATCCCGGCGGATGACAAGGGCGAGTCGCTGCGCACCGATGAAGGACGGGAAGCCCACGCGGTCTCACTCGATTCCCTCCTTGGACACGGGCATTCCGAAGAGGAACCGGTCGCTCTTGGCAGAATCACCGACGTCCACCACGGTGTCTCGCGCAGGTCGGGAGTCATTCGCACCTCAGAATCCGTCTTCGACCCAGCCACCCGAAAGGTCACCCCCGTATCCCAGTACCCGAGCCTGGCGGGAGCCACGACCGGAATCGATGCGACCATCCGGGAGGGAAAACAGTCGGGGGCGCTCGTCATACGCCCGGGCGACGGCTCAGCAGGGCTCACGATTCCCATCGAACCGGGTTCCGTCTCTTTTCCGTTGGAAGACGAAAAGCCTGTTCCCCTCAATTCGAGTGAGAACCCCATCTTTCTCAACGTCCCAGGGATCACCCTGGTGGCTCTCGATCCCGATCGTGAAATCAGCAGTAGAGGCCGGAAGGGCGACTATACCCACACCCACCGCCTGTACGGCGTGGCAGGGGGTTCTGCATGAGCACGAACAAACGGCTGACGCTTGCGATGACTGGCTTGCTTCTTCTCACCGTGATGCTTTCAGGATGTTCCAGGAGCATCGATAGGCATCCACGACAGGTTCACTCCGTCACCTTCACGAAATCCGACCGCTCCAGTCACGACCCTTTCCCAGAACCTATCCAAACCGAGGACGGTTGGCACATGGAATCCGCGACGAGCCCCGTCCGAAAGTATGACGCTTTTCCCACGGCATACGGTCCCGTCCTGATCACGGGCACCGAGGACAAGGAGATTATTGCCTTGGATGCCAACACGGGATCCGTGAGCTGGAGGCTCACCATGAGCACCGGCATCGGGGCAGAGGAAAGGGCCGCTAACACACCACAGACGTGGGCCTCCACGCAAGAGGCTGTCGCCAGCCCCGATGGCAAGTACCTGGCGATCCGGACTCATTCGTACCTGGACCCCGAGGATTCCGAGAATATTGGCGACCAGCGCGTGGGAATCACCGTCCTGGACACCGAGACCGGGGAGACGGTTCGCACCGTCGAGATCTCCGGTCTGGTTCTGGGGCAGGCCCTCACCAATGACTCGCTGGCAGTCGAGACCGCCCAGAACTACTACCCCGCCGGCACCGGGGTCATCGCTGTTTTCTCGTTGAGCGACGCGCAGGCCGAGCCCACCAGCTTCCGCTCTGATCAGTGGCTAATCGGAGCCAGTCCCGAATCCCTGCTCATGTCGCAGGAACTTCCGCCTCGCGAAGGTTCCGGTGCCTCGTGGCCCTATGCCATCACCAGACACAACACTGCGGGCGAGGAGCTGGGAACCGTGATCGGTGTCCGTGGCCTTCATCCCGGAGGCTGGGTCGATCGTTTCAAGGATCCGGAGGAGGCCGCGGAGATCGTGAACTCGCAGGGCGACGCATCCGAGCGCACAAAGGCCTTGGAAGCGCTGCAACACGAGTTGTTCCATGTCGGCACCGGAACAACATTGGATGCGGCCACTCTGCTGGTGGCCGACGTGGTCCTCCCCACCGGAGCGGGCACTCTTCTCTACACGCAACGCACGGAGGGCGAGGGGGAGAAGACCGTCATCTATCCCACCCCGGCATCCTGGCTCGACACGACGAACGATCGCGCTTCACTGAGTCAGGAGAAGATGACCCACATCCTGCACCACGCCTCCCAGAACTCGAGTGATGGTTTCCTTCCGTCACTTTCAACCCTCACCCCCGGGGTGGAGGCCCCACCGGAGTCACTACCGCTGCCAAAGGAGCAATGATCCATGCCCGATACCTCGATTCCAGAAGACGACATGGCAAGCGACGGCGTCGACGCCCCCATCACGGACGACACCGACGCCCCCGAGCCGACGGAAAACCAGCGCCGGTACGCCTTTTTGTCGCGGCACATCTCGGCACTCAGGGCGCTCCGGCTCGGTGGCGTATTCACTGTTCTCACGGCAATTGTTCTGGCGATCGTCTGGTGGGTCCAGCTGACACTTCTGTGGAGGGGCGTGCCCCCCTACTTCCTGTTCACACTGGCCATTGTGTTCCTTTGGTTTGTCGGTGTCCGCCTGCGCCCTTTGAAGCGCACACTCGCTGCCATCACCGCCGTCTGCACGATAGTTGCAGTTGGTGTCATGGGGCAATATTGGTGGCTGATCCACGAACAAACCTCCATCTGGATCGTTCTGCCCTCCGTCCAGGCCTTGGCGACTCTGGGTTTGGGTGTATTTACTGTTTTCGATGTGGCGCTGCGTGGCATCCGTGACCACCAGAACATCCCGCCCGGCGATCCCTCCGATCCGGCCCGCTACCGCCCCATGAAACACAACATCACGTCTTCGAGTCGCTGGGCCTGCCTGCTCCGCCGGGCCGCTCTCGCCTTGGCCCCTATCACTGCTGCTGCAACCGCGATCGCCCTCATCCAGGCCTCCACAGCTCCGATCAACCACACCGCCCCACTCCCCGAGGGACCCCTGCCGGAGCGCTCCACCGGCATCGGCACCACTCTCTCATGGACGAAAGACGTCACAGGACTGCTGGCCACCACATCCGGAGCCGCCGGGCCGGTGATACTGACTGTCGACGGCTTGACCGGCCTCAACCCCACCGACGGCACCACCCTATGGACCTATCAGCGCACAAACGCCACATACGCAAAGATGCGGGGCATAGAGAGCGGGCAGGGCTCTTTCGGTAGTTTGTCGGGTTCCTACCTGGTGAGCAGCCCCAACGACAGGTACGTCGCCCTACGCATCATGCTCCCGTACGAACTCACGCAGTTCCACACCAACAATGCCGTGACGGTCGTTGTCGACACTCTCACCGGTCACGTGACCAACGAGCACCTGTCGAGCAGCAGGTGGCATCTACAGCTCACCGATTCCGCCATTCTCGATGGCACCACCGCCTACAACCTCGACGACGGAAAAGTCCGCTGGACCCTGAAACCCCTCACTGACGACGAACCAGGACCGTATTCCCCCAGTGACTATTCCGGCCCCGCGGGACACAGAAGCTTCATCCTGTCCGGAAAATTCAACGAGGACAGACCAGAGCACAGAAGCAAGTCGCTGACTCTGATGTCCGACGCCGATCCGACTGACACCACGACGGTGGAAAACATCGCAATCGACATCCTGACCGGCTATCCGGTGATCGTGGGGGGTCGCACCGCCCAGTACACGAAAGCTCTCGTTGTCAAAAGGGAAAAAGAAGAAGACTCGAGAGCCGTCCAAGCGCAGGAGACCCGCGTCGTGACGCTCGATTCCCTTGCAGGGCTGGAAGAAATGAAACCCATCGACATGGGAAAGACCATTGGGCTCAATGGCACAGCCTCCCACGCCTCCGGCACACTCGCCGCCTATCCGATCCCCGAGGATGAAAAGATAAAATTTCGAGATTACGACAATGGTGTCAAACACCTCGAACAGGGCAAACCGACGGTGGGGACCGTGTTCGATCCAACTACCAACACCGCTACCCCCGCCAATCAGTATCCCGGGCTGGCTGCCGCCACCGTGGGCATCGCCCCCGCGGCACAAGGTGAAACGTTGTCAGCAGAAATCGTCATGAAACCCGGCGACGGGTCAACCGGAGCATCAATCCCCCTAGATTTGCGAACCATGCTTCGATTCCCAGAATATATGTCTAGCAGCTTCACCCCCTCACAGCTATCGAAACGGGATGCAAAAGAGGTTGTAAACGTCATCAATACCCCGGAGTCAACCCTCGTCACCTTGAAAATTGATGACGAAAGACTATTCGATTCACCGGACTGGTACTCTTCGTATTTTCCACTCAAGGGCACCGGATACGAGTATGCCCCTTCCTATCGCCTGCATGGGTTGACAGGAGATGCTTCATGAAGCTTCATAAACGACTCATCTGCGCCTTGACAGGGCTGGCGTGCATCTCATTGCTGGCATCGTGCACCCCACACAACGACGGCGATACTCACTCCGTGACCATCACCGAAGCCGGAAACACCTCCGACCTCGTCAGCCCTCCCATTCAGACCGACACCGGCTGGGAGGTCACGTTTCCTAAAAAGACAATCGAGGCACGGATCGAATGCGCAAGGACAAACGGAACTGCAACCTACTTCAAAACCTACAACCCCAAACCAGAAGAAACTTCCTCCGCGCCCCCGCTTCCCGGGACCACTCTGGCTTCCCTGAATCCACAGGATGGTTCGGTGCGCTGGGCACGCAAGATCACACCAGAAATGCACACACACTATTTCTACGACGAGTCCAACACCCCCCAAGGATCATTCCTTGATTTTCAGGAATGCACAAGCACAGCGTTCATCTCCAATGAAAAGTATCTGGCCTTCTACCTCCGACCTTGGATGACCTCCGAGGGAAGCAGCAGCATCAGTGATCAGCGCATGAACATCGTGGTCCTCGACACCAAAACCGGCAACGAGGTCCGCACCATCGAAGTATCCGGACTCGTCCTAGGACAAGCCATCGTCAACGACTCCCTGGTGGTAGAGACCGCCCAAAACTACTACCCCGCCGGCACCGGGGTCCTCAACGTCTTCTCCCTCACAGACCCCCACGCCGAACCAACCACCACCCGCACCGACAACTGGCTCATCGGCTCCACCAACGACTCCCTCCTCATGTCCCCACAGAACTCACTGTTGAGGCTTCCGAAACTAGACTCTTACGTGATTTCCACCATCATCAGGACGACTGTAACCGGCGAGGAGCTGGAAACCTTCACGGGCGTCACTGCCATCCACCCCAATGGCTGGATCGAACGCGCAAAGGACCCGAAAGCGGCAGTGGCGACCGCCGCCAGCCCCGACAAAACTCCGCTGGCGGCCCTGCCTCGGGACCTGATCAATATCGACAGTGGCGCGAGCGTGGATGTCACCGGACAATATGTCACCAGTGTGAACCTGCCGACCGGTCCCGGCCTCCTTCTGCGAACAGTCACCACGGTCGGGGAAGGAGAGGAAAAGAAGACCACCTACATCAACCATTCCTGGCTTCCCGCCACCCCCGACGCCACGGAACCACGCACCGACGACATGCAACGCATCGAGATGGACAGCGATGCCAAAAAGGTCTTCAGCAAACCTATCCGCATGGGAGAGGAGGACATGTAGAGATCATGTCCGAAGAACCCGACACCACCCCCACCACACACGACCCAGAAACCCCCACCGACGATGTCGGCACCCCGGCCACGGAGGACACAAAAACTTCCGAACCGGCGAAAGACCAGCGACGATACGCCTTCTTGTCGCGGCACATCTCGACGCTCAGGAATCTCCGACTCAGCGGAATCCTCATCATCATTTCCGCAATTGCACTGTACGTTTTTCTGGGCTTTAGCGACAACACTTTTGGCCCACCCAAAGGTTTGCTGCTCGGATTGTTCCTAGGAATTCTTCCGATTTTTATCACCTGGGCTTGGAGCAGCCAGAATAACGCCTGGAGGCGCTTGATTGCTCTGTTCTTCGCCCTGTGCTCGGTTGCATTCGCCGGTTTTCTGGTGCACTGGTGGTGGAAGCTCTACGACCAGACCTCGTTCAAGTCCGCTTTCCTGCTGGCCTCGGGCCTGGCATCGGTCGGGCTGGGTTTGACGCTCGTCACTGACTTGCTGCTCCGAGGAGTCAGGGACCGCTTGGGAACCACCCCTGGCAGCGCCGATGATCCATCCATTCTCACTCCCTACCGCGCCAGCACAGTCTCCACCGTCACCAGCGTAGGGAACAAGATTCTGCACGGGATTCTCCGGTTCACGCGCATTGTGGTACCCACCGCGGTGCTGACCTCAGCGGTCATTGTGGCTCATACTGTGACTAACCCGGTCACGCAGACGACTGCCCCGCTTCCCGAAGGCCCTCTGCCGGAGCGCTCTACGGGCATTGGCACTACTCTCGCTTGGACCAAGGAGGTGCCAGGACTGCTGGCCACCACATCTGGAGCCGCCGGACCGGTGCTACTCACCACCGAGGGCGTGATCGGTCTCAATCCCGCCGACGGCACCACCTTGTGGAGCTACACACGGAAAAGCACCGGCTTCTGCATGGACGTGATGTGGTGTGGAGAAGCTCCTTTTCGCGTGCACTATCCGTACACCAGCCCCACGGGTCGATATATTGCCGTGCAGTTCAGCATACTGCCAGATGCCGTCGAGATTTCCAACCCAGTTCATGATGCCAAGACAGTGGTCCTGGACACCCTCACCGGACAGGTCACCGGCGAGCATCCATCAAGTAAAAAGAATAAGCTCCAGTTGACGGATTCCGCCCTTCTCGACGGAGACACCGCCTACAACCTCGATGATGGAGAGATCCGCTGGAAAATGACCAATGAGAAGGGGAGAACCTACAACAGGAGTGCCCGCTCCGGGCCCGCAGGCCACAGATCATTCATACTGACCGGTTCCGACAATAAATACAATTTGATCTCTGATACCGACCCGACATCCTTCGTCGAGGTGGCGAATCTTGCCGGCGATTCTATATCCGATGAGCTGGTGGTGATGGTGAACGGCTGGGCCGTCCAGTACACGAGTCCCCCTGATTCCGAGAATGGGGAACCAAACAAAAATCTCTGGAGCAGGGAAGCGCGAGCCGTCACGCTCGACTCCCTCGCTGGCCTGGATGACGGCACCACACCTGTTGACCTCGGCAGGATCTCTGGCGTGAATTCCGCGGCTTCTCGGGCTTCTGGAACCTTGGCGGTATCTTCCCCGTACGACACCTCCTCCGATATCCGCGATATTATCCGCGCTGATGACATCTTGGTAAAGACTGTTTTTGATCCAGCCACCCAACGTGTCATACCCGCCACCGAGGATGCGGGGTTGGCAGCCGCCAAGGTGGGAATCGTGGAGACCACCGCGGAGGGGCGACTGTCGGGCTCCCTTGTCATACGGCCAGGTGATGGCTCCGACGGTGTCACCGTCCCCATAGTCCCGGGCTCCACAGCGACACCCCCTGAGCGGCTCGCACGAGAGCGTGACCTGAAACCCATGCAGTTTTTCCCCGTCAAAACGAGGACCACTGACTTGAGTACTTCGGTGGGGACCATGGACGCCATGAATGCCCCCGGGGTGACACTCCTCCTGCTGAATGGCGACACCCACTCCTCTTTGCGCTATAAGGGTCAATACGTCTACCGCCTGTATGGGTTGACGGGAGCCACCTCATGAAATTTCACAGCAAACTGGCCGCGGCAATCGCGGGAGCACTTTTCCTCTCCTTGCTGCTCAGCTCCTGCACCCACAACACTGGCCCTCATGCCGTGCAGATCAACGACGCCGGAGACGTCTCACACCTCATCGAAGCTCCCGCGCAAAACGCCACCGGCTGGGAGGCCACCGCGACACGGCATGCTATCTACGACAGCACATCGCCTGTCGTTTCCACCCCCGGCGGCCCCATCCTTCTGTTCGAGCCAACCCAGACACAAAAAACCCCGACGCCCTCGGGAGAAACCGCAACGGGAACCCTCGTAGCCTTGCACTCCGAAGACGGCTCAGTACGTTGGAAACTCACAGTGAAACCCGGCTTTCCCGAAAATTACCCCCGCAGCAGCGAAGCCATGCAACACATCGGCTTGGACAATAGGGCCGACAAGGTCCTCAGCAAACCCACCCACATGGGCGAGGAGGACAAATAGACATCATGTCCAAAGAACCCGAAACCACCCCCACCACACACGACACCGAAACCTCCGAACCGGCGAAAGACCAGCGCCGATACACTTTCTTGTCGCGGCACATCTCGACACTCAGGGCTCTCCGACTCGGTGGCGCATTCACCATCATCACGGCGATTGTTCTGGCGATCGTCTGGTGGGTGCAGCTGACACTGCTGTGGGGGATCACTTTTCCTTTTTTCCTGTTCTTTCCAGGCCTGCTCCCTTGGCTCATCGGCGCGCCGCTCCTCTGGGCTTTCGGTTCCCAGCTAGAAACTTTGAAGCGCACTTTCGCGGCCATCACGACTGTCTGTATAGCCGTTACGGTTGGTGTCATGGGGCAGCATTGGTGGCTGATCCACGAACAAACCTTCAACTGGAGCGAACTGTTTCAGGCTCTGTTGATTTCTGGTTTGGGTGTATTCATTGTTTCCGATGTGCTGCTGCGAGGCATCCGCGACCACCAAAACATCCCGCCCAGCGATCCCGACGACCCGGCCCGCTACCGCCCCAGGAAACACAACAACACCACGTCTTCGAGACGCTGGATCAGCCTGCTCCGCCGGGCCGCTCTCGCATTAGCCCCTGTCACCGCTGCGGCAACCGCGATCGCCCTCCTCCAGGCCTCGGCTGCTCCGATCAACCACACCGCCCCACTCCCCGAGGGCCCCCTACCGGAGCGCTCCACCGGCATCGGCACCACCCTCACCTGGACCAAGGAGGTGCCGGGACTGCTGGCCACCGCCTCCGGAGCCGCCGGACCGGTGATCCTCACCCCTGAGGGCCTGACCGGCCTCAACCCCAACAACGGCACCACCCTATGGACCTACCACCGCAAAAACACCGAATACGCGAAGATACTGGATCAAACGCCCGGAGAGGAAGATTTCTCCAACAGTTTATTGAACTCCTACCTAGTGAGCAGCCCCAACAACAGATATGTCGCCCTACGCGTCTGGATTCCCGGAGAGCTGGTGCAGAATCCCAAGGACACGAACGCCACTGGGACCTCCACGATAAGAAAACCGATCAACAATGCTATGACGGTCGTCGTCGATACCCTCACCGGCCACGTGACCAACGAGCACCCATCAAACATCAACTGGAATCTGCAGCTCACCGATTCCGCCATCCTCGACGGCACCACCGCCTACAACCTCGACGACGGAAAAGTCCGCTGGAACCTGAAACCCCTCACTGACGACGAACCAAGACCGTATTCCCCCAGTGGCTATTCCGGCCCCGCAGGCCACAAGAGCTTCATCCTGGACCGGGACCCCGATGAGGAGCACCGCCGACAACAATGTATGAGCAAGTCTTTGCCCTTGATATCTGACACCGATCCGACCGAGATCACGACAGCGGAAAACATCGCGGTCGACAACCTAACCTGCTATCCGGTGATCGTGAGAGGGCGCACCGCCCAGTACACGAAAGCTCTCGTCGTCGAAAAAGAGGCAGGAGAAACACCGGGAGTCGTCCAAGCGCAGGAGACCCGGGTCGTGACGCTCGATTCCCTCGCAGGATTGGAGAAGACGGAACCCATCGACATGGGAAAGACAATCGGGCTCAATGGTGCAGCCTCCCGAGCCTCCGGAACACTCGCCACCTATCCGGTCCCCGAGGATGGCAAGGCAAAGTTCAAGCACGTCAATTATTCAACACATTTCGAAGGTCTCGATTGGGAAAATCCGACAGTGGGTGCCGTGTTCGATCCGACCACCAACACCACCATCCCCGCCGGCCAGTATCCTGGGCTGGCCGCCGCCTCGGTGGGTATCGTCCCCGCAGCACGCGACGAGACGCTATTGGCAGAAGTAGTCATGAAACCCAGCTATGGTTCCGCCGGCGCTTCGTTCCCCTTGGATTCGCAAGGCATTCCTCAACCCCCCGAAGAGATATTAGCGAACCGTAGACTCATTCCTGCACAACTCTCGGAACTAAAAGAAGGAAGGGATGTGAACGCCATCAATACCCCCGGGACAACCCTCGTAACCCTGAAGATCGACGATCTAGAACCTTTCCACTCATCAGGGAGATATAAGCCCACAGACTCCCATCGTCTGTATGGTTTGACGGGAGATGTTTCATGAAACTTCAGAAACAACTTGCCTGCGCCTTGAGCGGGCTGGTGTGGGTTGCCCTGCTGGCATCGTGCACCCCACACAGTGACGGCAGTCGCCCCGTGACCATCACAGATATCGGGGACACCTCCGGCCTCTTTTCCCCTCCCATTCAGACCGACACCGGCTGGGAAACCAGCCGGCTTGAAGCAATGATTCCGGCACGCGACCTCTGCACAAAGACAAATGGAGATGCATCCTACTTCAAAACCTACAACTATAATCCAGAAGACACTTCCCCTGCACCCCCAAATTCCACAACCACTCTGGCTTCCATGAACTTGCATGATGGTTCGATCCGCTGGGCACGCAAAATCACACCGGAAATGCACACACACTACTACTATGACAAGTCTGCAACCCCCCAGAGATCGTTCCTCGAATTTCAGGAATGCGCGAGCACAGCGCTCATCTCCAATGAAAAATACCTAGCCTTCTACCTCCGCCCCTGGATGACCTCCGAGGGAAGCAGCAACATCAGTGATCAGCGCATGAACATCATGGTCCTCGACACCGAAACCGGCAACGAGGTCCGCACCATCGAAGTATCCGGACTCGTCCTAGGACAAGCCATCGTCAACGACTCCCTGGTGGTAGAGACCGCCCAAAACTACTACCCCGCCGGCACCGGGGTCCTCAACGTCTTCTCCCTCACAGACCCCCACGCCGAACCAACCACCACCCGCACCGACAACTGGCTCATCGGATCCACCAAAGACTCCCTCCTCATGTCACCACAAAGCTCCATGATAAAAGACGCTCACGGGAAGCGAGAAGACTTTCACCGGATCTCCACCATTGTTAGAACAAATACATCCGGTGAGGCGCTGGAGACCATCACGGGCGTCATGGCCATTCACCCCAACGGCTGGATCGAACGCGCAAAGAACCCACAAGAAGCAGCAGAAACCGCCGCCAGCCCCGACAAAACTCCACTAGCGCCCCTTCCCCGGGACCTGATCAATATCGACAGCGGCACGAGCCTCGACATCACAGGACAATACGTGGCCGATGTGAGCTTGCCAACCGGCCCCGCCCTCCTCCTGCAAACAATAACCACGATCGAGGAAGGCGAGAACAAGAAGACCACCTACATCAACCACTCCTGGCTTCCCGCCACCCCCGACGCAACCGAACCACGCACCGACGACATGCAACGCATTGTGATAGACAACAATGCCGACAAGGTCCTCAGCAAAACCACTCGCATGGGAGAGGAGGACAAGTAGGCATCATGTCCGAAGAACCCGACACCACCCCCACCACACGCGACACAGAAACCCCCACCAACGACGCTAAAGCCCCGGTCACGGACGACACCGACACCACCGCCCCAGCGAAAAACCAGCGGCGATACACTTTCTTGTCACGGCACATCTCAACACTCAGGGCTCTCCGAATCAGCGGAATTCTCGCCATCCTTTCAGCAATCATATTGTTCGCCTTTCTGAATGGAAGCAGCAATGCTTCTGACCCACCCACAGGGTTGCTTCCCGGAGTGCCTATAGCAATTTTTCTGACTTTGGTCATCTGGCTCTGGATTAGCATGTACAACGCTTGGCGACGTTTGATTGCCCTGCTCTTCGCCCTGTGCTCGGTCACGCTCGCCGGTTTTCTGGTGCACTGGTGGTGGAGGCTCTACGACCAGACCTCGTTCAAGTCCATTTTCCTACTGTCTTTGGGCTTGGCATCCCTCGGAGTGGGCTTGCTGATCGCCACCGACCTGCTACTCCGAGGCGTCAGAAACCATGCGGGAATCGCTCCTGGTAACACCGAAGACCCCGCCAGGTTTGCTCCCTACCGTCCCGGCGCAGACTCCGCCACCACTGGGAAGAGGATTCTGCGAGGGATACTTCGGTTCGTTCTCATCCTGGCGCCCACCACAGCGGTTATTGTGGCTAACACGGTGGCGAACCCGGTCACACAGATAACCGCCCCATTTCCCGAGGGCCCCCTACCGGATCGTTCCACTGGGATCCGCACTACCCTCTCCTGGACACGGGACGTCACAGAACTGCTGGCCACCGCATCCGGGGCCGCCGGACCGGTGATACTGACCCCTGAGGGCCTGACCGGTCTCAACCCCACCGACGGCACCACCCTATGGACGTACCAGCGCACAAACGCCACATACGCGAAGATACTGACTCAGAACCTTAGAAGGGAAGATTTCTCCAACAGCTTGTTGAACTCCTACCTGGTGAGCAGCCCCAACGGCAGATACGTCGCCCTACGCATCGAAATCCCGAAGGAGCTGGTACAAGACCCGAAGGACTTGCCCCCCACCGAAAACTCCGAGAAAAGAAAACCGATCAACAATGCCGTGACGGTCGTAGTCGATACCCTCACCGGTCGCGTGACCACCGAACACCCATCGAATATCAACTGGTCTCTACAGCTCACCGACTCCGCCATTCTCGACGGCGCCACCGCCTACAACCTTGATGACGGCAAGGTTCGTTGGCAGTTGGAACCGTTGGTGACTAACGATTCAGAAACACATCTTCACACAGCGTACTCTGGTCCCGCGGGACACAGCAGCTTCATCCGACTTGGAAAATTCCCCAAGAGTCAATCAATTTACTATGAAAAACCAAAGTGTACAAGCGAATCCTTGATTCTGATATCCGACACTGACCCGAATAACACAACGACAGCAGAAAACATCGCCAACGATGTCCTAACCTGCCGTCCAGTGATCGTAAATGGCCTTACCGCCCAGTACAAGAAAGCTCTCGTCGTCGAATTGAAGGAAAGCGGATCCATACAGGCAATGCAGGCACAGGAGACTCGTGTCGTGACGCTCGATTCTCTTGCAGGACTTGAAGAAGTGAATCCCGTCGACATGGGAAAGAGCGTTGGACTCAATGTGGCAGCCTCCCACGCCTCCGGCACACTGGCCGCCTATCCGGTCCCCGAGGATGGCAAGATAAAATTCTATACCGACAGCATCACAGACTTCTATCGAGGCACACCGACGGTGGGTACAGTGTTCGATCCGACCGTCAACACCGCTACACCAGCCGGCCAGTATCCTGGATTGGCTGCCGCCACAGTAGGTATCGCCCTCGCAGCACGCGATGAAACACTATTGGCAGAAGTAGTCATGAGACCCGGCGACGGATCCGCCGGGGTTTCATTCCCTTTGGATTCGCGGAGTATTCCTCAATCCCTCGAGGAGGTATTGAATGGCAGGCGCATTCCTGTGCAGCTCTCGGAACAAAATGAACGAGAGGATGTGAACGTCATCAATGTCTCCGGGGCAACCCTCGCAACTTTGATGATCAGTCCGTATACATCCACGGGTTCCTATTCCTATCGTCTGTATGGTTTGACGGGAGATGCCTCATGAATCTTCACAAACGACTCGCCGGCGTCTTGACCGGGCTGGTGTGCACCGCCCTGCTGGCATCGTGCACCCCACACAGTGACGGCACTCACCCCGTGACCATCACAGATGCCGGGAACGCTTCCAACCTCTTCGACCCTCCCGTTCAGAATGCCACTGGCTGGGAAGTCACCACCCACGAAGAAGTAAAACCAGCACGATTCCTCTGCAGCATGAGTGGATCTGGAAACTACTTCATAAACCGTAAAAGCAAGCCAGAGGACATTTCTTCCGCACCCCTGGATTCCACAACCACTCTGGTTTCCCTGAACCCGCAGGACGGTTCGGTGCGCTGGGCACGAAACATCACACCAGAGATGCACGCAAACTACGTCAAAAACTACGCTGATGATAACTCGATGACCCCCCAAGACTCATTCCTTGATTTTCAGGAATGTGCAGGCACAGCATTCGTTTCCAATGAGAGATATCTGGCCTTCTATCTCTGGCCCTGGATGGCCTCTGAGGGAAGCAGCAACATTAGTGATCAGCGCATGAACATCGTGGTCCTCAACGCTGCGACCGGCAACGAGGTCCGCACCATCGAAGTATCCGGACTCGTCCTAGGACAAGCCATCGTCAACGACTCCCTGGTGGTAGAGACCGCCCAAAACTACTACCCCGCCGGCACCGGGGTCCTCAACGTCTTCTCCCTCACAGACCCCCACGCCGAACCAACCACCACCCGCACCGACAACTGGCTCATCGGCTCCACCAACGACTCCCTCCTCATGTCCCCACAAAGCTCAGGGAAGTACTCCGGCTTTAGAGGCAGGGGACCGTACTGGATCTCCACAATAACCAGAACAACCATATCCGGCGAGGAACTGGAGACCTTCACGGGCGTCACGGCCATCCACCCCAACGGCTGGATCGAACGCGCCCAAGACCCGAAAGCCGCTGTGACAGAGGCAGCCGCCAACCCCGCCAACGCCTTACTGACAACCCTGCCCCGGGACCTGATCAATATCGACAGCGGCACGAGCCTGGACATCACCGGACAATACGTGGCTGACGTGAGCTTGCCGACCGGACCCGCCCTCCTCCTGCAAACAGTCACCACGACCGGAGAAGGAAAGAAAGAAAAGACCACGTTCATCAACCACTCCTGGCTTCCCGCCACCCCCGACGCAACGGAACCACGCACCAACGACATACAACAAATCAGCTTGGAAAATAAGGCCAGCAAGGTCTTCAGCAAAACCATCCACATGGGAGAAGAGGACAAATAGACATCATGTCCGAAGAACCTGACACCATCCACGAAACAGAAACACCCACCAACGACGTCAGCACCCCCACCACGGACGACACCACCGAACCGGAGAAAAACCAGCGACGATACACTTTCTTGTCGCGGCACGTCTCGACGCTCAGGGGTCTCCGATTCAGCGGAATCCTCACCATCCTTTCCGCGATCATATCGTACCCTCCCCTAAGGGGTAACAACAACGCTTTTGGGTCATCCGATGGACTGTTTCTCGGATTGTTTCTGGCAATTCTTCCGATTTCGATCATCTGGGCTTGGAGCAGCCAGAAAAACGCCTGGCGACGCTTGATTGCCCTGCTCGTTGCCCTATTCTCGGTCACGTCCGCCGGTTTTCTGGTGAACTGGTGGTGGACTCTCTACGACCAAACCTCATTTAACTCCACTTTCCTGCTGGCCTTGGGCTTGGCATCGGTAGGGCTGGGTTTGCTGATCCCCACCGACCTGCTGCTCCGGGGCGTCAGAGACCATGCGGGAATCGCTCCTGGCGGCAACGACGATCCATCCGTTCTTGCTACCTACCACGCCAGCGCGGACCCTGCCGCTACCGGCGCAGGGACCAGGGTTCTGCACGGGATTCTCCAGTTCATTCGCATTGTGATGCCCACCGCGGTGCTGGTCACTGCGGTCATTGTGGCTCATACGGTGGCGAACCCGGTCACGCAGACGACCGCACCGCTTCCCGAAGGGCCCCTACCGGAACGTCCCACAGGCATTGGCACCACCCTCGCCTGGACCAAGGACGTGCCGGGACTGCTGGCCACCGCATCCGGGGCGGCCGGACCGGTGATACTGACAACCGAGGGTGTGATCGGTCTCAATCCCGCCGACGGCAGCACCTTGTGGAGCTACACACGGAAAAACACTGACTTCTGCTTGGACGTGAGGTGGTGTGGAGAAGCTCCTTTTCGCGCGCACTATCCATACACCAGCCCCACCGGCCGGTACATTGCCGTGAAGTTCGGCATGCCGAAAGATCTCATCAAGAGACCCAAGGAGGGAATCAAACCCGTTCATGACGCCATGACCGTGGTTCTGGACACCCTCACCGGGCAGGTCACCGGCGAGCATCCATCAAATGAAAAGAATAATCTCCAACTGACGGATTCCGCCCTCCTCGACGGAGACACCGCCTACAACCTCGACGACGGAGAGGTTCGCTGGAAACTGACCAAGAAGAAGGAGAGAACCTACGAGGAAGCCTCCGAAAGGAATACCCGCTCGGGTCCTGCGGGCCACAGATCATTCATACTGGACCGTTCTAATCTGATCTCCGACACCGACCCAACTTCCACCACTGGGGTGGCCAATCTCGCCGGCGATTCTATATCCGATGAGCTGGTGGTGATGGTGAACGGCTGGACCGTCCAGTACACGAGTCCCCCCGATTCCGAGAGCAGGGGGACACACAAAAATCGCGGAGGCAGGGAAGCGCGAGCCGTCACACTCGACTCCCTCGCAGGTCTGGACGACGGCACCACACCGGTTGATCTCGGTAGAATCTCTGGGGTGAATTCCGCAGCCTCTCGGGCATCCGGAACCTTGGCGGTATCTTCCCCGTACGACGACTACCCCAGCATTCGCGATATTATCTACACTCATGACATCTTGGTAAAGGCTGTTTTCGATCCGGCCACCCAACGCGTCACGCCCACTGCCGAGGATGCGGGGTTGGCAGCCGCCAAGGTGGGGCTCGTGGCGACCTCCGAGGAGGGGCGGCTGTCGGGCTCCCTCGTCGTGAAGCCAGGTGACGGCTCCGACGGTGCCACCATCCCCGTGGTCCCGGGCTCCACATTGATACCCCCCGAGCAGCTCGCGCGAGTCCGTGGCATGAAGCCCATGCAGTTTTTCCCCATCGGCACGGACGCCAGTAACTTGAGTAGCTGGGAGAGGACCGTGGACGCCATGAATGCTCCCGGGGTGACGCTCCTTTCGCTGGATGGCGGCGGGAAGTTCATGCCCCTCTCCCCGCGCTATTACTACGGGAATCACGTCTACCGGCTGTACGGCCTGACGGGAGCCACCTCATGAAATTTCACAGAAAACTGGCCACGACAATCACGGGAGCACTTTTCCTCTCCCTGCTACTCGGATCCTGCACCCACAACACTGATCCTCATTCCGTGAAAATCAGCGACGCCGGAGACGTCTCACACCTCATCGAGACTCCCGTGCAAAACACCACCGGCTGGGAAGCCACCGCGACGTCATATGCCATCCACGACGACCAAGCACCTGCTGTTTCCGCACCTGGTGGCCCCATCGTCCTGTTCGACCCATCCCGCACAAAAGAAACCGAGATTTCCCCGGGCGAAACCGCAACGGGAACCCTCGTGGCACTGAACTCTGAAGACGGCTCGGTGCGCTGGGCACGAACAGTGGAACCCGGCTTCCCCGAAAATCATCCCCGCAGTAGCGACGATACGCCCCAAATCAGATTCGAACACGACCGGAAAGGAGAGCGGAAATTTGTCACGTCCAGCCCGAACGGCCGCTACCTGGCCGTCCGGCTCCTGCCATACATGGCATCCGAAACCCCCCGCAGCTTCGGCGAGCAGCACACGAACATCGCCGTCCTCGACACCGAAACCGGCAACGAGGTCCGCACCGTCGAAGTCACAGGAATCGTTCTGGGCCACGCCCTGACCAACGACTCACTCGCAGTCGAAACCGCTGAAAACTTCTATCCAGCGGACACCGGAAAACTCGATATCTTCTCCCTCGCGAATCCTCAGGAGAAGCCGACCACCATACGCACAAACCACTGGCTAGCCGGAGCAACCAGCAACTCACTACTCATGTCGCAACAGGATCCTAAAGGAAATTACCAGGACTCAATCTGCGCTCTCACCACACTCAGCATCACCGGCGAAGAAGAAGACACCATAACAGGCGTTGCCGCCATTCACCCAGGCGGATGGATAGAACGCTTCAAAGACCCAGAAACCGCCGCAACCATATTCCAAAGGGACGCGACAACAACGCCGGAAGAGACGCAACGCACGAAAGAGCTGGATGCACTCCCCCGCGACCTGATCAACCTCGACACCGGAACCACCGTCGACATCACCGGCCTATCCACAACCGAGGTGATCCTGCCAACCAGTCCCGGGATTCTGCTACGAACAGCAACAACAACCGAAAAGGATGGAATGGAAAGCACCACCTACACCGCAACCTCCTGGCTTCCCGCCACACCAGACGCCACGGAACTACGCGCCGACGACATGCAACACATCGAGGGCGAAGTGGCCAGCGAACCCATCCACATGGGCGACAAGGTGAGATAGGAGTCATATCGAACAAACCCGGCTGCGACATTCCTGCACCCACACGATGGTGTCAACACGACCCGCTCGCTGAGGCTCGTGAGTATCGGCTCAACCAACTTCCCTCCCCTGAAGCTGGTTGAGCC
>CAJPNZ010000027.1 GCA_905372155.1 Propionibacteriaceae bacterium
CCTGTCCCCCCGACCGAAGCCGTCTCCCCTGACGCGGTGACCGCCATCGTCGAGCCGCAGTCCCTCAGATCCCCGGACTCGGCACCCTCACCGCACCCGGTTTCCTCGGTCAGGTCCGCTTCCTCGGCGGGAGAACCTCCCCGGGCCACGCTTCCCGGCTCCAGCAGGGGTGGGTCCCCGAGTTCGCACCGCACACCGATCTTCCCGCAGTTCTCCCAGGAACCGGTGTACCGGCGCCGTCGGGGCATCATGCTGCTCGTGCTGGTGTTGCTCGTCACGGCGATAATCGTCTCCGCCTCGTGGTGGTGGGCCGAGGGGCGGTTCACCACCACCCCCGAGGTGACCAACATCCCCCAGGAGCAGGCCCTCCAAAGCCTCAGAGCCAGCGATCTCGAATACACCACCCAGGAGGCGTTCTCCGAGGATGTCGCGGTCGGATCGGTCATCAGCACCGATCCCGCAGGAAACGCCCGGACCCTTCGAGGCACCAGGGTCACGGTCGTCATCTCCAAGGGGCCCGAGCGTTACATGATGCCCGACGTGGTGGGACAGAAACTCTCGCAGGCCCGCTCCGCCATCGAATCGGCGCACCTGGTCGTCGGGCAGGTGAAGGAGGACTGGTCGGAGTCCGTCGAAACTGACATGATCATCTCGGCCAGCGCATCGGCCGGCGCCCTCCTGCCACCCGGCAGCAACATCGACCTGGTGGTCAGCAAGGGTCGTCAGCCCCTCACCATCAAGAACTACGCGGGCACCGACGCCGACCAGGCCGGAAAGGAACTCAAGAAGCAGGGCTTCACGGTCGAGGTCTCCGAGGCGCACTCGGACACCGTCCCCGCAGGGAAAGTGATTTCCCAGGATCCCGCCGACGGCACCGGACATCGCGGTGACACGGTGAAGCTGGTCAAGTCCCTCGGCCCGGAGATGGTGACCGTTCCGGACGTCGGCCACAAGCGCACCGATGAGGCCCAGAAGGATCTGGAGGCTGCCGGGTTCAAGGTGGAGGTCCAGAACAAGTCCATCTTCCCCGCACCGCTGGGGTTCGCCTCGGGAACCAACCCCGCAGCCGGTTCAACGGCTCCCAAGGGAAGCACCGTCATCCTCTACGTGACATGATTGCCGGACGCCTCGCGTCCCAATAGGCTGTTCGCGTGACCTCGAGCCATCGGTTTCTACCCTCTGTCGCTCTGCTGGTGGCGGCAGCCGCCTGGGGATCGACGGTCGTGGTCGCCAAGGGTGCCTACGAATCCTCCATGACGCCCGCCCACCTTCTGATCTCCCGGCTCACCCTGACCGCCCTGTGCCTGCTGCCCGCTTTCCTGCCCCATCTCAGGATGAAACGCGAAACCCGTGTACGGGGCATCATCCTGGGCCTGATCTTCAACACGGGTCTGGTGCTTCAAATGGTGGGGCTGGAACACACCCCGCCCTCACTCTCGGGGTTCATCACGGCAAGCTACGTAGTCTTCACCGCGATCCTCACCCCCTTGATCATGAAACAACCCACCCCGGGGCGCACCTGGATAGCGGTGTCCCTGACGCTGGTGGGGATCGGTATCCTGGCTCTCGGGAATGACGACGGAAACGTCGATTTCGGATTCGGCGCCGCTATCACACTGTTGGGGGCCGTGCTCTTCGCCCTCCACATCATCTTCCTGGGACGCTGGGTGGAACCCGAGACGGTGCAGTCGCTCACCCTGATGCAGGCCCTGACCGGGGCGATGGGAATGCTCTGTTTCCTGCCCTTCGCCGACTACCAGCTGCCCGCCACCTGGGATCTGTGGTGGCCGGTGCTCTATCTCGGTATCTTCTGCGGGGCCGTTACGCTGTTCCTGCAGAGTTGGGCGCAGAGCTACGTGCCCGCCACCACCTCGGCGGTGATCATGTGCTCGGAACCGATGTGGGCCGCTGTGTTCGCGATCTGGGCCGGCATGGAGGAGCTCACCTGGCAGGTGCTCACGGGTGGTGGCCTCGTGGTGGCGGCGCTCCTTCTGACAGCGTGGCCCGGACGTAGCGCCTCATTTCTGGATGCGCTCGTCGAAGAACTGCGCTCACGACGCGCCCATCGTGGAAGCTGAACCGCTTCTACTGCAAGACTTTCACCCATGGAATTGCAGACCCTGTTCCTGGTGCTGGTCGTCGTGGGTGTCCTGGGTTTCGTCGTCACACGTCGGATTCTCCGTCACCTCACCTTGAAACGTCTCGACTGGAAATGGGTGAAGCAGCCTGATCTCCGGATCACGATCGGTTTGAACCATCCACCTTTTGGTCTTGGGCTGGACAGACGCGTCAAGGACCAGATGGTGGGCAGGTCCCACGACGGAACGCCCTTTCAGGCGTTCCGTTACAGCAGCGAGTCCTGGAGCGACCGACGCCGCATCGTGTGCGTTTCCCTTCCCCACCCGATGCCGCCCTTCTACCTGTTCACCACGAAATCTCCGATACCTGGGATCGGTGGTCTGTCGCTGTCCAACGACACGCATACGATGATCTTCCCGGAGGAGAACTACGGCCGGGCGGTGTCGGCTGCCCTCGCTCCCTTCCTACCAGAACTCGGCCCCCGACAGCTCACGATTGACCACGATCAGCTGGTGATGTTCAACGTCAAGAACGACCTGAAATCACTGGAAGCAGCGGTGGAGTTCCTGACCCGGATCCGTAGGGCGATCATCTCCTCCCCCGCGATGGAACACATGGGGGAGAGCTCACCCCTGCACGTCTCCTTCACCAATCACCCCGACTGGGAGTACGTGGACCGTGACAACTCGTTACTGAGCCGTCTACCTCTCGAGCCGAGCGGTTATGACCACGAAGTGGTCAATGTCGTGCAATCCACCGGGAACAACATCTCCTTCATCCGTGTCACCCACAACTGGAAGACCCGGAACGCGAAGAACGAGTGGAGCAGCATCAAGGAACACACCGAGCACTTCTGCAGCTTCGGGATCAACTTCAAGTTCATCCCCATATCGGTGAACATGGGACGCGGCAAGCCCCAGAAATTCGAGTCCATCGATTTCAACAAACGTTTCAAGGTGCGCTGCCCGAACCCACGGTTCGCCTCCGACGTGTTCCACCAGCGCCAACTCGAACACCTACTGAGCGCCTCTCCTGAAGGTTTCGCGATCACTCAGGGAGGCACCATTCAAGTCGCGGAGAGCGAATGGCTGCCAGCGCAGATCGAAGTGATGCTCGGTTTCTTCCAGGAGTTCTTCGGCCAGGTCCCGGATTTCGTATGGAAGGAGCTGGGGGTCTGGCCCCGGCCGATCCCGAAACAAGAAGACTGAGGAACCCCGCGCTGGGACCGCGCCTCCCGGGGATGGTGTGGAACAACGTTTTCCGGCGGTCGGCGGGGACGATTTCACCGGGCGATTGACACCGCTTCCTGCCACACTGGAGGGGTGGCGTTGTTCCTTTTCTGTTGTCTGCTCATCGGCGCCGTCATCGCAGGCCTCGTCCTGATTCCCCGGCACCTTCGTCACAGCGCCCTCCAACGGCTCGGCTGGTTCTGGAACGACAAGCCCGACCTGAGCATCACGGCCGGGCTGAACCTACCCCCGTTCGGCATCGGGATGAACCGGAATGTGAAGCAGCAGGTGATGGGAAGATCCCGGTCCGGGCTCCCCTTCCAAGCCTTCCGGTACAGCAGCGATTTCTGGGACGGGGAGCAACAGGTCGTCTGCATGCCGCTGCCGCACTCGATGCCGCCCTTCCACCTCTTCCACGAATCAGTCCCGATTCCCGGTGTTCAGGGCCTGATCATGGATGCCTGGGGACCCATAAAGGGGGTTTTTCAGGATGAAACCTACGGGCGCGCCGTGATCGGTGCCCTCGCCCCGCTGCTGCCCTCCCTCGGATACAACCGCCTGACCATCGACCACGACCAGTTCGTGCTCCTGGACGTCAACCAGGAGATAAAGACGCTCCAGCTGGCCGTGGAGTGGCTGGCCGCGGCTCACGCGGCCATCACCGGTTCCCCCGCCGTCGATCACGAATGGGAACCGCCGCTGCCGTACGTCTCCTTCGCGAATCATCCCGACTGGGAGTTCGTGGGACGCGACGACTCGCTGGCCCGGCATCTCCCCCTGAGCACCCCGGGCGGCCAGGTGTTCAACATAGTGCGTTGCCTCAGGGGCCCCATTTCCTTCATCCGGGTCACCCACCAGTGGCAGACCGCGGTTTACATCGGGCAAACCGCCACCGTGCAGAACCACATCGAGAATTTCTGCGGTTTCTGGGTCAATTTCAACTTCATCCCCATCTCGGTGAACATGGCAGGCAGCGGTGACGTTCAGAGCTTCGAGTCCATCGATTTCAACGAACGCTTCACGGTGCGCTGCCGGAGCCCCCGGTTCGCCTCCGACGTGTTCAACCCGAGGCAGCTCGAGTTCTTCCTGCGTTTCCCGGCGCTGTCCTTCGGCATCGATCAGAACGGGGTGATCACCGCCCGCGACTCCGAGTGGCCGCTGGAGCGGGTGGAGATGATGCTGTTCCTCCTCCACGGTTTCTTCGGCCGGATACCGGACTTCGTCTGACGCGAACTCGGCATCTGGCCCAGGCCGGTTCCGGAGATCGACGCCCTGCCACCGGGGCGCTGACGAATGCGCTGGGGAGCCGTCACAGCTCCTTGGCCCGGAAGTCCAGCACCGGATTGCCCCGGTTCCGGCGTCCCTTGCGGAGCCTGGTGGCGACGGTGAAGGCCAGCTCCAGGCTCTGGTTGCGGTTCAGCCTGGGATCACACACCGTCTCGTAGCGGTCGGCCAGGTCGGTTTCCTCGAGTTTCAGGGCGCCACCGACGCACTCGGTGACGTCGTCGCCGGTCAGCTCGACGTGAAGTCCTCCCGGCCAGGTACCGAGGGAGTCGTGGACGTCGAAGAAACCACGGACCTCCTCCACCACGTCATTGAAGGAACGGGTCTTGTAGCCGTTGGCGGCCTCGAAGGTGTTGCCGTGCATCGGGTCGCACACCCACGCGACCTTGCGTCCGGTCTCCTCCACCCCCTCGATCACCCGCGGAAGCACTTCGCGCACCCGGTCGGCGCCCATCCGGGTGATGAAGGTGATCCGGCCCGGTTCCCGGTCGGGGTCGAGGCGGTCGGCCAGTTCGACGGCCTGCCGGGGTGTGGTGGTGGGACCCAGTTTGATCCCCAGCGGGTTGCGGACCCGCCGCAGCAGCTCCACGTGGGCGCCGTCGAGCTGGCGGGTGCGTTCCCCGATCCACAGCATGTGACCCGAGCAGCCGTAGACCTGCTGCGAACGGGAGTCGACCCGGGTCATGGCCCTTTCGTACTCCAGCAGCAGCGCTTCGTGCGAGGCGTAGAAGTCGATGGTGGACAGCGCCCTGTCATCCACCCCGCAGGCGACCATGAAGGTCAACGCCCGGTCGATCTCCGCGGCCAGTTCCTCGTATGCCGCCTCCACCTCGGGGTTGCCGACGAAATCACGGTTCCAGGTGTGCACCCCGCGCAGATCCGCGAAACCACCCGTCACGAACGCGCGCACCAGGTTGAGGGTGGCCGCGGAGGCGTTGTAGAGGCGGATCAGGCGTTCCGGATCGTGAACCCTGGACTGTTCGGTGAAGTCGAATCCGTTGATGGCGTCGCCCCGGTAGCTGGGCAGGGTGGTTTCCCCCCGGGTTTCCATCGGCTTGCTGCGGGGTTTGGCGTACTGCCCAGCGATCCGCCCGACCTTCACCACCGGAACCTGGGCGGCGTAGGTCATCACGACGGCCATGGACAGCTGCACCAACAGCTTGTCCTTGATGTGCTGCGCCGTGACCGCATCGAAGGACTCGGCACAGTCGCCGCCCTGAAGCAGGAACGCCCGGCCCTCCGCGACCTCCGCGAGCTTGGCCCGCAGGCCGTCGCACTCCCCCGCGAACACCAGCGGCGGCAGTTTCTCCACGATGTCGATCACACGGTCCAGCCCGGCCTCGTCCGGATAGCTGGGCTGCTGGAGCATCGGCAGGGATCTCAACTCGGCCCGGGACATGATCGACGACATGGCGGGAAGACTACTCCACTTGTCCACATCACTCGTTCGGATCGTGCAATCCCTGGTCGATGGCGTAGAGAGTCAGCTCCACGCGGTTGTGGAGCTGAAGTTTGCGCAGCACGTTCTGCACATGGTTCTGAACCGTGCGATGGGAGACGAACAACGCCTCCGCGATCTCCCGGTAGGCCAGGCCCTTCGCCACCTGGCGCAGCACCTCCACCTCGCGGGTGGTCAACACCGGGCCGTCATCATCGTGGCTGTGGGCGACGTTGACCATGCGCCGGAACTCTCCCAGCACCAGTCCGGCCAAGCCGGGGGTGAACACCGCGTCCCCCGCTGCGGTGCGACGAACTCCCTCGATCAACTCGGCCTTGGAGGCCGATTTCACCAAGTACCCCCGGGCACCGGACTTCATGGCCCGCAGCACGTCCTCGCGTTCACCGCTGGCCGACATCACCAGCACCTGGATGTCCGGGAACTCCTGCACCAACAATTCGGTGCAGGTGGCCCCGTCCGGAGCGGGAATCTGCAGATCCATCACCACCACGTCGGGACGGGTGGCGCGCGCCCGCTGCAGGCATTCCGTCCCGTTCTTGGCGACCGCGACGATCTCGAAGCCCTCCTCGGTGAGGTCCTCCCCCAAGGCCTCGATCCACATGGGGTGGTCATCCACCAACATCACACGGTTTCGACTGATGTCATTCACACCTCTCCCACCTTCACCGGGAACCGCAGTTCCCATTCGGTGCCTTCTCCCGGCGTGGACTTGACAACGGCGGTTCCTCCGAGAGCCGCCATCCTGCCCACGATCGAATCCCTGATACCGAGCCGCCCCCGTTCCCCGGCGGAAGCCACCTCGGAAAGATCCATTCCGACTCCATTGTCGCGCACCCACAGGATTACTTCGGAATCGTCCTCCTGATCCAGCAGCACCCAGGCCTTCGCGCTCGGCCCCGCGTGTTTGTCGACGTTCTTCAGCGCCTCGACGAGTGCGGCCTCCACCTCCTCCGCGATGAGCCTGGGAACGAGTACCTGACCGGCCATGGTGGACACGACCACCTTGGTGCTCTGGAACCTATCGAGGGCAGCAGCCAGGTCCACCTGTCGGGTGGCGTTCTCGTTGAGGATCTCCTTGTCACGAATGAGGTTGCGCAGCTGGGTCTCGGATTCGTGGGCCAGTTCCGCCAGTCGCAGCCCGCGCGGGCCCAGCTCGGGCCCCTCCCGTTCGACGAGCGCCAACACCTGCAGGGCCCCGTCGTGCACGATCCGCGCCAGACGTTCCCGCTCCCCCAGCGCCACGGAACGAATCCGAGCCCGTTCCTGCTCCGTGATGGTGTGTTTGAACTGGGTGATGAGCACCCCGACGCAGATGCTCATCAGCAAAATGGCGAGCACGACGTCTATCCGAGAGACCGTGACTCGCGGCGGAATCATCAGCAGAGGCATCGCCGTGGCCAGGGTGGCGGTGATCCCGGCGGCGGTTCCCCGCAGCACCGCCGCGTACAGGCAGCACCCCGCCATCCAGTACCCGGCCAGGGAAGTCTGCCCATACGGCTGGTTCGTCACCAGCGGGGTGGCGAAGATCAGGGAACACGTCACGGCCCCGTCGGCCAGGTGCACCCACAGGTTCCGGTCGGTGGGGCGGCGCAACAGAAAAGTCACGAAGAACGTCCACAACAGGACGGCGGCCATGGATATCAGCAGACCGATCCGGTTCCTCGCGGTCGGGTACACGAACCAGAGGGAGACGACCACCGTGTGGATCGCCAGCACCACACGTACCGTGG
The DNA here is from genome assembly GCA_905372155.1 of Propionibacteriaceae bacterium. Lineage (GTDB taxonomy): Bacteria > Actinomycetota > Actinomycetes > Propionibacteriales > Propionibacteriaceae > Arachnia. The sequence continues at coordinate 7,782 of CAJPNZ010000027.1, forward strand.
CGGTGACGACGAAGACCCGCCCCAGCACGTCGTAGTCCTTGCGGAACCAGGAGGAAGCGGCCTGAACCCACCCCAGGCGTGCCGATGTCGGGGGTGTCCCGGGAATCACCCTTCGCTCGCCACCGGTTTGGGTCCGCCGCCGGGGCGGGGACGCAGGAACTCATCGGAACCCTTGTCCTTGAGATCACCGTACTTGACCCGCGTGGCGTAGACGTCGGCGTATTCCTGTCCGGTGAGGCGCTGGATGGCGGCCAGCACCTCCTCGGTGACCCAGCGCAGGGTACGGGTCTCGGATTCGCGCCCCTTCAGGTCGGAGAAGTCAAGCGGTTCACCGACCACGACGACGGGACGCCGCACCCAGGGAATGCCGAGGAATCCCCTGACGGTCTGGGTACCGATCAGGCCGACGGGTAGCACCGGAGCCCCGGATGCGAGCACCATGCGCGCCATCCCGGTCTTGCCCTTGTAGAGCCTGCCGTCCGGGGAACGGGTTCCCTCGGGGAAGATGCCGACCACCTTGCCTGCGTCGAGCACATCGAAGATGGCGTGCAGCGAGGCGGCCGAGGCCCGGCCACCACCGCGGTCCATGGGAACCATCCCGATGGCCTTCAGGAACCATGCCACGATGGCGCGGCCGAGGTTCTTGCTCCCGTCGAACAGCTCCGCTTTCGCGGGGAAGGTGACCTTCCGGGGCAGCATCGCGGGAATGATCACGGGATCCATCGTCGCGATGTGGTTGCTCACCAAGATCGCCCCTCCACTCGTGGGGACGTTTTCGGCGCCGTGGATCCGGGCACGGAACCCGAACCTGACCAGCGGGCGGAAGATGAAAATTTTGAAAAATCTGTACCACATGAGGCGGTCTCAGGCCACGCGTCGCGCCCCCTGGTAGGGCATCGAGTTCACGCCGGCGGTGACCACGCCACTGCGCGGATTGGCGGCGTGCACGATCTGGCCGTTGCCGATGTACATGCCGACGTGCGTGATGCCGCCGTAGTAGAAGACCAGGTCACCGGGCTGCAGATCCCCCTTGGACACGGAGGTGCCCGCCGAGAACTGGGCCTGGGAGGTGCGGGGCAGGGAGATGCCGACCTGCTTGTAGGCGGCGTACATCAGCCCGGAGCAGTCGAAGGTCGAGGGCCCGGTGGTGCCCATGACATAACCCTTGCCGACCTGGGCGAGGGCGTAGCTGACGGCCTGCTGGGCACGTCCGGAACCGCCGCCCGAGGACGAGGGGGGAGAATCGGACTTGTCGCCCGCTCCGGTGGATGGGGAGGGAGTGGGGCTGGCGCTCTCGCGGGTCGCCTGCTCACGTGCGGCCTCCTCCTGCTGGCGCTGTTCCTCCAGCTTCCTGAGACGCTCCTGCTCCTCGGCACTCAGGCGGTCGTAGACCTGCTGGGCCTCTGCCTCCTTGGCCTCGTACTCCTTCGCGAGCTTTTCCTTGGCCGCCCGGTCCGCCTTGAGCGACTCGGTGATGGTTTCCTGCTGGCCACGGAGTGTGTCCAACCGGGCCTGCTCCACCTGCAGGGTCTGCAGGTCAGCCATGCTCCGGTCGGTCTCGTTCTGGATGGTGGTCAGCCCGGACAGGAACGTGGTGTCGTCGCTGCTGCCGAGAAGCTGGCCCGTGATGTCCATGCCACCGCCGTTGAGCTGCATCATCGCCAGATCACCGAGGTTCGTCCCCAGCTGGGAAACCTTCGACTCCTGGGCGGACAGATCCTGCTTGAGGGTCTCGAGCTTGCTCTCCGACTCCTCGGCGCGGGTGATCGTCTCGATGAGCTGGGCATCCAGATTCGCGGACTCCTCGTGAATGCGGTCCAACTTCTCCTTCGCGGCTGCGACGGCGTCAGGATCGGCGGATGCAATGGGTACGAAAATGACGCTGGCTGCGACGAGAAGGCCAACCAGACCTGTGCGGAACGACTTCACTCGAAACTCCAGACACTCGGGGACGAGGCTGAGAGAATCCTAAACGACCTTCAGGCCTTTCCCAAAGTTCACCCATCATGCAGGACGTGCACCCCGCTTCGGCCATGGTCATTTTGTCGCCGTGGCCGAGTAACGTCTCCGACATGACCTCCAGCCGCGCCCCCGAATCGCTTCAACCCAGCTTCGAGGACCTGGGACGTCACCTGCGCGTGACCACCTTCTGCGTCGTGGACCTGGAGACCACGGGCGCGGGCCCCGAGTCGGAGATCACCGAGATCGGAGCGATCAAGGTGTGCGGCGGCGAACCGCTCGGCGAGTTCCAGACCCTGGTGCGCCCCTCAGTTCCCATTCCGGCGATGATCCAGGTGCTCACGGGGATCACGGACACCATGGTGGCCACGGCCCCCTCCCCCGCGGAAGCGGTCCCGGAGTTCGTGCGGTTCGCCGACGGATGCGTGCTGGTGGCCCACAACGCCCCGTTCGACGTCGGTTTCCTCAAACGCGCCTGCGGGCAGCTCGGCATCCGGTGGCCCAATCCCGTCGTGGTGGACACGGTGACCCTGGCCCGGCGGGTGCTGCCCAAGGGGGAGGTGCTCAACTGCAAGCTGGGAACGCTCGCCGCCCACTTCCGCGCCACCACCCGGCCCGACCACCGGGCCCTGAGCGATGCGCACGCCACCGTCGAGGTGTTGCACGCCCTCCTGGAGCGAACCGGGCGGCTCGGCATCGACACCGTCGAGGACCTGCGGGAACTGCTGTTGCACGTCCCCCCGGAGCGCCGCGCCAAGCGGGTCTGGGCCAAGCAGCTCCCGGAGGCCCCGGGGATCTACTGGTTCGAGCGCGAGGACCGGGACGCGAACGGAGCTCCCCACACGGAGGTGCTCTACGTCGGCAAGTCACGAAACCTGCGGAAAAGGGTCGCCTCGTACTTCTCCGCGGCGGAACAGCGCACCCGGATCCACGAGATGGTGCGGGTTGCCACCGGGGTCAGGGGGATCGAGTGCGCCACGGACCTGGAGGCACAGGTGCGGGAACTGCGGATGATCGCCGCCCGCTCCCCGCGGTACAACCGGCGTTCCAGGAACCAGCACCGCCTGTGGTGGCTGAAACTGACCGGAGGCTCCCTTCACCGGCTGGTGGCCACGAGGACCCCGTCCCCGGGGGACCTGTTCTGGGGGCCGTTTCCCGGCCTGGCCGCCGCCCGGGAATCGGCTCGTGCGTTCCGCGACGCCTTCGGGGTGCTGGAACGCAGGCACCACCGTTCATCGCGCGGATCGTGGGTGATTCCGGAACCGGAGGGATACGAAACAGGGGTGGAGCGCCTGCGCAACGCCTGGCTGGGTGACGTCAGGGAACTGCTGACATCGGCCTCCCCCAGGCTGGCCGAGCTGGTGGCGCAGGAACGTTTCGAGGAGGCGGGGGAGCTCACCGATCGCCTCCTCGCCGCCCACCAGACCTCCAGGCGTTTCCACCGGGTGCGTTCCCTGGCGGGCTGTCCCGAACTGGTGGCGGCCGCCCCGGAGCACGGCGAATGGGCCGTTCACGTGATCCGCTTCGGGAAACTCGCCGGGGCCGCGCGGGCCCGCACCGCGCAGGTCCCGGAAATCGCCGAGGCCACCCGGGAACTGTCCGAGACGGTACGAGAAGCTCCCGGCGGGCTGCCCGCCGGGAGCTTCGAGGAGGCCGAGCGCATCGCGGACTGGCTGGAGTCGCCCGGGGTCAGGTTCCTGGACACCGTCGGCGACTGGGCCTGGCCCGCGCACTGCGCGCTGGATCAGGAAAGCGTCACCGAGTTGATCACCACGGGTGTGGTGGGGCGGTCCCGGTGATCGGTTTCCGTGGTGGCGATGGCGTCCACCACGGCCTGGCTGGCGGGATCCTTGACCTCGCCGAAGATGGTGTGACGGCGGTTCAGGTGTGGGGTGGGAGCCACCGTGATGAAGAACTGCGAGCCGTTGGTTCCGGGCCCGGCGTTGGCCATGGCCAGCAGGTAGGGGCGGTTGAAGGAGAGTTCCGGGTGGAACTCGTCGGCGAAACGGTACCCGGGGCCTCCGGTTCCGGTGCCCAGCGGGCAACCGCCCTGGATCATGAACCCGCCGATGACGCGGTGGAAACCGAGCCCGTCATAGAACTTTCCGGTCCTGGTCTCACCCGTGGTGGCGTCGCGGTATTCCTTGGTCCCACCCGCGAGTCCGACGAAGTTCGCCACCGTGGTGGGGGCCTCGTCGTCGAAGAGCTCGATGACGATGTCGCCCTTGGTAGTGTGGAGGGTAGCAGTGCTCATGGATCCAACCTACAGGTGACGACCCCGCGGCGTCGGAGCGCATTCTGACGTGTCGTGTAACCCGGCTGGAGCGTTGTTCCCGATTTCGCCCTCCCCTGCGCCCGGAACCGGGTAGCGTTGGATGTGCTCGATCACGAGCCAACCATTGGAGGAATGCAGTGAAGAAGTCACGACTGACCAAGGCCGCCGCGGAATCCGCCGCCGCCGCGGAAGCTGGCCGCACCGTCTGGGACGACGCCATCGAGAGGGCCGCCGCGATCCTGCTGGAAGCCCAGCGCAAGGCCGCTCCTTTCGCACGTGAGGCGGGGAAACGCACGGCGAATTTCGCCTCGAAACGCCTCGATACCTGGGAACCACACATCCGCGGCGCACTCGACCGGGTTCCCCCGGCCGTTGATGCGGCCCACGACAAGGTCACATCCGAGTTGCTGCCCAACCTGCAACAGGCCCTGCACAAGGCTGCTGGTCACAAGCTCGCGCCTGCGAAGAAGAAGCGCAAGGGCGGCAGGTTCAAGAAGTTCGCGAAGTTCGTGTTCGTCGGTTCTCTCGTCGCGGGCGCCGTTGCGGCCGTGAGGCACTTCCTGACGCCCAAGGACGACGGCTGGACGGCTCACGAACCGTCGCGCGCCTACGTCAACAACAACGACACCTTCGCCACTGCCGCGAAATTCAACGAACCAGCTGCGCCGCCCACCACCCAGGCCGCGCCCACGCCGGAGGCCCCGAGGGAGAGCTTCGGCAAGGGCTCCTACGTGGGCCCCAACCCGCCGGAGGGTTACATCTTCAAGGGCAACGAACGCTCGAAGAAGTATCACGTTCCCGGTACCCGCGGATACGAGCTGACGATCGCCGAGGTCTGGTTCAACTCGGAGGAGGCCGCCGAGGCGGCCGGGTTCACGAAGGCACAGCGCTGACCCTGACCCTGCTCCTGCTGGCATGTGCCAGCGCATCGGCAGCCGCGGCCCACCTCATCCTGGTGGTGCCGCGGCTGCCTCGTGTTGCGCTCGACCCGGACGATCCCCCGCCCGACTACCGGTCCTTGGCAAAACCTCGGGATGCCATTGCTCTGGGGCTGGTGGTTCTCGGGTGCGCCTGCGCCCTCTGGCAGGTGCCCGCCGTGCAGCTGCCGTTGTGGTTCGGTCATCTCGGCGCGGGAGGGGCGCTGGTGTGGGTGGATTTCAAGACCACGTGGTTGCCGAAACGCCTGCACTGGATCGCCACCGCCCAGGTGGCGGCGGGCCTGGCGGTGGTCGCCCTCCATTCCCCGGGGGTGCTCGTGTCGGCCCTGGCGGGGGCGTGCGCGACCTCGGGTGTGTTCTGGGTGGTGTGGCGGTTCTCCCACAGTTTCGGCTTCGGTGACGTCAGGCTCGGGCTGCTGGTGGGTGCGGTGGCCGGCTCGATGGGCCTCCAGGGATGGACGACGGCGTTGCTGGCAGGAACCCTCATCGGGGCGGTCTGGGCGATCGTCCACGCGCTGCAAGGGCGGGCCTCGGAGCCATTTCCCTATGGCCCAGCACTGTGGCTGGGTCCCGTGGCGGCGGCCGCGCTGACGGGCGGCTGACGTCTCAGGCCCTGGTGGCCTCGATCCAGGCGTCGAGTTTCCGTTGGGCGCTGCCGTCGTCCAAGGCCCGGTTGGCGTCGGCGAGGGTAACCGCCAGCTGCTCGGCGAGCGGCACCACGGAGCTCACCCCGCGGTAGGCCAGCAGGGCGGCCGCCGCGTTCAGGGTCACTATGTCGCGGACCGGACCGGTCCTGCCCGCCACCAGGTCCCGCACCACCTGGGCGTTGTGCTGCGCGTCCCCTCCCCTGAGGTCCGCGGGAGCGCCGGGCGGCAACCCGAGCTCCGTCGGGTCCAGGATGGTGCGGTGCACCCGCCCGTCGGCCAGCAGCCACACGTCCGAGGAGGATGTGGTGGTCAGCTCGTCAAGCCCGTCGAAGCCCCGGAAAACCAAGCCCCGTACCCCACGTCCCGCCAGCACCCGCGCCACGACGGGAGCGATGTCGTCGTTGGCAACGCCCAACGCCATCGCCTGGGGACGGGCCGGATTGGACAGGGGCCCGAGGAAGTTGAACGTGGTCTGGATGGCCAGTTGCTTCCGCACCCCCGCGACGTGCTTCATCGCGGGATGGTGGAGTTGGGCGAACAGGAAGGTGATCCCCACCTCCTCCAGGACACCGGCCTGCCTGGCCGGTTCCAGTCCGATGTTCACGCCGAGCGCCTCCAGGGTGTCGGCGGTGCCGGCCTGCGAGGACGCCGCCCGGGAGCCGTGCTTGACCACCTTCGCGCCGGCCGCTGCCGCCACCAGTGCCGCCATGGTGGAGACGTTGACGGTGTTGGCCCGGTCGCCCCCCGTGCCCACGACATCCACGGCCTCGCGATCGAGGGTGACCTGCACCGCGTTGTCGAGCATCGCGGAGCTGAGACCCTCGATCTCCTCGGCCGTCTCCCCCTTCGCCCGTAGGGCCACCAGCAGCGCCGCGAGCTGCACATCGCTGGCACGGCCCGAGAGAATCTCGTTGAGCGCCCACTGCGCGGCCTCGGCCTCCAGGCCCTCACGGCGCACCAGTCCAGTCAGGATGTCCGGCCAGGTGTAGGTCATGCCGCCCTCTCCCGCAGCAGCTCGGCCACCTGGGTGGGCAGCCTGACCGGGTCGATCGGGTAGGCGGAGATCGCCTCGGCACGCGACCATGTTCCGAGCCACGCATCGGCCACTCGGGCCACCAGCAGCAGCACCGGCGGGCACGGATCGTATTCCTCCTTGACCTGGTGGGCCAGGCCGATGCCGCCCTCGGGCTGGGCCTCGCCGTCCAGGATGAGGAGAGCAAAACCGGAATCGGCATCCAATCGTTTCAGCATGGCCTGCCCGGTGGCCACCTCCTCCACCTCGATGGGAGGCAGATCGGAGGCCACCTTGCGTCCGAGGGCGAGCCGCACCTGCTCCCGCACCGTGCGGTCGCTGGAAAACAGCAGCACCTTGAGGGTTTCGTCGCTCATAGTCTCTCCTTGGCCACGTGTGACTTCGCAACATCGTAGCCCTCCCGTGATGCCCATGGGTGGGCGAGTCGTAGGCTGCACGTGTGCGTTTCCTGAATGAGAGGCCCACCACGGACCTCACCTATTCCGATGTGTTCATGGTGCCGAACCGCTCCGACGTCGCATCCCGGCTGGACGTCGACCTGACTTCCACCGACGGGCTCGCGACGCCACTGCCCTTGGTGGCGGCGAACATGACGGCGGTCTCGGGCAGGCGCATGGCCGAGACCATGGCCCGCCGCGGCGGGCTTGCGATTTTTCCCCAGGACATCCCGGTGGCGGTGGTGGCGCGTTCCATCGCGAAGGTGAAGCAGTCCCACCCCGTCTTCGACACCGCCGTGACGGTCTCCCCCGACACCACCGTCGGGGAGACCGTCGGCCTGATGGCCAAACGCGCGCACGGGGTGGCCGTGGTGGTGGAGTCCGGCAGGGTCGCGGGACTGGTTCATCCCCAGGACGCGGCGATCGCCGACCGTTTCGCCCAGGCCCGTGACGTGATGACCAGCGACATCATCGCCGTCTCGCCGGACACAGCGCCGAAACAGGTCTTCGATTCCCTCGCGGAACGCCACCAGAAGGTGGCCCTGGCCCTTGACCCGGAAGGTCTGCTGGTTGGGATCATGACCAGCAAGGGAGCGCTGCGCTCGGCCCTCTACGCCCCCGCGCTCGACGAACGGGGGCGCCTGCGAGCGGGGGTCGCGATCGGGATCAACGGCGACGTGGCCGTCAAGGTGCGGGCGGCGTTGGAGGCGCAGGCCGACGTGCTGGTGGTGGACACCGCCCACGGCCACCAGGAGAAGATGATCGCCGCGTTGGAGCTGGCGCGCAGGGAACGCGACCGGTTTGCTGAACGCACCGGGAGACGGGTGCCGATCGTTGCGGGAAACGTCGTGACCGCCGACGGGGTGCGTGACCTCGCCGATGCCGGGGCGGACATCGTCAAGGTTGGTGTCGGACCGGGTGCGATGTGCACCACACGCATGCAGACCGGTGTCGGCAGGCCGCAGTTCTCCGCCGTCCTCGAATGCTCGGAGCAGGCCAGGCTCAGCGGCTGTGCGGTGTGGGCCGACGGTGGTGTCAGGCATCCCCGCGACGTCGCCCTGGCGCTGGCCGCGGGGGCTGGTTCCGTGATGATCGGTTCCTGGTTCGCGGGAACCCACGAGTCGACCGGCGATCAGTTGTTCGATCACGAGGGCCGGGCCTACAAGGAGAGTTTTGGGATGGCCTCCGCCCGCGCGGTCAGGCAGCGCACGCGGGAGCAGTCGGCCTTCGACCGGGCCCGCGCCTCCCTGTTCGAGGAGGGTATCTCGTCGTCGCGGATGTACCTGGATCCGCAGCGCCCCGGTGTCGAGGACCTGCTCGACTGGATCACCTCCGGGGTGCGCAGCTCCGCAACCTATGCGGGTGCCCGCACACTAACGGAGTTCGCTGACCGAGCCGTGGTCGGGGTGCAGTCCGGGTCCGGTTTCGAGGAGGGACGCCCGGTCAGCACGAGCTGGTGACCGGGCCCCGCCCCTGAGGACTCAGTGGAAGGAATCGCCACAGGCGCAGGCTCCCGTGGCATTCGGGTTGTCGATCGTGAAGCCCTGCTTCTCGATCGTGTCGACGAAGTCGATGGAGGCCCCACCGAGGTAGGGGGCGCTCATCCTGTCGGTGACGACCTTCACGTCACCGTACTCGGTGGCGATGTCTCCATCGAGTTCGCGGTCATCGAAATACAGCTGGTAACGCAGCCCGGAGCAACCACCCGGTTGCACCGCGATGCGCAGGCTCAGGTCAGTGCGGCCCTCGGCCTCCAGCAGGGAACGCACCTTGGAGACGGCGACGTCGGTCAGCACGACGCCCTGGGGAACAGTCTGGGTTTCACTCACAAATCTGAGTCTACTTCTCTTCGCGGCCTCACCAAGTCCAGGTGGCGGCCACCCGCCGTGCCACGGCCCCCAACTGCTCAGCGGTGATGTCAATTTCCCCCACTCCCGGCGGGGCCACGGCGTGCGCCTCCTCGATCCCGGCCAGGCGCAGTTCCCGAGGGGAGACGAAGTTCCGGCCGGCCACCACGACCACCGGCCTCAGCGCCTCGACGCCCAGGCGCGTCAGCTCGGTCACAACGTCCCCGCCGCGACGGTGAAAATCCAGCACGTCCGTTCCCGTCACGATCACATCGGCCCTGGCGGCCAACTCCGGCAGCCGGTAGCCTTCGACGCAGATCCCGATCCCCGAGGCCACCCGAGCCCCGCAGCCCAGCGCCCACGCGCCCAGCCCGCAGAGCGCCCCCGCGGGTGCCTCATCAGCCACCCCGAGCCTCTCCAGCCACGCGGTGGCGCGGGAATCCTCCGCGAGCGTCGCCGCGATGTCGGCCCCGTTTCCCCTGCCCCGCTCCGCCAGCGATCCGGTCATTCCGGTCAGGGTGCGTCCCGCCTCGCGGTGCGGCACCACCACGGTGGTTCCCGCGCGAACGGGGGATACCGGCAGCGCCAGCAGCTCCTCCAGCCCGGGGGCGGTGACGGCGGTGACGTCCAGATAATCGGGGCCCTCGGCCAGCATGTCGCACGCCTGGGAAGGGGTACGAGCAGTCAGTACACGTGCGTTCGGGAAGAGCCACCCCACGGTCTCGGCAAGCCCGTCCCCTCCCGCGCTCACGGGCGCGACGGCGACCTGTGCGCCCCTCCCCGCGAATGCCGTCGCAGGAAACCAGAGCCCTCACTCGTTCTGGATGGACTCGAGACCCACCTCTGTGTCCGGAACGAGACCGTAGTACTCGGAGGTGCTTTCGAGGAGTTCTTTCACCTCCTCGAGGGTGGAATCCACGTCGGGCAGCACGAGATCGGATTCGACGATCAGGTCGTCGGGAACCTCCTGGCCGTTGCTCCGGACGGCCTCGACGAGACGCTGCAGTTCCTTGCGGAGCTGTTCACGGTCCCCTTCCGCGACCGCTTTCTCGACCGCCTCGTCGATGTCGTTGAGCTCGAGAAGCTGCTCGGGTTCCATGGTCCACTGGCCGAGCCCCATGATACGAACGATCATGCCTGCCCCCCGTTGTTGGTGGTCCTGGTGTTCTCGATCATCGGCATGCTGGACGTGGTGGGGGCGGAGGAGATCTGGGGATTCGTGGTGGCGGAGCCACCGCTGAGCTGCGCCTTCATGGCAGCCAGCTCGTTCTCGACCGAGGAACCGGATGCCAGGGCATCGAGTTCGCGGTCGAGATCACTCCCGACGGACCCCGTGGAGTCCTCGAGAGCACCGGAGGCCAGCAGCTCATCGACGGCGGAGGCGCGGGCCTGCAGCTGCAGGGTCTTGTCCTCGGCACGCTGGATGGCCATGCCCACATCGCTCATCTCCTCGGAGATGCCGGTGAAGGCCTCGTTGATCCGGGTCTGTGCCTCGGCCGCCGAGTAGGTGGCCTTGATGGTCTCCTTGCGGGTACGGAAGGCATCCACCTTCGCCTGGAGCCGGGTGCTGGCCCGCACCAGCTTCTCCTCCTCGGCCTGAAGGGCCGAGTGCTGGTTCTGGAGGTCCTGGAGTTGGGTGGTGAGACCGGCTTTTCGAGTCAGGGCCTCTCGGGCGAGATCCTCGCGATTGGACTCAAGGGCGCGCTGCGCGGTGACCGTGTAACGGTCGATCTCGGAGCTCATCTTCTGGGCCTGGAGTTCAACGCGTTTGCGGCTGGTGGCCACGTCCGCCACTCCTCTGCGTACCTTGCGGAGCAACTCGAGCTGGCGTTCGTAGGAGTAGTCCAAGGTCTCGCGCGGGTCCTCGTACTTGTCTAGTGTTTTGTGAGCCTTGCTCTTGAACATCAAGGCGATCCGCTCAAAGATGCCTGCCATTGGGGTCCTTCCACTGCTGATCTACTCCGTCAACCGTACCGTCCCGGAGGCTTGCGTGGGGACGGTACCACCCTGATTCCGACCCTGATGTTGACAGGCCGTTAGAATGACCACTCGAATTCACTCCTCCACCCGAAGGTAGATTCCGTGGCACTGTTCCGCCCCTATGAGCGCAAGACCGAACAATCGGGACGCGAGTCTCACCAACGCACCCGGTTGGTACCGGAAACCGGGAAAAAGGCCGGCACCGCCCCCACGGAAAAAGAGAAGAAGGCCCAGGAGCCCCGGGAAACGCCGAAGCCCGAGGCCGTGACGCAGCACAAGTCCTCGGACGGCTCCGGCAAGGTGAGGGTGGCCCGGCGCCAACCGGTGCGCAAATCCGAACCAACCCTCACCCGCAAACAGGCCGAGGCCGCGAGGATGCAGCGACTGCATCCGAACCTGAGCCCGAAGGAACAGCGCAAGGCCGACCGCGAGGCCCAGGCCAAGGCCCGGATCGACGCCTGGGACAGGGTGGAGGCATCACCGGAACGCGTTCTGGCACGCGACTACGTCGACACCCGGTGGACGATCACCGAGTTCATGTTCCCCGCGATGATCCTGATCATGGCCGGAACGATGGCCACGGCCCAGTGGCCGCTGATCAGCGTCTCCATCGGGCTCGGGCTGTGGGCGATGCTCATCCTGAGTTTCATCAACACGTGGTTCATGTGGCGGGGTTTCAAACGCCTCCTGCTGCAGCGCGTCCCCAGGGCGAACCTCAGGGGATTGCTGATGTACATGTTCAACCGGTCGTTGATGATCCGCCGTTTCCGGCGGCCAACGCCCCGGATCAACCGTGGGGAGACGATATGAGCTACCAGTGGCGCCCGGCAGCGGGCACCCACGACATGGACGACCTCAGGTCGCAGGACCTGCTGCCCGAGTTCGGCAGCCAACCGGAGGCCGAGGACTGGCTCGGGTTGTACTGGTCCGATCTGCTGGAGGCCGGGGTGACCGAGGTCGCTCTCTGGGACGCCGACCGGCAGATCCAGCCGCCCATGTCCTTGTCCTCCTGACCGCCCGCTTCCGCCCAGCGATCCGATCCACAGGGCGTGCCCAGCCCCGGGTCCGCCGCTTCCCGGCGAGGAGTTCCTGCTGGGAAACGACGAACCCGGCGTGATCATGCCCCGGCCCTGCCCGAAGCGGTCCGATGCCTCAGGCCTCGGTGAAACGAAGCAGGGTGGACTTGCCGAACAGGCTCTCGACGAGGTCGACGGCAAGTTCGGCGGTGGTGTTGCGGATGTCGAGTGCCGGGTTGATCTCCACCAGGTCGATGGAACCCAGCCTCCCGGTGTCGGCGATCATCTCCATGGCCAGCTGCGCCTCCCGGTAGGTCGGTCCCCCGACGACCGGGGTCCCGACCCCGGGCGCGACCTGCGGGTCCACGAAGTCGAGATCGAGGCTGAGGTGGATGTGGGTGTCCTCGTCGATGTCATGGAGGGCGCGTTCCATGGCGTGACGCATGCCGGCCTCGTCGAGGAAGCGCATGTCGAACACCTCCAGGCCCTTGTCCACGAGCACCCGTTTCTCGCCGGGATCGACGCTGCGTAACCCGACCTGGCGGATGTTGCCCACATCGATGGCGGGTTTCCGGTCCGACATGCCGGTCAGTTCCTCCGGTCCGTCGCCGAGCAGGCAGGCCACCGGCATGCCGTGGATGTTTCCGGAGGGGGTGAGCTCATTGGTGTTGATGTCGGCGTGGGCGTCCACCCAGATGACGCGCAGCTTCTTGCCGACCCTGCGGCAGTGCGCGGCGATGGCGCTGATGCTGCCGATGGCCAGGCTGTGGTCGCCGCCCATCAGCACCGGCATCCGGCCGTCCGCCAGTTCGGCGGCGACTGCGTCGCGCACCGCCCGGTTCCACTCGATCACCTCCGGCAGGTGGCGGTAGCCGTCGACCGGCGGGCTCTGGGGGTTCGGCGGCCCGGTGACGTCGCCCGCGTCGCGGACATCCACTCCGAAGGCCCGCAGGGCCTTCCCGATGCCGGCGACACGCAACGCCCCCGGTCCGAGGCGACAGCCCGCGACACTGGCGCCGATATCAGTGGGGGCTCCGATGAGAGTCAGTTTCATCCCACCATGCTAACGACCCGGCCTCCCCTCGGGCCGGGCACCACCGTCCACGCCACGGGAGGTCTCGCCGGGGCCGGGATCACCGCGTGACGCGCCCTGGAACACGAACTGTTTGACGCCGCCGTCCTCCACCTCCGAGGCGCGGGCCTCCCAGATCTGGGCGATGAGTAGTGGTGGACCACCCCAGCGCATCGGGGCCCTGCCTCCCGACGGTGGCCCAGATTCCCTTGGGCGTGGTCTCGAGGCCGATGTCGGTGGCACCGACGGCAACCCCGAGGATGATGACGAGGATCAGAGAGGACCGTCAGTCTGAGGTTCAGCAAACCCTCCCGGTGAAGGTCGCGATCACGTGTCGCTTCCTTCCCGTGCCTGCGGGGGAGGTCATGTCTCGTCCTCGATCTGGGTTCCGAGCAGGTTCCTGTAGAACGGGTTGCCCAGGAGCTCGTCATGGTCCCCGCTGGCCTCGATCCGCCCGTCGTTCAGGACGATGATCCTCTCCGCCATCCTGATCGAGGTGAGGCGGTGGGCGATGACCACGGTCGTCCTGTCCGATCGGAGCCGGGCCATGTTCGCCGAGATCTCGGCCTCCAGGAATGGGTCGAGATTCGCCAGTGGCTCATCCAGGATCAGCAGCTCGGGATCGCGGAGGAAGGCCCGCGCGATCCCCAGGCGTTGGCGTTCGCCTCCCGAGAGGTTGGCCCCGCGGTCGCCGATCCTGGCCTCCAGCCCACCCAGCCGGCGCACCATCTCCGCCAGGCCGGCCCTCTCGAGGGCCTCCCACAGCTGGGCATTGGATGCCTCCGGCCTAGCCAGGGACAGGTTGGAGCCGACCGTTCCGGCGAAGATGTGGCAGTCCTGCGGCACCAGGGCCAGTCGTTCGCGGTGCTCGTCGGGGGCGACGGCCCTCAGGTTCTCACCGTTGAAACGCACCTCCCCCTCGCCGGGGTCCAGGAAACGCATCACCAGGTTGGCGATGGTCGTCTTTCCCGCCCCGGAGGGACCCACCAGGCTGATCGAGCGTCCCGGTTCCACGGCCAGGGTGATGTCCTCCAGCACCTTCTCGTCGCCGTAGGCGAACGACACCGATTCGAGGTTGAGCGCTCCCCGCTCGCCGGGGCGCGAGCGCAGTCCCGGCTCCGGGGCCGCGGGGATCGGGTCCTCCACTTCCAGGATTCCCCGGATTCTCCCGGCACAGGCGCCGATCTCCCCCACCCGGGCCAGCATCCCGGTCAGGGAGATGACCGGGGCGGTGCTCATCCCGGCCAGCACGATGGCCACGGGCAGGACGTCCGGGGCGATCCTGCCCTCGATGACCCCACCGGTCAGTACAACTATGAGGACCAGGGTCGCGATGGCGGTGAGGATCCCACCGCAGGCCTTCTCCACCGACTGCCTCAGCGACTGTCCGAGTTTGATCCGCTGGATCGATTCGGTTCCCGACAGGATCGCCGATTCCTGGCGTTCCACCATTCCCAGGCTGCGCAGCTCCCGCTGCCCGTGCACGAAGTCCAGGGCCGTGACGCGCAGGTCGGAAAGGCTCTTCCTGAGCCTGATCCCCTGCCTCGTCTGGACTCCCATCAGCAGCAACGGGCAGGCGACCAGCAGCACGCACGCGAGCGCCATCACAAGGCCGATCGGCCCCACCAGCCAGCAGAGGACACCGATCATCAGGGCGGGGCTGATGACCGCGCAGATGGCGGTACTCGCGGTGTGCGCGTAGAACCACTCCAGGGTCTCCGCGTCACCCATGGCCGCGGAGGCCACGTCCCCGGTTCTTCTCCCCTGCAGTCCCAGCGGGGCGATGCGCCTGATCGCCGCATAGATCCGGACCCGGAAGATGTGGAGGATCCGGTAGGCCACCTCGTGGGACCACCAGACCTCGAGCAGGAGGCTCAAGGCGTGGAAGGCGACGCCCCCGAACAGCACTCCGGTCAGCAGCGACAGTCCGGCGTCCGGGCCGGCCATCAGTGTGGTGGTGATCCAGACCGATGTGATGCTGACCGACACCAACGTCAGCTGCGACAGCATGGTGACCACCGTGGAGGCGGCGAACAGGCCCCTGCAGGTTCTCAGCATCCCGAACAGGTGCAGCACTTCACGAGCAGCGGTTCTCACACGGCCTCCCGTCCGGTCTGCATGGTGACGAGTTCGGCCCAGGGGCTCCCGGGTTCCGCCAGCAGTTCCCCCGGGGAACCCTGGCAGGCGACCCGGCCGTGTTCCATGACGATGACGTGATCGGCGCTCGATGCGGCGTCGATCCGGTGGGTGACGAGGATCAGGGTCAGGCCCGGGTGCTTCTCCCTGATCCCGGCCAGCAGCCGCTGCTCCGTGCGGGAGTCCAGGGCCGAGGTGGATTCGTCCAGGACCAGGACCGGGGTTTCCCTGATCAGCGCCCGGGCAATCGCCAGCCGCTGTTTCTGACCGCCCGAGAGGTTCGTTCCCCGTTCCAGGACCTTCACATCGAGGACGCCGTTCATGTCCCCGGTCTCGAATGTCCTCAGCTCCTGGGCCTGCACCGTCCCCAGGGTGGCCAGCATCTGCGCCTCACCGGCCCCGGGACTGGCCTCGGCGAGAATCTCACGGACGGTTCCGGGGAACAGGAGCGGGTCCTGCGGCACCAGGGTGATCAATCGTTCGACGGGAATGGTGGCAGGGTCCACCCCGCCGACGCGGATCCTCCCTTCAGCGGGCCGGTCGAATCCCATCAGCAGTCCGAGCGCGGTGGACTTCCCCGAACCGGACAGACCGACGATCGCGGTGACGGCGCCGGCGGGAATCCGGAACGATGCCCCGTCCAACGCAGGTTGCCCGGCCTCCGGATAGCTGTAGACGACGTTGTCGAACTCGATGTCCCCCGCCGGGGGGCTGCTCCATCCCTCCCCGGACGGCCGGGGATTCCCGGGGGCCAACCGGAACAGCGCGCTCATCTGGCTGGCGGCGGAGATTCCGTAGAAGGATTCGTGCCAGAGCCCGGAGAGGGCGGTGAACGGCCGGAACAACTCGACGGACAGGAGGATCACCAGGAAAAGCGACCCGAGGGTGAGCGATCCCCCTCTGATCTGGCCGATCCCCAGGACGAGGGCCACGGCGGGTCCCAGCACCTTCATGGCCCCGCTGAGCCCGGTCTCGCCCAGGGAGAGCCGGAGCTGGCCGAGGGTCGAGTCCAGCAGCCGCGTGGACTGCGTCTCCAGCTGCCGTCCGTAGTACCCGGCCGCCCCGAAGGACTTGAGCGTGGTCATTCCCAGCATGGCGTCGATGAAGTCGGAGTTCATGTTCTCGTAGGCGTCCCAGTGCTCCCTTCCCCGCTCGGCGAGCACCCTGTCCCAGATCCGCGGGATGGCGACCACCGCTATACCGCAGACCAGGAGGATGCCCGCGATGAGCGCGCTGTGCATCCCGATCATCACGGTGATGGCCAGGGCGACGGCCACCGTGACCACAAGTTGGGAGAGGTATTTCACGAAGTAGGGTTCGACCGCCTCGATGCCGTCGGTGAGGACGGAGTGCAGCGCACCACTGCGGCCCGCACCGGAACGCATCGGCCCGAGTTCCTCGAACTTGGCCAGCAGCGCGCGCCGCAGGTTGCGTTTTACGACCAGACCGGAACGGTTCTGGGCGATCTCCCCCAGGAACTCGACCAGGGGACGGAGCACCAGGACGACTCCGAGGGCTCCGGCCAGCCACGTGAGCTCGCCCGGGCGCCGCTGCCCCAGAAGTTCGTTGAACAGCGTGGCATTGACCCAGGCCGCCAAGATGAGCAGAACGGAACTTGTCAGGCCCGCGAGCACCGGGAAACCCAACAACCGGACGCCCACCCCGGCTGCCCTGACGACCGACTGATGCTGCAACAGCATCGATCTCCCTTCCGACACCAGTGGATTCAGGCAAGCGATCAGCTGGCACCGGCGTTGTGCGAGGTTTGCCGGGCCACAAACAAATTCAGGCTAGTTAAAGGCGAATTGGTAATGACCCTCGGTCTCAATTGGTGATACCGTCCCCTCGCCGCGCACGACGTCCTTGCGGAATCCCGCCCACGGGGCCCACGCGCGGCTCCCCGCCGAAGCCTCTAAGCTGGCCCGGTGAGCACCAACATTCCCGCCCTGAAGACCGCAAAGAGCATCGACCGGGACGCCGACGTCGTCGTGGTCGGCCTCACCAGCGTCGGCGGGACCCCGACCCTCGTCGGGGTGCCGACGGATCTGGAGAAGGCCTGGAGCAAACAGCTCCCGTCACCGCTACTGGACACCGTCGTCGCACTGGGCGCCCGCAGCGAACTCGGCACACTGACCACCCTGCCCCCCGCACCTCAGCGACTCGTCGTGGTCGGCCTGGGTGACGTCGACGTCACCCCGTCGGCCCTCAGGCACGCGTGCGGGGTCGCCCTGCGGAAGATCAGTGGCACGAAGGACGCCGAGAACCTGAACGTCACCATCTCCCTCGAACTGCACGACCCCGAGCTGGCGCGGGCCGCCGCGGAGGGCGCCGTGCTGGGCGCCTACCGCATTCCCCGCATCACCCAGAAACCCCAGAAGAGCTCCGTGGCCACCATCACGCTCGTGACCGGCCGCGCCCAGCTCAAGGAATCCGTCGAGGAGGCCGGGGTCGTCGCGGCCGCCGTGGTACAGGCCCGCGACTGGATCAACACCCCGCCGAACCTGCTTTACCCCGAAACCTTCGCGGAGTTGGCCAAGGCCCACGTCTCGGACCTCAAGGTCGGGGCCGAGATCCTCGACGAGAAGGCCCTCGCCAAGGGCGGCTACGGCGGCATCCTGGCGGTGGGCGGGGGCTCATCGAGATCCCCGCGCCTGCTTCGTCTCACCTGGGCCCCGCGCGGCGCGAAGTTCCACCTGGCGCTGGTTGGCAAGGGCATCACCTTCGACTCCGGTGGCCTGGACATCAAACCCGCCGGGCAGATGGCCTCCATGACCTGCGACATGTCGGGGGCGGCCGCCGTGATCGCCGCCACCCGGGCCATCGCGGCGCTCGGACTGTCGGTCAAGGTCACCACCTACGCCGCCATGGCCGAGAACCTGCCCTCCGGCACCGCCTACCGCTCCGCCGACGTGCTCACCATGTTCGACGGAACCACCGTCGAGAACGCCAACACCGATGCCGAGGGCCGCCTCGTGATGGCCGACGCGCTGGGACGGGCCGGCACCGACTCCCCGAACCTCATCGTGGATGTCGCCACCCTGACGGGCGCATGCATGGTGGCCCTCGGGAAACGCACCGCCGGGCTCATGGCCAGCGACGACGCCACCGCCGACCGCCTGCTCGACGCGGCCGAGGCGGCCGGGGAGGGTTTCTGGCACCTGCCGATCACCGACGACATCCGCGAGGGCCTGAAATCGGACGTCGCGGACCTGCGTTCCAGCGGCAAGAACCGCTACGGCGGTGCCCTGACCGCGGCCGCCTTCCTGCAGCACTTCATCCCGGAGGATGTCTCCTGGGCACACCTGGACATCGCAGGCCCGGCCTGGAACGACGAGTCCCCGTACGGCTACACGCCGCTCGGCGGCACCGGCGCCGCGGTACGCACGCTGGTGGCCCTGGCCACCCAGCTGGCCGGCTGAGAGCTCCAGCCACAACGACATCGCGGGGCACCGATCCGTGGATCGGTGCCCCGCGGTCGTTTCCCGGTGCTCGTCTCCCGGCCGGGAGACGAGCACCGGGAACACACCTCCGGATTTCGTTTGACAGAATTTCTGGACAACTCGGTCCAGAAATAGGTATCCTCGTACCATCCCCGATCAACGAGAAGGAGCAGCGAGGATGCCGCGCCCCCGGAAACCCATCGCCCCCGAGCGCCGCGCCCGCCTCATGCGCGCCGCCCGCGCCCACTTCGCGCGCCACGGTTACCGCGGCGCGTCCCTGCAACGGATCCTCTCGGGGGCCGACTTCCCCCGCAGCTCCTTCTACCATTTCTTCCAGGAGAAGGAGGCGCTGTTCGACGCCGCGCTCGCCGACGGCCTGGCCCTGCTTGCGGACCGCATCGAGGTGGCCGATCCCGGCACCCTCACGGCCGAGAGTTACTGGCCCACGGTTCTCGGCCTCGTGGAGGCCCTCGGCAGGGCCTGCCGCGACGAGGACCTGGCCGCCGTTCCCGTGCTCTTCCACCTGCGCGACGCGCCACCGTCGGCGACGCGGGATCGGTTCGAACGGGCCGCCCACCAGTGGTGCACGCTCATGGTGGAGCGTGGCCGCGCCCTCGGAAAGCTCGAGCGGGATCTCCCGGCCGACCTCCACGTGGAACTCACATGGAACATGGTGGCGGCGCTGGACCGGTGGCTCGCCACCCACCCCGAACACATGGACGACAGCGCCCGGATCACCGGCGTACTCCTGACCCGGATGCTCAAGGCGGCGGACCGGTGAGCGCCCCGGATGTCCTCCTGCTGGGCGCCACCGGGTACCTGGGACGCCATCTCGCCGCGGAACTGCACCGGCGCGGTCGCCGGATCCGGGCCGTGGTCCGGGACGCACGGCGCGCGGAGAACCCCGGCGCCTGGGGCGCCCCCGCGCTGTCGGGTCTGATCGAAGAGCAGATCGTCGGCGACGTGCGGGATCCGGACCTTCCCAACCGATTGACCGCAGGCGTGAGCAGCGTCGTCTCGGCGCTCGGGATCACCAGGCAGGGAAGCGATCCGTGGAAGATCGATCACGACGCCAACCTCGGCATGTTGCGGGCCTCGGAGAGGAACGGGGTGGGAGGCTTCCTGTACGTGCACGCGCTGGGGGCGGAGCGGTGCCCGGCGCGACTCACCCGCGCGAAGTGCGCCTTCGTGGCCGAGCTCCGTTCCTCACCGGTGACGGGAATGGTCGTCAGTCCGAGCGGTTATTTCTCCGACCTGGCGCAGCTGCTGCTGATGGCGCGCCGGGGCCGGGTGGCGCTGACGGCGCCCGGGGCGCGCATCACCCCGATCCACGGGGCGGATCTGGCGGCGGTTTGCGTCGATCACCTCTACCGGGGCGACGGCGGCACCAGGGAGGTCGGCGGCCCGGAGGAACTGAGTTTCCGCGAGATCGCCGAACTGGCGTTCAAGGCCCTCGGCACCCGCCCCAGGATCACCCGCCTGCCCTCCCGCACCCTGGACGCGGTGGCGCTGCTGGCCCGCCCCTTCGCGCCACACAGGGCCGACATGCTCCGTTTCCTGGCGTGGAGCATGCGCACGGACAGCGTCGCGGAACGCACCGGCAGCCGGAGGATCAGCGAGTTCTTCGCCCAGCAGGCTGGGCGCATCGCGTCCCCACCCGGAGGGAATCCGTGAGCACCGGCACACCCGGGCGGCGTTTCCTCTTCGCCCCCGAGACCTTCAACCTGGGTGAGACGTCTCGCGGGGTCGAGGTGGCCCGAGCGCTCGCCCGGGCGGGGCACGACGTGCGTTTCATGGGGTACTCCCGCACCTATGCCCCCTACATCCGGGGGGCGGGTTTCGATCTCGACCTCCTCGCCCCCGAGGTGGACGATGCCCTGGCCGCTGGGTTCTTCGCCTTCGAGCAGGGGCGTTCGCTGCGTTTTCCGTTCACGACGCACACGGTGCGCACCCGGGTGCGAAACGAACTGGACCTGATCGCGCGCTGGCAACCCGACGCGGTGATCATCGGGACGACCCTCACTCTCCTGCTGTCTGCCAGGATCGCCGGGGTGCCGTTGGTGTACCTGCGCCCCTACCCCTTGAGCGCAAGCCACCTGGCCTCGGTCTCCGACCTTCCGCTGTGCGTGCACACAGGTCCCGCCGCTCGTTGCATCAACCGCCTCGCAGGGTTCCTGGCCGGGAAACTCGCCAGGCATCTCCGGTGGAAACCAGCGGCTTTCCGCCGCGTGGCCCGCGAACACGGCCTCCGGCTTCCCGGGCGCACCGCAGCAATGCTCGACGCCGATCTGGCGCCGATCGCTTCCCTGTTCCCCCTGCTGGACGGGCGGCCCCTGGCGCCCGGTGAAGTGGCGGTCGGCCCCATCTACGCCCGCACCGCCGGGAACCTGCCCCCGGAAGTGGAGGAACTCGCCCGGGAACACAGGCGTCCGCTCATCCACGTGGGTCTGGGTTCCTCCGCCCGCCGCGAGGTGGCGCTTCCGCTGCTCACCGCCCTCGGGGATCTCGATGTGGACGTCGTCTCCACGGCGGGCCGCTACCTCACCCCACGGGATCGTCGTGGGCTGCCTCCCTCGGTTCTGGTCTTCGATTTCCTTCCCGCCCACAAACTGGGCGGACTCATCGACGCGTCGCTCATCCACGGGGGCGAGGGGACGGTGCAGACGGCCTGCGCCTCGGGTGTCCCCTTCGCAGGCATCGGCATGCAGATGGAGCAGAAACTCAACATCGAAGAATGCGTGGACTTCGGCAATGCGCTGGCCTTCACGATGCGTGACATCCGCCGGCACAGGATCCCCTCCCTGGTGAAGCGGCTGCTCACCGACGCCACCCTGCGGCGACGCGCGCGAGAACTGGCCGCCCTGACACAAGACATCGACGGGGCACGGCGCAGCGCCGAGGTCATTCTTCGTTTCCTCGATGATCGGCAATGACTCCCGGGCACACGCTCGGGAGCGCCGCGCCGATGCCCTTGGGCATCGCCACCTCGTCCCCACGAAAAGACCCCGCGACTGATAGTTTGGCACGGCACCCGGCGCCATCTCACCGACCCGGGAAGGCACCCGATCCGTCGATGCGAAGCCCAGGAGCCCCCGAGCACATGACATTCCGGAAAAGCGAGCTCGACCGTATGGCCCGGTCGGGGTGGATGGGCCCGGCTGTCCGGGAAATGCTCGCGGTTCGAGGGCTGCCCACCCCGGTAGAACATCTCGAAGGCATCCAGGACGATGACTGGTGGAAACGTGCCGAACGGGCGGCGGCAGCGCTCCGGGAACATTTCGCAACATTCCGGTTCGGGAAGAGGACGGAGTTCGGGTTGCTGCTGGTCCCTTCCCCGAGAAAAATTGACACCCGTTCCCATCTTCCCTCTGCGGCCCGGAAACAGCAGAGCCCCGACCTCGGCGAGGATTTCGTGGACCCTGCGCTGGGACAAGGCGTCGATCTCACCCTCCCCGGGATCCCGTGGACCCCGTTCGTCTCGGTCATCGGTCCCCAGGGCATCTCGGCGGGAAGCCACACGGATGTCCGGGATGCGGAGCGGCGACGTTTCGAGGTTCTGGGACACGACACCCGCGACGCCATGACCCGCCAGCTGTGGGGGGCACGTCTGCTTCAATCACCGGCCGGGACGATACCCGACAGTGATTACAACGACACCTGGACGTTCACCCTTTTCCCCGCAGAACCTCTGGTGGATGAAAAGGCCGCATCAGGAACGGTTCTGAAGGGACGAGTACGTTTCCGTCTGGGCAAGAGCAACCGGGGAATCAGCAGCGCCCGAGTCGCCCCCGGCATTCCCGTGCCGTGACCTGCGGCGGGTTCGCCCCGGTCCCCGGGCTGGAAAACCGCGGGCCGCCGTGCGTTGGATGGGCGTTTTCTCGGCTGATTCGAGCCGCGAATCCCCTGTTGGAACCGACTCTATCCGGAGAATTTCTTCTTCCGTGTCCCGTATTCGCGCATGCGTTGCGGATACGGCACCACGCCCGCGTCGTAGGCGGGAATGTCGTGGCGGGAGGCGAAGTCGTATCCGAAGGCGATCGAGGGGATGGCGCGCCGGGTGGATTCCCCGTCGGCGGCCACCAGCAGGATCGACGGTTTGTTGAAGCTGGTGGGCTGTTCCAGCCAGGCCTCGACGCCTCGGCGGGTCGTCACGAAACCGTCGAGATGGTCGAGGAGCACACCGTCCACTTCCTTCTGCTCCTTGGCGACCTTTGCAGCGACCCTGCGTTTCGAGAACCAACCCACCCGAACATTATGCCGGGAGGATGGAAGACTGTCCCGCATGACGCAAGTTCATGACCTGGCCATCCTGGGCGGCGGCCCCGCCGGTTACGCGACCGCCCTGCGGGCCGCGCAGCTCGGGCTGGACGTGGCGCTGGTGGAGGAGAAGGATCTGGGCGGCACCTGCCTGCACCGGGGGTGTGTTCCCACCAAGGCGTGGCTGCAGGCGGCCAAGACCCGCACCACAGTCGCCAAGGCCGACAGGCTGGGGATCGGCGCCATCCTCACCGGGGTGGACGCCGCCAAGGTGCGGGGTTTCGCGGATTCCCTGGTCTCGGGGCTGCACCGCGGATTGACCGGTTTGATCCGCTCCCGCGGCATCCGGGTGGTCCCAGGACACGGCCGGCTGGTGGTCGATGCCGAAGGACCTGCCCTCGACGTCGACGGGGAGCTGCTGCGTGCCCACAACGTCGTCCTGGCAACCGGATCGGCCCCCGTGACGCTGGGTCTGCCAACCGACGGGGAACGCATCCTCACCAGCGAACACGCGCTGCGCCTGGAACGGCTTCCCGGGCGGGCGGTCATCCTGGGTGGCGGCGTGATCGGCGTCGAGTTCGCGTCCCTCTGGCGCGATCTGGGGGTCGACGTGGTCCTGGTGGAGGCCAGGCCGCACCTGCTCCCGAACGAGGATCCGGACCTCGTCGCCGTGTTGGAACGACGCCTGAGGGCCCGGGGCGTCGACCTGCGGCTCGGGGCGAAGGCCGAGGGCATCGTCCGCGACGGCGACCAGGTGCGCTTGGAACTGCCCGACGGGACCGTCACCGCGGATGTCGCGCTGATCGCGGTGGGGCGGCGACCCGTCACCGACGGTCTGGGGCTGGAGGACGCGGGTGTCGCCCTCACGCCCACGGGGCACGTGAGCGTCACCCGGGAGCTCACCACCACTGCGGCGGGGGTGTTCGCGGTCGGGGATCTGGTCGCGGGCCCGCAGCTGGCGCACCGCGGCTACGCGCACGGCATCTTCCTGGCCGAGCACCTGACCCACCTGGCGGGTGGGCGTCCCATCCGTCCCCGGCCCCCCGAGGACCGCGACATCCCGCGGATCACCTATTCGAGTCCGCAGCTCGCATCGGTTGGGCTGACCCAGGAGCAGGCCGCGGCGACCGGGGGCTGTGAGATCTCGGACTTCGACCTGCGTGGCAACGCCCGCGCCCTGATGCTGACCCCCGGGGACCGCGACGCGGGACTGGTACGGGTGGTTCGGCGTCCGGATGGCCCGATCGTAGGCGTTCACGCCATCGGCGATGACATCGCCGAACTGATAGCCGAGGGAACCCTGATGGTGGGTTGGCAGGCAACCCCCGACGACGTGAAGGAACTGATACACCCACATCCGAGCCTCAGCGAGGCACTGGCGGAGGCAAACCTCGCCCTTGCCGGGTCGGCCCTGCACATGCACACCTGATTGAAGGATAGGCTTGGAACGGATAGCGACGCGCCAGACACAAAAGGAGCCAATGTTCACATGTCAACTGAAGTAACACTCCCGGTACTGGGCGAGTCGGTCACCGAGGGCACCATCTCCCGCTGGCTGAAGGCCGTCGGCGAAACCGTCGAGGTGGACGAGCCCCTCCTCGAGGTCTCCACCGACAAGGTCGACACCGAGATCCCCTCCCCCGT
>CAJPNZ010000028.1 GCA_905372155.1 Propionibacteriaceae bacterium
CAGAAAAATAAACAAACACCCCCCAAAAAAGCAAAACCCCCCAACAGAAACTACTGCGGACCGATACGCGACAAAAACCCCTCAGCACTGAAATCAGCAGCACCCTCCGCCGACGCATGCACCGACGCACCATCCTCAGCCGCCGCCACAAACGCCCGATTCTGCCCCGAAATCGAACCCACAATCCCAGCCAACGCAGAATTCAACGACGCAGAAATCTCATCCACACCCACCTTGAACTTGTCAAACGCAGCCCTCGCCGGACCATTCACCTGACCCGACAACGGCTCAGCAGCCTCAAACAACCGCCTCACCAACACCCCCAAATCCTCCGACTCCGTCTGAGACCGCTGCCCCAACACCACCAACGTGTCACTCTCCATCGCAAACTTCACACGAAACACCTCACAAACAAGTTGAAACATAAATCCATTTGACCATTGGAAACGGTGCAGGTGAGCTTTACAGAAAACCCGACGACACGCAAGGTTTCAGGGAAAAATCGCCACGGGGGCAGCTCGCGACCGCGCGCCGAGACGCCGCGGAGAGACGCAGGAAGATCAGGAGGGCGCACCCCGTCATTGGGGTATCGAGGAATAGAAACGCCGTTCCCACTAGGCGAAACCTTCGTGGACGACAGGACCGGGAGGCCGCCGTCCGGAGCGTTCGCCCATCGATTACGGCCACCACTGGCTCAGCAGTCAAGCAGTTCAAGAGAAGGACACGCTGGTCTCGCCATTTGGACGCCTTCCGGGTTGGCCATAGGTAAAGGTGGCGCGACTCGCCGGGGAACGTGATTGATGTACTCCGAGAGCTGAGAATGTGGGAGAGGAGGTCGTCCCGTGGCCGAAAGCAACCCCACCTTCGCCGACACCCCGGCAGGAACATGGCGGATCATCGCGTCCGCGACTCTGGACTTCGCCGTCGCGGCCCTGCTCGTAACCGCCGTCACCCTCTGGGCTCTGGCATGTGATCTCCCCAGGGCGCTGACGATGTCGTTGAGCGCCACCGTGACGATCGCCCTGGCAAGCAGTTGGTGGTTGCTGCGCACGCATCTGGGCACGAGCCCCGGCCACCTGCTCTTGGGGCTGCGCGCGGTCGATCCGGTGATGGGACTGCCCGGCAGGCTGCCCGGTTTCCACGCGGTCGACATCAGGCGCGGGCAAGACCCGTTGCGTCCGCGACCCCGCCCCATTGCCCTGGACACCACGGCCCCCAAACGCCCGCCCGTCGACGTGACGTTGATCGCGTCCCTCGACGACGGATCCAGCTATCGTCTCGACATGCCGTGCGTGATCGGGCGCGACCCTCGGGTGGCTCCCCCGTATCACTGTTTGGCTGTCACCGACATCAGCCGAACCATCTCGCGCACCCACCTGATGCTGTGGAGTGAATCAGGTTTGCTGTCGCTCAGCGACATGGGCAGCCGTGGCGGTACCGCCATCGTCACTCCCCGAGGAGATCATCCACTGCCCGCGGACCAGACCGTCAGCCTTCCCATGGCCCCGGGCCTGTTGGCACATCTCCGGCTGGGACGACGTGAACTCCGAATCGACGCCATCCCCAACCTGCCAGGAACGCGATGAACGAATTCGACCGCACCCTGATCGAGACCACCAAAACCCACAGGGAACGTCTCGCTTCCGCCTTCATCCACGGAAGACTCACGGAACGCCACAAGGTGAACACGAATCTGGGCCGGCTTCTCGGCTCGGTGATTCTCGCAGCGGTTGTCGGGGTCGCCTGTCTGGGCACCGGTTTCGTGCTGGGTCTACTGGAACGCCAACAGCACGAACAGGCCGTCAATTCCTTCATGGCGGCCATGAAGGCCAATCCCATAAAACCCGGTAACGGATACGTCGAGGACGAGAAGACAGGGCTGTTGTTCAACCCGGAAACCGGCATTTACATCGATCCCAGGACCGGGTTCCGGGTCGATCCCGAAACCATGCTGGCCACCGACCCTCAGGGCCGCACGATCGACATCCGGCTCGGCTGGTACTACGACCCGAAGACCAAGACCTACACGGATCCGGCATCGGGTCTGACCATCGATCCGGAGACCCTCACTGTCGTCAAGAAGGACAAGAAGGAGCGGTGATGGCCTACACGCGACTCACCATGATCGGCAGCAACCGCAAAGCCGACCTGGTTCTTCCCGACGACGAACCCGTCGGGGCGCTGCTGCCGCAATTGCTGGAAGTTCTGGACGAACGCATCCCCGGGGGACGTGAAATCGCGCTGACCACGCTCACGGGAGTGCGCATCGAACTCGACGCGACCCTCGGGGATCAGGGGGTCGACCACGGCACGATGATCCACCTGGCCCCTCTCGACGACGCCCCTCATCCCCCCGAGATCGTTGACATCACCGACACGGTGGCGACGGCGGCCGGGCGGCGCGGTGATCACTGGGACGAGGGCGCGGGCGCCGCCTCGGTCGCGACACTTTCCGCTGTCATCGCCGGCATCGTTTCGGTGAGTGCACAGGCCGTGCTAGGTGAACCAACGGATCCCAGGAACTACTGGATTCTCCTGGCAGCCGCGCTCCTGACCGTTCTGGCGGCAGTTTTCGCCCGCCGCTCCCGCACCGGGGCTGCCGCCGCCTTCGGGGCCGCGGCCTTCGGAATCGCCGCTCCTCTGCTCGTCCTGGCTCCCCAACCCTGGGCCGCAGGCACCCGCATCGTCGTCCTGGCGGGCGCCGCCTGGCTGGTGCTCGGGGCAATCGTCGGGGCTGGTTTGAACCGGCGTTCGGCGTTGCTGTGCAGCGGAGTCGGGGTGCTGGCCGCTGTCCTGGCCGCTTTGGGGGATCAGCTGTTCTGGCCGCGGATCCTGGTCACCGTGGTGACGGCGTTGACGGGGATGGCGCTCATCGGCTTGTTGCCGGGAGTGGCCCTGGCCCTGAGCGGACTGACCCGGTACGACGATCGCGCCATGCGTGGGGAACGCTCGGAACGCCGGGACGTTGACCACGCCATCGAGGAGGGATTCGCCACCCTTACCTGGGCCGTCATCGCGATCGGCCTCCCGACGGGACTTGCGCTCTTGTCGTTGTCCGGTCAGGAGAACCCGTGGGCCACCGGCCTGACCCCGGCGATCTGTCTGGTTCTCCTGCTGCGCGCCCGTGTGTTGCCCCTCGTACCTCAGCGCATCGCGCTCCTGATCGCCGGGTTGGTGCCACTGCTGGCGATGTTCGTCGGAAGTCCGCAACTCAGCCCCACGTCACGGTTGGCCATCGCAACCGCCCTGCTGGCCGCGTTGCTCGGCGTCGCCCTGATCCGGCCCAGCACTGTCCTCGCGGCCAAGTTGCGGCGCGCCGCCGAGGTCGCGGAGGTGCTGCTGATCATCACCACCATTCCTCTGGCCCTGGGCGCGCTCGACGTGTACACCGATCTGTTGGAGACGTTCCGATGATCAGCGCCTGGCTTCGAGCCTCGGGAAGTGCCCGTCACCGGCATCTGGAGCAGCTGGCACGCAATATCAACACCCCGCTGCCGGTGAGGCGACGGATCGCGGTCGCCTCGATAGGGCGCCGGAGCGGCACCACGACCATCGCCTCCGGGTTGGCCGTGATGCTGGCCCGGTTGCGTCCGGACCGCCTGCTCGTCATCACCACAGACGATCCTGAACGGTCACAGTTCGCGCGGTTGACGAGCCCGCACACGGTGCGTCATCTGACCCCCGAACACTGGAGCGATCCGCTCTTGTTCTGGGGTGAGGTCGTCGGCAACGCCCAGCGCGACCACGATCTGACGATCACGGACTGGGGAGCCGCGCCGCTTCCCCAGCTGAGCCTGATAGCCACCGACTCCCACGCGCTGTGTCTGGTCACGGCGGCCGACAGGGGAATGATCCAGGCAACCCTCGACGTCGCGACGGCCCTGGGTGAACGCCTTCCCGTGTTGCTGGCCGTGGCCGACGTGCGCGGTGTGGTCGGCCCGTCGATCCGCGCGCTGGTGCGTGGGCTTCCCCCGACTTCGGTCCTGCAACGCCACGATCGTCGCCCAGGCACCCGGAAGAAACTCAGGGAACCCGATGCCTTCGAGATGTACCGCCTGGCCGCCGGCCTGATCGAGGCGCTCACCCGCCCTGCGAAGGGACGCATCCCGTGACGAACGAAACCATGGCTCCCGAGGATCAGGAACTCCAGGAACCCACCCCGGCGCACAGACGAATCCAACGCCCCACCCGCACCACGACACCGCTCGAACGTCCGGGCCCGATCGAGATCCCGTCGCCGCCCACGCTCGGCGCCGAGATCAGCCCGACCCCGTTCCAGTTCCTGCTGCCGGTGGTCGGGGCGCTCACATCAGTGGTGATGATGGTGGTGATGCGCAACGGCCAGCCGTTGTTCATGCTGATCGCCGCCGTGGTTTTCACCGTGGCCCTCGTCAGCGGTCTCGGTTTCGCCATCTCCAGCCGGGGACGCGCCGGCAAGCAGCTGCGTCTCCACCGCAGTCGCTACCTCGACTACCTCGAACGCACCCGCGACAAGCTGCGGGAACAGGCCGAGCACGCCCGCAACACCGCCTTGGCGCTGCACCCGAGTCCGGCCGGGCTCGTCAGTTTCATCCACGACCCCGAGAGGTTGTGGGAACGACGCCGCTCCGACGCCGACCACCTTCAGGCGCGCATCGGGATGGCGACGGTGCCGTGGTTCACACTGAACGTCCCCACCTCCGAATCCCCCGTGGAGCCGATCGACCCGATCCTGTTGCGCGAAGCCGAGATGCTCACCGGTTCCCATTCCTCCATCGAGGCGATGCCCGCCACCGCCGACCTGAGGGAAGCCGCCGTGGTGGCGGTGATAGGGCCTCGCGAACGCACCATCCCCATGATCCGCGCTCTGGTCATGCAGCTCGCCGCCCACCAATTGCCCGAGGACCTGGAACTGGCGGCCGCCTTCCCCGTTGAGCACGCGCGCGACTGGCAGGGTTTCGACCTGCTGCCGCACGTTCATGATCCCAATCTTTTCGACGGGCCCGTGCCGGCCCGGCGCGTCGCACCCACTCTCGATGCGCTGAGCGACATCCTCGCCAGCGAGATGGCCGGACGGTCCGCCGCCGCTACGGCAGCCAGGCGGCGGGGCGGGCAGGCGGAGGAGCTGTCCCGGTTGGTGGTGATCTCCGACGATCACGGGCACCCGGCATCAGGCCTGCGGCATCCCGATCAGACCCTCCACCACCGTGACCTGGAGGTGACCGTCGTCCACCTCCTGGATGACCGTCTGGACGAACCCGACGACGTTGACATCCGCATCGACCTGCGTGACGAGGCGACCATCACACACGGGGCCCGCGGCACCGAGCCCAGCACCACCCGTTTCACCCCGGAGGGGGCGGAATCCTGGCAGCTTGAGGCCATTGCCCGTGACCTCGCCGCACGCCGTACCTTCTCGGCCCTTCACCAGGAGGTCGTCGAGGGTGAACAGGCCGACATCGAGGACTTGCTGGGCGTCGACCTGCACCAGCCCATTGATCTGGCCCAGCTGTGGCGTCCCCGCACCCCGGCGGACTTCCTGCGTGTCGCGTTCGGCATCGACGACAACGGCCGCACCGTGTACTTGGATCTGAAGGAAAGCGCCCAGCAGGGAATGGGACCGCACGGTATCTGCATCGGCGCAACCGGTTCCGGCAAGTCGGAGATGCTCCGCACCCTGATCCTGTCACTCGCGACGGCGCACTCACCGGAGGATCTGGCGATGATCCTCATCGACTACAAGGGCGGGGCGGCCTTCTCCCCCTTCACCCCGCTCCCCCACCTGGCCGGTCTGATCGACAACCTCGCCGACGATCCACAACTGACCGTGCGTGCCCGCGCATCGCTGCAGGGTGAGGTGGTGCGCCGCCAGCAGCAGCTCAAGGACGCGGACTCCTCGCCGTCGATCACCCACTACCGGGAACTGCGCCGCAAACGACCCGACCTGCCCCCGATGCCGCATCTGTTCGTGGTCATCGACGAATTCGGTGAGCTGCTCACCGCTGAGCCGGATTTCATCGATCTGTTCCTGCAGATCGGACGCATCGGACGCTCCATCGGGGTTCACCTGCTGCTTTCCAGCCAGCGGATCGAGGGTGGGAAACTGCGCGGCCTGGACACTTATCTGTCCTACCGGCTGGGGTTGCGGACCTTCAGCGAGTCGGAATCCCAGGTGGTGCTCGGCTCCACCGACGCCTTCCACCTGCCGCCCATGCCCGGGTACGGCTATTTGAAGGTCGACACCTCGGTGTACCAGCGATTCCGCGCCGGGTACGTCTCCGGGCCCGTACCGAGCGGGGTCCGTCAGGAAACGGTGACCTCGGGTCCACGCATCTACGAACTCCCGGTCTACAACGGCATAAACGTCGACGAACGTGACCCGTCGGTTCCCCTGCTGCGTCGCCCGGACACGGGACGCACCCTCGTGGAGGAGGTCGTCGCAGGGCTGCGGGCCGACGACACAGCTGTCTCCCCGGTCTGGCTTCCACCACTACCCAGCCGCCTCACTCTCGGGCAGGTCAGGGAACGCTCCGATGGCGATCCGCTGCAGGTGGTCGTCGGTCTGGAGGACGATCCGGCGCATCAACGTCAACTCCCCTGGACGCTGGATCTGACCCGCAGCGGCGGCCACGTCGCGATCATCGGCGGCCCACAGACCGGTCGCACCACGCTGTTGCGCACGGTGGCCGCTTCCTTGGCGCTGCACGCCACCCCCCAGCAGGTGGCGATCTACGGCATGGACCTGGCCGGTGGCGGTCTCAGGCGCATCGAAGGTTTCCCTCACGTCGGCGGGGTTGCCACACGCGGGGACACCGACCGGATGCGTCGTCTTGTGGAGGAACTGGCCCTGATGCTGCGCTCCCGCGAGCAGTTGTTCAAGAGCAGCGGCATCGATTCGATGTCACAGTTGCGCGCCATGCACGCCGCGGGCCGATTGCCCCAACTGGCCAGCGCCGACATCGTGCTGCTGGTGGACGGCTACGGCATCCTCCGCAGTGATTTCGAGCCGCTCGAGGATTCCTTCACCCGTCTCATGCTCCAGGCCGCCAGCTATGGCCTGCACCTGGTGGTCTCGATGGGCCGCTGGGGGGAACTCCGGATGGCGCACCAGACCTTGTTCGGCACCCGTGTCGAACTGCGTCTGAACGATCCCACCGATTCGATAATCGACCGCAAACTGGCCCCGACCATTCCGTCCGACACCCCGGGCCGGGCGCTGACCGACAACAAGACCCTGGCCCAGGTGGCTCTCCCGAGCCTGGAGATCTCGGAATCCGAGGACGTCGGGGAGGCTCTCGAACGCCTCGCGCAGCAGGTCTCGGAGTCGTGGTCCGGTCCGGCCGCCGCGCCGATCCGGTTGCTTCCCGAACACCTGCCGCCCGAGTCGTTGCCCGACGCCGCAGAGGAGTCCTCCGTTCCGCTGGGCCTCCGGCAGGACACCATGGACACCGCTTTGTGGGATCTCGACGACGGGGACCAGCACCTTCTCGTGCTGGGCGACGCGAAATGCGGCAAATCCACCACGCTGCGCACCATCGCCCGGGGGCTCATCGAGCGGTACACCCCGGAGGAACTGGCGATCGCCGTCGTTGATCCACGCGGGCACGTCCCGGGGGTCATTCCCGACGCCTACCTCGCGGCCCACGCCAGTTCCCTCCGGCAAGCAGCGGGGCTCGCGAGTTCCATAGCCAGCGAGCTGGAGGCCCGTCCCTCCCGCAGCCCGGAGGAGAAGCTGCGGTCCCCGCAGGTCGTTCTCCTCATCGACGATCACGACATCATCTCGGCCGGCGGTTCCGAACCCCTCGCTCCGCTGGTTCCCTACCTGCCCGCGGCGCGGGACCTGGGGTTTCATGTGGTGGCCACCCGTCCCGTCGCAGGCGCCACGAGGGCGCTCTACGGTCCGTTGCTGCAAAGCATCCGGGACACCGGCGGGGCGATACTGCTGATGTCCGGCGACCGGTCGGAGGGCCAGATACTGCCCCGGATCACCCCGGAACACATGCCGCCTGGTCGTGGTCGTTACATCCGCCGCGGGGAGCAGCCCTACATCGTTCAGGTGGCCGACACACCGCGACATTCACCTCAGCCCTGAGCACGAGGTGACAATGACCGTCAAGCTGGTTCGCGAGGACTTGCGGAACTCCGAAAGGGTGAGACATGCACCTGCTGGGATCGACTTTCTTCTGCGAGGTGCCCGATGGCTGGGCCGAGGTACGGGAGCCGGGCTGTGTGATAGCGACGGCGCCGGCTTCCGTGCTGGGTTTCACGCCCAACGCGGTTCTCAGGGAATCCCGGGTCGAGGGGCACCCCGACACGTTGGCGGCCATCAGCCAGGCGAATCTTCGTGCGTTCGGGAAGGAGGCGCCGGGCACGCTGGTGGTGCGGGTCGAGGCGGTGCGATGCCGCGGGGTGGAGCATCGACGGATCTGGACGCTCTCCCCGGTCACGAACGAGGAGATTCACGGCAACATTCTCTGTCTTCTGAGCATTCAGGAACTCGCCGTCGTCGACGGCGTGGTCGCTGAGCTGACTGTGACGTTGCCTCTCGTCGAATGGTCGCCGGGCGATCAGCACGAGACGATCGCGGAATCGCTGGCGGCCATGCCGGTCGCGGAGCGCACCGCACCGCCCACAGAATCGAACGCGCCCCCGGTCGTATTGGACGAGTGGGCGACGGCATATGACGGGGCACCCCGGGAGGATCTCAGCGTGATCAAGCCTCCCGTTCTCGTGTTGCAGGCCGAACCGATCGTGCTCAGCGATGAGGCGAGCACGATCTTCCTGAACAGCGCCAGGACGCGGGTGTTTCCTCCTGTCACGGGCGAGCTGAGGAAGGAGCTGGCTGCCGCGGAGCTGGTGGACTACGACGGAAATCTTTCCAGCGCCGGTTTCTGGTATGTCGACCACGTTCTGAGCGGCGAGGCCTGGAAGATTCGGGTGGCAGCTCCCAAGGTCACCGAGTTCAGGTTCTGGATAACGGATTCCACGACGATGTTCGTGGTCCCACACCCCGAGCTCGAGGGTCGGAAATTCTTGGGATACTGCCCCTCGAACGACCTGTTCCGTCTCCTCCTGGCCTGGGTGGAGGCGTTCCCGTCGTGGCCGTTCGACATGCACCTGGAGCTGAGCCGCGCGGAGCTACAGGCCAAACTCGAGCAGAACGTGACGCCCGGTCTCCATGTGGGCGGTGTGGGCGAGTTCGTGGAGCAGCGGTGGACCTACATGTCCTTGAGCGACGGCTTTGATGAGCCGGTCCTCAACTGGGTTCACACGCACACGCGAGGAGACGCGGTGAGCTGGGTCAATCCTTCCCTGCGCAACATCCGGCGTCTCATTTCCATTCAGCAGGATCACGACGATCCGTTCTGGCTGCGTCTGGTCGGGACCATCGCGGGTCTCGACCCGGCAACGGGAAACAGGAGGAATACATGACCTACTACAAAGTGAACGCCCCGGCCTGCAACAGCATCTTCTCGAAGGTCGAGGGGGAGTGTTCGAATGCGTCGACGGCTCACACATCGGTGTCGGGTGACATCGACACGCTCGGTTCCCTGTGCACGGGGAAGAGTGCGAAGCTGGCGGCACGTTTGAATGCCGTCTACAACCGGGTTCTGACGGCAGGGATGACCGGGGCCGAGCAGCAGATCACCGATGCCGTGGCCGGGGGACGCTCAGCCGTTACGGCCATTCAGGCGGGGGACCACGAGATGGCGGACCAGACCGAGCGAGCTGCCAACATCGTGGACGAGGTCCGCATCACGGATGGGAAGAAAGTATGAGCATCATCGACACGAGCGGCCTTGAGGACTGGCCGGATCCAGCCTCGTTGTTCAGCGCGGCTTCCAGCCTCATGGAGCACGGCGCCAGCTTCGCGGAGCACGTGGAGGGAGCACACAGCACGTGGAAGGGCCTCGGTGCTTGCTACGAGACTCCCCACCAGGATCTCTTGTACTCGGCGCTGAACCCGGCCCTGCAGTCCAGCCAACACGCCTCGGACGGGTGCGTCAGCGTCAAAGCGGCCATGACGCTGTTCGCCGATGAGGTCTCCGCCCTCAAACCGGAGCGCGATGAGTTGGTCAAAGAAGCCGCCAGTTTTGATGCCAAATCTATCCCTGAAGATGGGGAGGGTCGACAGGGCTACATGGATGAGGCCGTGGCTCTCAAGGGAAAGATCGTGGTACTCGTCCAGAAGTACGAAGCCGCGATCAACACCTGCTTCGAACAGCTGGCGGCGATCGGGGACGACGGCCTGCCAACACCGAATGTCCCTGCATGGTCCGGAGTCCCAGGGGACACCATGATAGCTGCTCTGGGCGCTGTAGGTGAGAGTAGGAAGGTGGACGTCGAGCGCATCATCAGACGTTTCGTCGTCCGCGTTTTCGGGCACGATTTCAAAATGCCCTACTGGATGAGCCACGCCAAATCCCGGTATTGGGACTGGAAGTCGTGGCTTTTCCGACCCAATCAGCCGGGAAGCATCCTGAGCCGCTTTCGCACTGCACTGACCGAAACGTTTTTAGGTCCTCCACCGGGACGATACGGCCCGGCAACCGTGATCCGTCCTCCCAACATCACGGGGTCGTGGGGGCTCGGAAGAGAACACAGTTTGCAGACCCGAACCGGCACGTCCGCTCTCGGGCGCGTGGCAGGACGCGGCCTCTTCGTCCTCGGGGTCGGCTTGACCTACAGCAGTGAGTACGAGAAAGCCGACAAACGATACCGCGAACAAAACCCGGAACTCACCGCCAGCGAACGGCAATCACGCGTCACCGAGAGCGCTACCGTGCGAACAACCTCACAGGTAGCGGCAGCCGCAGGAGCAGGAGCTCTGGTTGGCTCCATCCTCCCTGTAGGAGGAACCGCCGTCGGCTTGGCAGTGGGCGCCGGGGTTGGGTTCGTAATGAGCATCGAAACCGGCGAAGGCAAGACTGTCGGGGACCACATCGCAGACTTCGGCGAGGGAGTTTGGAATGCACTCAAAAACCCGTTTGGCGGATGAGAGGTGAAATAATGTCGCTAGAAATCATTGCCCCCGGAGCAATATTCACTGCGATCGGGCTCATTATTTTGGGCATCCTCTCACTCTGGAGAGGATGGGTAATTTACAGTGAACCCACACCTCGATTTGTCATAGGCTACAGAGGGTGGTCATCAACACCTCTCGCACTCCCTTACGGAGGCGGATTCATGCTATGCTTGGGAATAGCCGGCCTGAAGCCAATTCTTCCCCGAGCTATAATGTTCGCAGTCAGCGTGACATGTTTCATCTGTTTCATCATCTTCATGCTGGGATTTTTGATCTGGTTTCCCCGATTCCTTCTTCCCCGCTGGTACCGCCGAGCCGTAAAGGCCGGCGTCCCACGCAACGACCCCAACGCCATGGGAGCCTTCAAAGCCCTCCCCGTGGAACAACAACGCGAAGCAGCCCAACGAGGAAAACAACGATGACACCCCTCGACGCCACCAAATGACAGCCCTTGAGACGGAGACACAACCAGCAGACCCGCACCGGCACATCGACCCTCGGACGCGTGGCAGGACGCGGCCTCTTCGTCCTCGGGGTCGGCTTGACCTACAGCAGTGAGCACGAGAAAGCCAACAAACGATACCGCGAACAAAACCCGGAACTTTCCGCAAGCGAACGGCAATCACGCGTCACCGAGAGCGCTACCGTGCGAACAGGATCACAGGTAGTCGCGTCAGCGGCTGCAGGTGCTGCAGTTGGCTCCATGATTCCAGTGGGAGGAACCACAGTCGGCCTCGCAGTGGGCGTCGGGGTTGGACTTGTAATGAGCATCGATACCGGCGACGGCAAAAGCTTGGGTGACCGCATTGCCGATGTTGGCGAAGGGTTCTGGAATTGGTGCAAAGGAACATTCAGCAGATGATAGGTCACACAATTCTCATGGAAGGTCTCGCCCCCGGCGATATCTTCACCGCAATCTTCCTTCTTATCATCGGCGTCCTCTGCCTCTGGCAAGGCTGGGTAGCCTACACGGAACCTGTTCCCCGCTTCGTCGTCAACTACCGCGGCTGGACCTGCCCACCCCTCGCCATGTTCCACGGGGGTGTGGCCATGCTGCTCATGTCAGTACCGGCATTCAAACTCCCCCTCCCCAAGATCGTAGCAGGAGTAATCGGGCTGACATGGCTATTCTGCGGACTAACCTCCCTGCTTGGCCTCTTCTTCTGGTTTCCCCGATTTCTTCTTCCCCGCTGGTATCGCCGGGCCGTAAAGGCCGGCGTCCCACGCAACGACCCCAACGCCATGGGAGCCTTCAAAGCCCTCCCCGTGGAACAGCAACGCGAAGCAGCCCAACAAGGAAACCAACGGTGAGACGCTGAACCAGACACGGGCCGCCCAGCGTCCACATGGCAAACGCCCGTAGGCTGAGGGTCGTGTACGACGTCTCGGTGGTGTTGTTCGAGGGTTTCGAGCTACTCGACGTGTTCGGGCCGGTCGAGCTCCTCGCCCGGCTGCCCGAGGAGTACCGGATCATCTACGTGGCACCCGACACAGGGCCGGTTCGCAGCAGTCAGGGAGCAGAAATCGTGGTTCCCGTGTCCTTGAAAGACGCAGCACACTCCGACATCGTGTTCATGCCGGGCGGCCCCGGCACCCGCTGCTTGGTCCGCGACCAACAATTCCTTCAGATGCTCAGCCACGTGGCAGCCCCCGCTTCGATCGTCGTCTCGGTGTGCACCGGTTCAGCGGTTCTGGCGGCCGCTGGTTTGTTGAACGGATACCGGGCCACCTCCAACAAACGAGCCTTCGGCTGGGCGTCAGGACACGGGGACGAGGTCACATGGGTACGCAGGGCGCGGTGGGTGCATGACCGGAACCGTTGGACCTCCTCCGGGGTGGCAGCCGGCATGGACATGACGGCCGCGTTGATCGGTCACCTCACGGGCCCGGAAGCCGCGGCGACGGCCGCCCGTGAGATCGAGTTGGAGATTCACCCCGACCCTGCGTGGGATCCCTTCGCAGACCCCCGGTGAAGAATCCCGAAACGTCATCCGTGCCGTTACGATGTTTGGCACGTTCACGACCCTGAGGATCGACGATCGTGCGGCCCTTCGCACAGATGCTTTTCCACCGCGTACACAGGACATCGTCGCACGGACCGTCGACAGTCGAAGGAGACCTGATGATGAATCAACTGCACCCCGAGCAGATCAGCTGGCTGGACAGCATCGAGCATCGCGACTGGCTCGCACGGCACCGGGAAGCGCTGCTGGACTTCTTCCAACCCGAGGTGGTGCTGCCCGGTGCGGGCTACGCCTACCTCGATTCGCAGGGCCGCGCCCTGCCCCGACTGGGATCGCAGGTGTGGTTGGGCGCACGAATGCTGCACTGCTTCTCCATAGCAGCCATGCAGGGGCGCCCCGGAGCCGAGGACGTGGCCCGGCACGGCATCGGTTTTTACCTGAACGGCGCCGGCCGCGACACCGAGCACGGCGGATGGTTCCCGACCGTCGGAGGCGATTCCCCCAGCTCCCGTAAAGAACTCTACGGGCAGGCCCACATCCTGCTCGGCGCCAGTTCCGCCACCACCGCCGGAATTCCCGGGGGCGAGGAGCTGCTGGCAGCGGCCCTGGACGTCATCGAGAGGTTCTGGGTGGAGGCCGACGGCGCGGGCATCGATGTCTTCGACCGCGAATTCCACCAGGCCGAGCCCTACCGCGGCCAGAACGCCAACATGCACCTGACGGAGGCCTACCTGGCGGCCTACGAGACGACCGGCAACGAGCGACTCCTGGAACGGGCCGCAAGAATCGCGCACCGCATCGCGGGCCGGGCCGCAGACGCCACGGAAGGGGCCTGGCGGCTCCCGGAACACTTCGATGCCGCCTGGCGAGAACTCCCCGACCACAATCGCGACGAACTCCGGCATCCATTCCAGCCCTACGGCTCCCAGCCCGGGCACTGGCTCGAGTGGTCGAAGTTGCTGCTCCAGCTCCGTGGCCACGGCATTCGGGAGGATTGGTTGCTGGACGCCTCCCGGAACCTCTTCGACGGCGCATTCCACGACGCCTGGGCGGACAACGGCGGTTTCTGCTACACCGTCGACTGGGACGGGAAACCCGTGGTGCCGGAACGGTTCTTCTGGGAGATCACCGAGGGCATCGGCGCGGCCGCAGGGCTGTTCCGCGCCACCGGTGAGCAGCGCTACGAGGACGCCTACCGTACCCTCTGGACCTACGCCGATGAACACGTCATCGACCACGTGGACGGTTCCTGGTGGCAGGAACTCGACGTGCAGAACCGCCCCGTCACCCACACGTGGGAGGGCAAGCCTGACCTCTACCACGCCTATCAGGCCACCTTCTACGCACTGCTGCCCGAGAACCGGGGAATAGCTGCCTGGGTGCGAGACCAGCACCGAGGCGACATCGAAGCTGGTTGAGCCAGCTCGTGAGCGCTAGTGAACGGCTGAGTCGAAACCCACCCGGCAACCGACAAGCAGACCCGATCACAAGACTCCAGACACAGTCACCATGGTTTCGACACGAGCTGTTCGTTCCTCACAGCCCGGCTCAACCGGCTTGGTTCGAAGAAACTTCGCGGAAAACGAAACGGGGAGGCATCCTGGGCCAGGATGCCTCCCCGTTGCTCCGGACTCAGTCCTCGTCCTCGGACTTCTTCTTCACCGGTTCGGTGACGAATTCCAGGACCGCCAGAGGCGCGGAATCGCCCTTGCGGATGCCGATCTTGGTGATGCGGGTGCACCCACCGTCACGGCCCTGAAGAGTAGGTGCGATCTCCTCGAACAGTTTCGCCACCACGTCCCTGTCGGTCACCGATTTCAGCACCAGGCGACGGGCGTGAAGGTCGCCGCGCTTGGCCTTGGTGACGAGCTTCTCGACCAGCGGCTGGACGCGGCGGGCCTTGGTCTCGGTGGTGGTGATGCGGCCGTGCTCGATGAGCTGGGTGGCCAGGTTGCGCAGGATGAGGCGCTCATGGGTGGGGCTACCACCCAGACGGGGGCCCTTGGTCGGCTTAGGCATGTCTCAATTCTTTCGGTCTGGTCCCGAGCAGCGCTCGGTGTGGGTTCTCAGTACTGCTCGGTCTCGGCGTAGTCTTCGTCCGCTTCGGTGTCGAGGTCATCCTCGCCCTCGTGCTCCTGGTCGTAGCGCTCGATGGCCTGGATCGGGTCGAACCCCGGGGCGGCGTCACGCAACGAGAGTCCCAGGTTGTGAAGGGTGACCTTGACCTCGAGGATCGACTTGGAACCGAAATTACGGATGTCGAGGAGGTCCTCCTCGGAGCGGGCGACGAGCTCACCGACGGTGTGGATGCCTTCCCGTTTGAGGCAGTTGTAGGAACGAACCGACAGGTTCAGGTCCTCGACGGGCAGGTTCAGCGACTCGGCGATCTGCTCATCCACGGGCGAAGGTCCCATCTCGATGCCCTCCGCGTTGACGTTGAGTTCACGAGCCAGGCCGAAGAGCTCCACCAGGGTCCGTCCGGCGGATGCGACGGCGTCACGGGGCGCCATGGAGGGCTTGGTTTCGACGTCGATGATGAGCCGGTCGAAGTCGGTGCGCTGCGCCACGCGGGTGGCCTCCACCTTGTAGCTCACCTTCAGCACGGGAGAGTAGATGGAGTCGACGGGGATCCGTCCGATCTCCGCGTCGGGATCCTTGTTGAGGACACTCGAGACGTAGCCCCGGCCGCGTTCGACCACGAGCTCCATCTCGAGTTTGCCGCCCTCGCCGAGGGTGGCGATGTGCAGTTCGGGGTTGTGCACCTCGACCCCGGCCGGCGGTTGGATATCGGCCGCGGTAACCTCACCGGCTCCCGCCTTGCGCAGGTACATGACCACGGGTTCGTCCTCCTCGGAGGACAGGACCAGGCCCTTGAGGTTGAGGATGATCTCGGTGACGTCCTCGACGACGCCCTCCAGGGTGGAGAACTCGTGCTGATTGCCCTCGATCTTGATGGAGGTCACGGCCGCGCCCGGGATGGACGACAGCAGGGTGCGACGCATCGAGTTGCCGAGGGTGTAGCCGAAACCGGGTTCGAGGGGCTCGATGATGAACCGTGACCGGTACTCGGAAACCGTCTCCTCCGACAGGGTCGGACGCTGTGCGATGAGCATTTTCTTCCTTCCCGCGCCACCCACTATTTGATGGCGCGAATACCGCGACCGGAACCGCTCCGGCCGCGGGGCCCGGAGACCCGAGCTGGGATGGTCGGCGGTTGTGGTACCGACCACCCCGGTGGTGCCTACTACTTGGAGTAGAGCTCGACGATCATCTGCTCCTGGACGTCGATCACGATCTGCTCGCGGACGGGGAGCTGGTGGACGAGGATGCGCATCCGGTTGGGACGGGCCTCGAGCCACGCGGGAACGGTGCGCTCACCGTGGGTTTCACGAGCCACCACGAGCGGGTGGATGTTCATCGACTTCTCGGCGACGTCGATGATGTCGTGAGCCTTCACACGGTACGACGGGATGTTCACCTTCTTGCCGTTGACAAGGAAGTGACCGTGCACCACGAGCTGGCGGGCCTGCCTGCGGGTGGCCGCGAAGCCCGCGCGGTACACCACGTTGTCGAGACGCGACTCGAGGATCTGCAGCAGGTTGTCACCGGTTTTTCCGGGATGACGGTCCGCTTCCTCGTAGTAGCGGCTGAACTGTTTCTCGAGGACGCCGTAGGCGAAACGAGCCTTCTGCTTCTCCTTGAGCTGCAGCGAGTACTCGGAGTCCTTGGTGCGGCCGCGACCGTGGACACCGGGCGGGTAGGGGCGGCGTTCGAAAGCCTTGTCATTGCCAACCAGGTCGGTCCCGAGGCGGCGGGACTTCTTGGTCATGGGGCCGGTGTAACGAGCCATTTTCTCTTCAGTCCTTTACTTCTCGGGCGCTCAGACGCGGCGACGCTTCGGCGGACGGCAGCCGTTGTGCGGCACGGGCGTGACGTCGGAGATGGTCCCGACCTCGAGGCCCACGGCGCCCAGCGAGCGGATCGCGGTCTCACGGCCCGAGCCCGGGCCCTTGACGAACACGTCGACGCGCTTCATGCCGTGCTCCATGGCACGGCGGCCAGCGGCCTCGGCTGCCATCTGGGCGGCGAAGGGGGTCGACTTGCGGGAGCCCTTGAAGCCGACGGTGCCGGCGGAGGCCCAGGAGATCACTGCCCCGTTGGGGTCGGTGATCGAGATGATCGTGTTGTTGAAGGTGCTCTTGATGTGAGCCTGTCCGGCGAGGACGTTCTTCTTTTCCTTGCGGCGCACCTTGGTCTTGGCGGCCTGCTTGCGGCTTGTTGCCATCAGTAGTCAAATCTCCTGTCTCAGCTCACCGCGCGGGTCAGCGTGCCTTCTTCTTGCCGGCCACGGCCTTCTTCTTGCCCTTGCGGGTGCGCGCATTGGTGCGGGTGCGCTGACCACGGACCGGAAGGCCACTGCGGTGGCGACGGCCCTGGTAGTTGCCGATCTCGACCTTGCGGCGGATGTCGGCGGCAACGGTGCGACGGAGGTCACCCTCGATCTCGTAGTTGCCTTCGATGTGGTCACGCAGCGCGACGAGCTGCTCGTCGGTGAGCTGGTGGACACGGAGATCGCCGCTGACACCGGTGGCGGCGAGGGTCTCGGCGGCGCGGGTGCGGCCGATCCCGAAGATGTAGGTGAGGGCGACCTCCAGGCGCTTGTCGCGCGGCAGGTCGACACCAACGAGGCGTGCCATGTTCTACCTTTCAGTGTTTCCGGTCCCTGTGGGCTTCCGCCCGGTCAGGTCGGGGACCGCGAAGGTGTGTGGCGTGTCGCGTCCCCTCCTGGCGCGCGGCGGTTCTGTCGCCGCAGAGGGGCCTTGGCCTTCGTCCAAGGGTCGGGAGTCACCGTTTCCGGCGGCCCTTGCGATCACGTTGTGTTCACTTGTCAGGCGGGCTGGGCGACCTGCCCCGTTCCGCGATGTTCTGCGTTCCCTCGTCGGGTTGTCAGCCCTGACGCTGCTTGTGGCGCGGGTTGTCGCAGATCACCATCACACGACCGTGCCGGCGAATGACCTTGCACTTGTCGCAGATCTTCTTGACGCTCGGCTGAACCTTCATTCGAGCAACCTTTTCAATCGGCGACTGGGCAGTCTCCTGCCCAATCTGTGGTGGATGAGCCGGCCGCCGGAAATCCGGACCATCGCAGGCGCACGACGACATCCGGGCATGGACGGCCGACGACAAAGCCTACGTCACATCGCCGGTTTTTCCAACCCGCCGCGGGAGAAACAGACGCCCGGCCATGGCCGGGCGTTGAGGACTCACACTTGTCAGGACCTGGCTGGTCACTTGTGCCGGTACACGATACGGCCGCGGGTGAGGTCGTAGGGGGAAAGCTCGACAACCACTCGGTCGGCGGGCAGGATGCGGATGTAATGCTGGCGCATCTTTCCGCTGATGGTGGTCAGGACCTTGTGCCCGTTGGGCAGCTCAACGCGAAACATTGCGTTGGGCAACGCCTCGACCACGGTCCCCTCGAGTTCGAGGGCTCCTTCTTTCTTCGCCATGTGCTCTCATTCGTCGGTGGAAACCGGTTTCCGGGCGCGGCAGGAAACCGCAGTACCAGAGGCAGTTTACGCGGCACGCGGCAACGCCCCAAATCCACCCCGGGAGGGTCACCACCACCGTGGAGCCGTACCGTTGGCCCATGCAGTATTTCGCCGTTCACTACACCTACGTCGACGACACCGAGCTCATAGCCCGCCATCGCCCCGAGCACCGGGCTTTCCTGTCAGGCCTGACCGGCAAGGGACTCGTCGCGGGCGGAGCCTACCCCGAGGCCACACCCCCGTCGGCCCTTCTGGTTGTCAAGGCCGAGAGCTCCGAGGCCGTCTCTGACCTGCTCGCCGGAGACCCGTTCCGGACCAACAACGTGCTGGCCGATGTCCGCATAGTCCACTGGACCCCAGTGATCGGAATCTTCGCGGAGTGAGGCCCCGGGCGATCCCCGCGCGTCCGCTCAGAGCAGCAGCAGGAGGAGAACAGCGACGAGAGCCAGCAGGGCAGCAACCCCCGTGATTGCCCCAAAAACCACCCATCCGACGCGCGCCGGGGTGCGGATCTCGCCGACCTGCCCCGCGGGCAGTTTTCCTTCGCCGACGATCGCAGGAGTGTTGACCGCAGCCGCCGGGAGCTGCTCCACCACCGGGACCAGTTCGCCCAAGGTCTTGGCCGCGTAGATCACGTCCATGAACTGCCGGTAGGAATCCGCGTCCAGCCGGCCATCCGCGAAGGCATCCGACACCCGCTTCGTCAGGGCGCCCCGTTCCGTCTCACCAACCGGCTCGTCAGCGCGTTGAAGGTATCGGGAGGATGGCGGCAGCTTGCTCATGTGATCCATGGTAAAAGTCGTGGACGTCACTCGCCGAGCGGGCCGAAGGGGACGCCGCGCGCTGTCAGCTCTGCTTCTCCCCCGTCGGGTTCCGTGAGCACCCAGAGCCCGTGCTCCGTGATGGCGACGGTGTTCTCCCAGTGGGCTCCACGCTCCCCGTCGCGGCTTCGCACCGTCCACTCGTCGGCGGCCACCACCGTCTGGTGCAGCCCGAGGGTCAGCATCGGCTCCACCGCGATGGTCATCCCCACGCCGAGACGCGGGTTGGGGCGGAACCTGAACTGATTCGGAACGTCCGGCTCCATGTGCATGTGGGAACCGATCCCGTGTCCCGTGTAGTCACGCAGTGACCCGTAGCGACGCGGCTGGCGTTTGACGCACTGTTCAATGGCCCGCGACACGTCCCCGACGCGACCGCCGTCACGGGCGGCGGCAATGCCGGCCCACATGGCCTGCCGGGTGGCCTCCATCATCTCGAGATCCTCCGTCCGGGCCTCACCGACCACGAAACTCCGGGCCGCGTCACCGTGCCATCCGTCCACCACGGCACCGAAATCGATGGAGACGATATCGCCGTCGCGGATCACTCGATCCCCGGGGACGCCGTGGACCAGCTCGTCGTTCACGGAGATGCACGCGACGCCAGGAAACGGCGCGCCGTACTCGGCGCCGTATCCCAGGAAGTTCGAGGTCGCACCGTGCTCGGCGAGCACCGCCCGGCCCACCGCGTCGATCTCGGCAGTCGTGACGCCCACCGCGGTTGCCTCCTGCATCCGGCGCAACCCCTCGGCCACCACCAGCCCCGCGGCACGCATCTTCAGCAGTTGTTCGGGCGTCTTGATCTCGATCGACATCTCAGGCCCTGCGCGCCGCCACGGTTTCGAGCATGCGCTGCCGCACCTCCTCGACGGTTCCGGTGCCCTCGACCTCCACGAGCAGCCCCTGCCGCTCGTAGTGGAAAAGCAGCGGTGCAGTCTGGCCCGCGTAGACCTCCATGCGGCGCCTGATGGTGTCC
Source organism: Propionibacteriaceae bacterium (assembly GCA_905372155.1). Taxonomy (GTDB): domain Bacteria; phylum Actinomycetota; class Actinomycetes; order Propionibacteriales; family Propionibacteriaceae; genus Arachnia. The sequence continues at coordinate 20,319 of CAJPNZ010000028.1, forward strand.
TCGTTGTCGTCCGTGCGCCCTTCCTTCTGGGCGCGGTCCAGCAGGCGCGCTGCCAGCACGTCGGGTTCCACCACCAACGAGACCACGGCGTTGAGGCGCTGCCGCTGGCGGGAGAGGTGCCGGTCCAGGAAGTGCACCTGGTGCATGGTGCGTGGGAAACCGTCGAGGAGAAACCCGGAGGAACAGTCGTCCTCAGCCAGACGGTCGGCGACGATGGCCTCCGTCACGTCATCGGGCACGTATTCTCCAGCGTCGATCAGGGTCTTGACCTTGACGCCCAGCTCGGTGCCGTTGCGGATGTTGGTCCGGAAGATGTCGCCGGTCGAGATGGTCGGTACCGCATATGCTTCGGCCAGCGCTGTGGCCTGGGTGCCCTTGCCTGCTCCGGGAGCACCCATGATGAGCATTCTCACCTCAGGAATCCTTCGTAGTTGCGTTGCTGCAGCTGGCTCTCGATACGCTTGACCGTGTCAAGAGCCACACCGACGATGATGAGGATGGAGGTCCCACCGAACGGGAAATTCTGGTTCGCGCCGACCGCGATGAACGCGAGGGTCGGGATCATCGAGATGATCGCCAGGTACAGCGACCCCGGTGCGGTCAGGCGGTTCAGCACGTAGGTCAGGTAGCGTTCCGTCGGTTTGCCGGCGCGGATACCGGGAATGAAGCCGCCGTACTTCTTCATGTTGTCCGACACCTCCTCGGAGTTGAAGGTGATGGCGACGTAGAAGTAGCAGAAGCCGATGATGAGCAGGAACTGCAGGGTGCTGTAGACCCAGCTGTTCGTGTGGAAATTGGCGGCGATCCACTGGCCGGTTCCGGACTGGGGCCGGAAGGTGGCGTAGAGGATCGGCAGGTAGAGGATGGAGCTGGCGAAGATCACGGGGATGACGCCGGACTGGTTGACCTTCAGCGGGATGTAGGTGGTGGATCCGCCGACGAGCCTGCGCCCGACCATGCGCTTGGCGTACTGGACGGGGACGCGGCGCTGTCCCTGCTCCATGAACAGGATGCCGAGCATCACGAGCAGGCCGATGGCGATGATGGCCAGGAACAGGAACCAGCCGGTGGCCCCTGGGTGGCCCTGCTTGATGGACCACAGGCCGGTCGGGAACTGGGCGGCGATCTGGGTGAAGATGAGCACGGACATGCCGTTGCCGACACCGCGGTCGGTGATCAGCTCGCCCAGCCACATGATCACGACGGTCCCGGCGGTCATGGTGAGCACCATCGTGATCAGCGGGAAGAGCTCCTGGTTGTAGAGGATGGGCTGGCGGCACTGCAACAGCTGACCCGTGCGCGCCATGGTGACGAATGCCGTCGCCTGGAGCAGCGCCAGGACGAGGGTGAGATACCGCGTGTACTGCGTGATCTTGGCCTGCCCGGCGGCGCCTTCCTTGCGGAGGGCCTCCAGACGTGGGATCACCACGGCCAGGAGCTGCAGGATGATCGAGGACGTGATGTAGGGCATCACACCCAGGGCGAAGATCGTCAGGTGGAGCAGGGCGCCGCCCGAGAACAGGTTGATCAGGGAGTAGAGCCCGGCCTGCGAACCTGTCGTGGCATCTGCCACGCATGCGTTCAACGCCTGCATGTTCACGTTCGGGGCAGGGATGGTGGAACCGAGGCGGAACACCAGGAGGATCCCAAGCGTGAAGAAGATCTTCTTGCGCAGCTCAGGTGTCTTGAACGCGCTAGCGAAGGCGGAGAGCATCCGGCCCCTCTTTCAGTTGCTCAGCAAATTACCCGTCGCCCATCTCAGGCAACCTAGGCAGCGTACCAAGGGGCACGCGCATTCCCCAATGCCGCGCCAAGGACGAGACCTCACGGGGCCGTCGGGATGCCGCCCCGGCACGCGTCCGCGCCTCCCCGATGCGCAACTTCTCCCGAGAGTGATGCGCAACTTCTCCCGAGGGTATTGCATACTTCCGGCCAGCTCTCCTATGCTTCCCGCATTGATTTCGCGACGTGACCATCGTCGTTGGTTGGGGGACATCATGAAAAAAGTAATGACCGTGTACGGGACCCGTCCCGAGGGCATCAAGATGGCACCTGTCATCCGTCGTCTGGAGGAGGATCCGCGCTTCGAGTCGATCTCGGTGGTCACGGGGCAGCACCGCGAGATGCTGGATCAGGTGGGTGAGGTTCTGGGGATCACCCCGACGCACGACCTGAATGTTTTCACACCGGGCCAGACCCTCAACGAGATCATGGCCCACATCATCACGCTGCTCGATCCGATTCTCGAGATGCAACGCCCGGATGCCGTCGTGGTCCAGGGCGACACCTCCACCGTCGCCGCGGCGGCCCTGACCAGCTTCAACCGTCACGTCCCCGTCGTCCACCTGGAGGCGGGGCTCCGCAGCGGCGACATCACCGCCCCTTTCCCGGAGGAGGCCAATCGCAGCATCGCGACACGGATCAGCTCCCTTCATCTGGCACCGACCCAGCAGTGCCGGTACAACTTGGAGCGGGAAGGCATCCGCGGTGAGAGCATCATCGTCACCGGCAACACCGGCATCGACGCCCTGATGCGCGCGGTGGAGGCCGGGGTCCCCATCCGGGACGAGAGAATCCGCCACGTGGTCGCCTCGGGAGCACCGATACTGCTGGTCACCGCTCATCGCCGGGAGAACTGGGGTCTCCCCATGGAGCGGATCGGCCACGCCGTCGCCCGTCTGGCGCGTCGTCATCCCGGGCTTCACGTGATCCTGCCGGCCCATCTCAATCCCATCGTCCGGCACTGCCTGCTGCCACCCCTGATCGGCCTGGACAACGTCATCGCCTGCGATCCCCTCCCCTACGGCGAGTTCATCCAGGTCCTGAAGGCCTCGAGCATCGTGCTGACGGATTCCGGGGGGTTGCAGGAGGAGGCGCCGGCCCTCGGCAAACCCGTCCTGGTGCTGCGCGAGAGAACGGATCGTCCCGAGGCAATCGAGGTCGGGGCGGCTCGCCTGGTCGGCACCGACGAGGAGGCCATCCTCGCGGAGGTCACCAGCCTACTTGAAGGACTTGCCCGACAAACACCGATTCCTGAACCGGTCAATCCGTACGGTGACGGCGCAGCCGCCGTGCGCGCGGTCGCCGGCATCGCTGCATTTCTCGGCGTCGGCGACCCCCTCCCTGACTTCGTCAGTCACACCCCGGCGCGTCCCTGGCCGTTGATCAGATCCGCCTGAGAGGCAAAAGGGGCCGGGTGGCCGATCCGAGGATCGGCCACCCGGCCCCTTTTTCACGCTGTTGTTGTTCAGGCCTCCACCGCGGACCCGCCAGCAGCTGCCAGCTTCTCCTTCGCGGAGTTCGAGAACGCGTCAGCCGTCACGTTGAGAGCGACGTTGATGTCACCGCCGCCCAGCACCTTGACGAGCGCGCCGCCACGGACGGCACCGGCCTCGACAAGATCCTCCACCGTGACCGCTCCCCCTTTGGGGAACAGCTCGGCGAGGCGACCGACGTTGATGACCTGGTACTCCACGCGGAACGGGTTCGTGAACCCCTTGAGCTTCGGAATTCGCATGTGCATCGGCATCTGGCCGCCCTCGAAGTTCGCCGGGACGTTCTTGCGAGCGCCCGTGCCCTTCGTGCCACGACCGGCGGTCTTGCCCTTGGACGCCTCACCACGGCCCACGCGGGTCTTGGCGGTGTTGGCCCCCGGTGCGGGGCGCAGGTGATGAATCTTGAGAGCCATTACTTGACCTCTTCCACTTCCACGAGGTGGGCGACGGTGCGGATCATGCCGAGCACCTCGGGGCGATCCTCGCGCACCACGGTTTGACCGATGCGCTTCAGCCCCAGGGTGCGCAGCGTGGCCCGCTGGTAGTCCTTGCCGCCAACCCCCGACTTGATCTGGGTGATCCTCAGTTCAGCCATCAGCCGGCCACCTCCTCCTTGCGTGCCCGGAGCAGAGCCGCCGGGGCGACGTCCTCGACCGGCAGGCCACGACGCTTCGCGACGGCTTCCGGTTCCTCGAGCTGCTGCAGGGCGTCCACCGTCGCGTGGACGACGTTGATGGCGTTGGCCGAGCCGAGCGACTTGGCCAGCACGTCGTGCACACCCGCGCATTCGAGCACCGCACGCGCCGATCCACCGGCGATGACACCGGTACCCGGCGAGGCGGGACGCAGAAGCACCACGCCAGCGGCCTTCTCACCCTGCACGGGGTGCGGGATGGTGCGCTGGATCAGCGGCACGCGGAAGAAGTGTTTCTTGGCCTCCTCCACGCCCTTGGCGATGGCGGCGGGCACCTCCTTCGCCTTGCCGTAGCCGACGCCGACCATGCCCTCGCCGTCACCGACGACCACCAGGGCGGTGAAGCTGAAACGACGCCCACCCTGGACGACCTTGGCGACGCGGTTGATGGCGACCACGCGCTCGAGATACTGGTTCTTCTCTTCCCTGGAAGCCTGGCCACGACGATCGTCACGGCCACGACGCTCCCCACCGCGGCGATCACCGCGCTGCTGGGTTTCACTCATCGTGTTCCCTATCCTCTCGTCGTTCTCAGAATCCGAGACCGGCCTCGCGCGCCGCATCGGCGAGCGCGGCGATCCGGCCGTGGTACTTGTTCCCTGCGCGGTCGAAGACGACGTTCTCGATGCCGGCTTTCTTCGCGCGCTGGGCGATGATCTCCCCCACCTTGCGGGCCTTGGCGGACTTGTCGCCCTCCGCCGCCCGCAGATCGGCCTCCATGGTGGAAGCGGATGCCAGGGTGTGGCCGATGGTGTCGTCGATCACCTGCACATACAGGTGCCGCGCGGAGCGGGTGACCACCATGCGAGGCCGTTCGGCGGTGCCGTTGATCTTCTTGCGGCCACGCAGCTGACGGCGGGCGCGTGCAGCGGTCTTCGCCGCCAGGCCCTTGCGCTTGCCAAGCGAGATAGCCATTACTTACCAGCCTTTCCGGCCTTGCGGCGGACGTGCTCGCCCGCGTAGCGAACGCCCTTGCCCTTGTACGGCTCGGGCTTGCGGATCTTGCGGATGTTCGCGGCGGTCTCACCGACAAGCTGCTTGTCGATGCCGTGCACCGTGAACTTGGTCTGGGTCTCGACGGTGAAGGTGATGCCCTCCGGGGCGTTGACCACCACCGGGTGCGAGAACCCGAGGGCGAATTCGAGCTGGGTGGGGCCCTTCGCGATGACGCGGTAGCCGACACCCACGATCTCGAGCTTCTTCTCGTATCCCTGGGTGACCCCGGTGACCATGTTCGACACGAGGGTGCGGGTCAGGCCGTGCAGGGAACGGGACAGCCGCTCGTCGTCCGGGCGCGACACCTCCAGCTCGCCCTGCTCGTTCCTCGTGACGGTGATGGGTTCGCGTACGGTGAACTTCAGCTCACCCTTGGGACCCTTGACGGCCAGGTCCTGACCGTCGATCTTGACCTCGACGTTGGACGGGACCGCGACCGGGAGCTTGCCAATTCGTGACATTTTCTATCTCCTTTTCAGTCTCGTCGGGTCACCAGACGTAGGCGAGCACTTCGCCACCCACGGACTTGGCGTTTGCTTGCTTGTCGGTCAGCAGGCCCTGAGAGGTGGAGATGATGGCGATGCCGAGACCGCCGAGCACCTTCGGGAGGGCCTTGGCCTTCGCGTAGACGCGCAGACCGGGCTTGCTGATGCGACGGAGTCCTGCGATGGAACGCTCCCGCGAGTCACCGTACTTGAGGGTGACCTTGAGCACCTTGCCCACCTGTCCTTCGACCTCGGTCAGTTCGAAGTTCGAGATGTAACCCTCGGCCTTCAGAATCTCCGCGATGCCGACCTTGATCTTCGACGACGGCATGGTCGTCGATTCCTGGTACGCCTGGTTGGCGTTACGCAGACGCGTGAGCATGTCTGCGATGGGATCAGTCATTGTCATGGCTGTTTGGCTTCTTTCTCGCCCCGGTTTCCCTCATGTCTGGGGACCTTTGGCAAATCGAAAATTGGAAGTTCTTCTCGTGGCGCTCTGGGTCACCAGGACGACTTGGTCACGCCGGGAAGCTGACCCGCGTGGGCGAGCTCACGCAGGCAGATGCGGCACAGACCGAACTTGCGGTACACCGACTTGGGACGACCGCAGCGTTTGCAGCGGGTGTAGGCGCGCACACCGAACTTCGGCTTGCGGGACTGCTTGACCTTGAGTGCTGTCTTAGCCATGGTTCACGCTCACTTCTTCTTCTTGGGCTGGAACGCGGGGCCGCGGCCGCCCTTGACCGGTTTCGGGTCGTCGACGGCCTTGAAGGGGAAGCCGAGGTGCTTCAGCAGCGCACGACCCTCCTGGTCATTGGTGGCCGAGGTCACGAACGTGATGTCCATGCCGCGGACGCGATCGATCTTGTCCTGGTCGATCTCCAGGAACATGACCTGCTCGTTCAGCCCGAAGGTGTAGTTGCCCTTGCCGTCGAACTGGCGGCCGTTGAGGCCACGGAAGTCGCGGATACGGGGCAGGGCCAGGGTCAGCAGCCGGTCGGCGAACTCCCACATGCGATTCCCACGCAGGGTGACGTGACAGCCGATGGGCATGCCCTCGCGCAGCTTGAACTGGGCGATGGACTTGCGGGCCCTGGTGATGGTGGGTTTCTGACCGGTGATGACGGTCAGGTCACGGACGGCACCGTCGATGATCTTGGAATCGCGAGCGGCCTCGCCGACGCCCATGTTGACCACGATCTTGGTCAGACCGGGAATCTGCATGACGTTGGCGTACTTGAATTCCTCCTGCAGGGCAGGGACGATCTGCTCGCGGTATTTCCTCTTCAGGCGCGGGATCTCAACGTCGCTGCTCATCAGATCTCCTTCCCGGTCTTCTGGGCGATGCGAACGCTGCGCTGGGCCGGGTACTCGGACCCGTCGGAGCGCTTCTTGGTGACATCGACGCGCTTGTAGCCGACCCGGGTCACGACCTCCTTGCCGTCAACCTTGGTGACGAGCTGGACGTTCGAGACGTGAATGGGGGCCTCCGAGCTGATGATGCCACCCTCGATGCGCCGCCCATCGGCGCCCTGGGATTCGCGCTTGTGCCGTTTGACGACGTTGACGCCCTCGACGGTCACTTTCTGGGCGCGGGGATCGACGGCGATGATCTCACCGGTCTTGCCCTTGTCCTTGCCCGCGATGACCTTGACCCGGTCACCCTTCTTGACGTGGAGCGAGTTCATCCTCAGATCACCTCCGGGGCGAGCGAGACGATGCGCATGAACTTCTTCTCACGCAGTTCCCGCGCCACCGGACCGAAGATACGGGTGCCGCGGGGCTCCCCGTCGCTCTTCAGGATGACGGCGGCGTTCTCGTCGAACTTGATGTACGAGCCGTCGCCGCGGCGACGCTCCTTGACTGTACGCACTACGACGGCCTTGACGATGTCACCCTTCTTGACGTTGCCGCCGGGGATGGCGTCCTTGACCGTGGCGACGATGGTGTCACCGAGGTAGGCGTAACGACGCTTCGAGCCGCCGAGAACGCGGATGCACAAGAGCTCCTTGGCACCAGTGTTGTCGGCGACCTTGAGTCGCGACTCCTGCTGGATCATTTGTTCTCCTCCGTCCGACCGGTTCCCGGGCCCGGGCCTGGTCGGAACTCGCATGATGAACCCCCTGGATTTTGCCAGGAGGCGCCCCGGGCCTTGGGCACGGGGATGTCGTCACCCGAGAGAGGTCCCCACCCGGAAACCCGGAGGGCACAGACTCAAGGCAACTTGCCAAGAGTACCCCAAGCAGCCCCTACCTGGCGAAACCGATGCGCCAAGGCGGCAGGAGCCGCCCTGGTCCTCGAGATCATCCGCCCTCGGCGCAGAACTCCACACCCACGTCTGTTCACGGGTTTCGCCGGTGGGCGCGTGGGCGTGCACGATTTTCTGCAAACGTTCCCGGCAGGCTGTCCATCGCAATTCCCCGGCACATCACCTCAGCACCGCGACCTTTTCCCTGCTGCTCAGGACCAAGTACTGGTCCGCCTGCTGAATCTCGGTGTAGTCGGCGAAGGTCTGCGTCCACAGCTTCTCCGACTGTCCGGGTCTGATCGCAACCAGCTCCACGCCTTTCCCCCTGTCATCGGATGCCACAATGTTGCCGTCCGCTGTTCGGAACACCACTCGCCCGGACGCGACCGAATGTTTCTCCAACCCGATCTCCCCCGTGTCCATGTTGGCAATTCCCACGTTCAGGGTTTGTGACTCCGCGAACAACACCACCGGCCGTCCTTCGTGGTCGAAGATGATCGGATACCCATTGCCCCAGTTCTGTCTCCACCGAACATCCCCGGTGCGGGGATCGAGACGTTCGATCATCTCACCCCGCCGCGACCCGACGAGCAGGACATCCTTGAAGACATGGAGCGGCCCCCCGGAATCCGCCTTCTGCCAGAGCCGGTTTCCCGTCGAGTCGTAAGCGGTCAGGCGGCCGTTCTCCTGTTCAGACGTGACGACGACTCCGCTGACGCGCACGAAACTCGTCGATTCGTCCTTCCAGGAGGGCGGACTGCCATCGCCCAGGGACATGGACTCGAAACAGCTGATCTCGGCCCCGAACTCGTTGACCCAGCAGAAATCGGCGAATCCGTCACGTTCCTTCACCGTGTACGCCCCCTCCTGCGGCACGATTTCCACCTCGGTGCTCCACTCGGTGGCGTCGGAATTCGCGATGTCCGGTATGCGGCTGATCTTCACTGTGCCGATGCGCTCCTCATCCGGCTCATAGCGGTACACCGCTTTCGTGTCACCACCGACGATCGACCCGTGCCCCAGGTCCAGTTCCCGCACGAATTCCCCGTTCGATGCCCGGTGAACCAGGAACCGGTTCTTCCCGGCCGCGTCCGTGACGACCAGCCCGAAGAGCCCGTCGGGTAGTTTCGTGTGGATCTGGACGTTCACCGCACCGCTGACCCGGTCGCTGACGTCGACCGCCCAGCGCTCTGAGCCGTCGGCCCATGCGAGCATTCTGAGCCGGACACCTCCTTCGGTGACGTCGGGAATCACCAACAGACCCTCCGTCGTACCCCCCACGGAACCACCTCGGTTTTCACTCTCCCAAGCAATCCGCGGGGCCTGTTCAAGTCCCTTCACGGGCTTGATGATCTCCCCGTCGTTCCTGCCTCGCAGGAGGAACCACCAGCTCCCGAACCCGGCGACGGCCACCAGGACACCGGCCAGCACGATGAACAGAATCGTTCGTGCCCTGCGCGGCGCGGACGACGAGTGCGGCGAGGTCAGCCGCGGGGCCATCGGTTCGTCCGGAACCTGGGAAGGTGTTCCGGGAAGCCCCGGAGAGGAAGAAACGGGCTCTGACGGTGGTGGAATCATGTTCGGGCCCGGTCCAAGATGCCTGTCGGGTGGGGTGTTGTGCTCGCTCATACAATCCTCACTGATCCAGTGAGCCCATTCTTGCGCATCCGGAACCACCTGGGGATGACTCACGTGAACTGCTCCCTGGAGCCCGCTCCGCAGCCGAAGCGCTGTCATCGTTTTGGCCATCCACCGATTTTCGATAGCCGAACCTAACCGACGCGGCGGTTTCCGGAAGAAGAGCAGCTAGTCTCTTCAGCATGGAACTTACCGGGAAACTCAAGGAAGCCTTCAACGCCCAGGTCACCATGGAGCTGACCGCCGCCGCCGTGTACCGGCAGCTCTCCATCGACATGGAAGCCCTCGACCTGCCAGGCATCGCGGGCTGGTTCAAGGCCCAGTCCGCAGAAGAAGAAGTACACGCGGACAAGTTCATCGCCCACATGCTGGATCGCGACGCCACACCACTGCTGGGGACCATCGAGGCCCAAACCAAACACGTCGCCACGGTCCTGGAGGCCTTCGAGGCCTCCCTCGCCCACGAGAAGAAGGTGTCCGAGGCCATCCGTGGCCTCTACCGCCTCGCCAACTCCACCGACGACATCGACGCCCTTCCGCTGCTCAACTGGTTCATCGACGAGCAGATCGAGGAGGAGTCCACGGTCTCCGCCATCATCAGCCGGATCAAACTGATCGGCGACGACGGCAACGGCATCCTCCGCCTCGACACCGAACTCGGCGCGCGGGGCACCGCAGCAGAGTGACCCATGGGTGGGCGAGGGAGGCCTCGAAGGCCTCCAGGACCGTGGC
>CAJPNZ010000029.1 GCA_905372155.1 Propionibacteriaceae bacterium
AGGTGGGGGCGGGTGGGCAGATCCGCGTCGACAAGCATCAGCGCACCAGCCAACCGCACATCTGGGCGCTCGGCGACGTGTCCTCGGACCGGTTGCTCAAGCACGTCGCGAACGCGGAGGCCCGCACCGTCGCCGCGAACCTCCTCATCGACGGAGGCGAACTGGCGGCCACCGATCACCGCTACATCCCCCACGCCGTGTTCACCGAACCGCAGATCGCCGCCGTCGGCGCCACCGAGGAGCAGCTGCAGGAATGGGGCACCCCCTACGTCGAGTTCAAGCAGCGCTACGCGGATGTCGCGTTCGGCTGGGCGCTGGAGGACGAGGGGCACTTCGTGAAACTGCTTGCCGACCCGCGCACCTGGCATCTTCTCGGCGCCCACATCATCGGTCCCCAGGCAGCCACCCTGATCCAGCCGATGATCCAGGCCATGAGCTTCGGCCAGACGGTGCAGGAACTGGCCCGCGGCCAGTACTGGATCCATCCCGCGCTGACCGAGGTGCTGGAGAACGCCCTCCTCGGCCTGCTGAAGGCACCCCGGCCGAAGGAACTCGACGCCTGAAACCGCGTTCCCTGACCGAACCTGTGTCCTGACCGAACCTGTGGCCTGACCGACCCGGTTCGCTGGCCTTGATCCCGGTTCGCTGGCCCTAATGCTGTTTTGCTGGGCCTGTTGTCGTCTGCTGGCCTCACAGCGCAGGCAAACGTGAACAAGCTCAGCAAACCAGCATCAAGGCCAGTAAACAATGAACAGAGCCGGCAGGACCGTGATCTGCGCCGGTATCACCCGAAGCGACCGGTGATGTAGTCCTCCGTGGCCTTCTTCTCCGGGTTGTGGAAGATGCGTTCCGTCGGGCCGATCTCCACCAGATGCCCCGGTTCTCCCTGGGCCTTCAGGTTGAAGAAGGCCGTCTCGTCGGAAACCCGCGCCGCCTGCTGCATGTTGTGGGTGACGATGACGACTGTGTAGTGCTCCTTGAGTTCGTGGATGAGATCCTCCACCGCGAGGGTGGAGATCGGGTCAAGGGCAGAGCAGGGTTCGTCCATCAGCAGCACATCGGGCTGCACCGCGATGGCCCGGGCGATGCACAGCCGCTGCTGCTGCCCACCCGAGAGCCCCACACCGGCCTTGCCCAGCCGGTCCTTGACCTCCTTCCACAGGTTCGCTCCCCGCAGCGCCTTCTCGACGGCCTCGTCGAGCACCGCACGGTCCCTCTCCCCGTTGAGCCGCAACCCGGAGGCGACGTTCTCGTAGATCGACATCGACGGGAACGGGTTGGGCCGCTGGAAGACCATCCCGACCACCCGCCGCACCGCCACCGGGTCGACGCCGGGGCCGTACAGGTCGGTGCCGTCCAGCAGCACCTCACCGGTGCAGCGGGCGCCGGGAATGACCTCGTGCATCCGGTTGAGGGTGCGCAACACCGTCGACTTGCCGCACCCCGACGGCCCGATGAAAGCCGTCACGCTGCGCGGTTCCACCACCAGGTTCACGTCCGAGACGGCGTGGAACCTGCCGTAGTAGATGTTGAGGTCCTTCACCTCGATGCGCTTCGACATGGATCCAGTATCCCTTCGGGTCGCGTTGCGGTCACTTGAGCCTGTTGCGGCTGGCCATGCGCCGGGCGATCAGGTTCAGCACCATCACGATCAGCACCAGGGTCAGGGCGGCCGCCCACACTCGGTCGGCGCCCGGCCGGCCCTCCGGCACGGAGATTCCCGAGTTGATCATGGTGGGCAGCGCCCCCATCGAGTTCCCGAACGGGTCGAGGAACAGGTTCTGGGTGTAGCCGATCAGGATCAGCAGCGGCGCCGTCTCGCCCATCACCCGGGCGATGCCCAGCACCACACCGGTCAGGATGCCGCTGTAGGAGGTCGGCACCACGATCCGCAGGATCGTTTTCCACTTCGGCACCCCCAGCGCGTAGGAGGCCTCCCGCAGCGAGTCGGGGACCAGCTTCAGCATCTCCTCGGTGGATCTGAGTACCATCGGGAGCATCAGCAGCACCAGCGCCAGTACCGTCGCGAATGCCGAGGGTCGCTGCCCGAAGGTGGTGATCAGCAGGGCGTAGATGAACAGGGCCGCGACGATCGAGGGCACACCCGTGAGGACGTCGACCATGAACGACACCACCCGGGCCGCCTTCGTACCCCGCCCGTACTCGACGAGGAAGATCGCACCCAGCATCCCGAGCGGCACCGCGATCACCGCGGTCAACAGACCGAGCATCAGGGTGCCGTAGATGGCCTGGAGGGCCCCGCCCCTGGCGTCGGTTGCCTGCGCCGACCCGAGCGGTGTCGTCCACCACTGCAACGACGGCGTGCGGGCGTCCCCCGAACCGGTGTCGGTGATCATGACGATGTCGTAGGGCCGTCCGGGGTCGGGGGAGACAGGGGCGGTGGTTCGGGTGCGGTAGGTGTTCACCCTCTCGCCCACCGCGACGTAACGCCCACCCGGCACGTAACGCCACTCGACGGCCTCGTCGGAGGGGTCGGTGTTCACGTCACCCCCGCACGCGTCGGCGGCGAGCCGCACCTTCTCGGAGCGGTCCATGCAGATCACGTGGTAGTCGGCGCCGACGCTGTACAGCAGCGGCGCGCCCTTGACCGCCACCGAGACCAGGATCCACAGCAGGGGGATCGTGGCCGCGGCCACGGAGAGCCACACGAAACCCGTCGCCAAGTTGTTCTTCACGGCCCGCCACCCGGTGGGGCGTTGCAGGTTCAGGGAGCCGGGGAACAGCGGAGCGGACATCAGGATTTCGCCTTTCCGCGTTCGGCGACGACGCGCGCCAGGGCGTTGACCGCGAACGTCAGGACGAACAGGACCAGACCGGCGGAGATGTAGATCCCGGCCTTGTAGGCGGTGTCGAACTCGGCGGCGTTGCGGGCGATGACGGAGGCGAAGGTCTCGCCGCCGCCGAAGATCGAGACGTCGAAGGAACTGGCCGACAGGATCAGCATCACCGCGATCGTCTCACCCAGCGCCCGGCCCAGCCCCAGCATGGCGGCCGCGGTGGCGCCGGAACGCCCGTAGGGCAGCACCGCCATGCGGATCGTCTCCCAGCGGGTTGCGCCGAGCGCCAGGGCCGCCTCGATCTGTTCCCGGGGGGTCTGGGCGAACACGTCGCGGGTGACGGCCGTGATGATCGGCAGGATCATCAGCGCCAGCACCAACGACGCCGTGAACACCGTGCCGGGGGAGGTCACCTGGGTGCTGCCGAACAGCGGGAACCAGCCCAGATGGGCCTGCATCCAGTGCGCGACGGGTTGCAGGGCCGGGCCGAGCACCTTGATCCCCCACAGCCCGAAGATCACCGACGGGACCGCCGCCAGCAGGTCGATGACGAACCCGATCCATCGGGAGAAGCGACCCCCCACGTACTGGGTCAACAGCAGCGCGATCCCGATCGCCACCGGTACCGCGACCAGCAGCGCGATCACCGAGGACAACACGGTGGTCCACAGCAGCGCCGCAACGCCGAAGTGCGGGGGGCGGGAGGAGGAATCGAAGGTGGTGGAGGTGAAGAAGTTCGCGGTGTTGTCCAGCAGCGGCTGCCAGGCGTTGCCGAGCAGGAACGCCCCGATGATGAGCACCACCACGACGATGACGAGGCCGGAGGCCCGCGCGGAGCCGCCGAACAGCAGGTCGCCGAGGTGAACGGTTCTGCGGCCCCGGCCGGTCAAGGCATCGGGGGCGGTGGCGGGATCGGGCTTCCTGTTCCCGAGCGGGGTGCGTGTGTCGTTGCTCATCGGATCCCGGAGACGCTCCGACTCACCTTCTCCCGCAACTCGCCGGGCAGGGGCGCGTAGCCGAGTTCCTCGAGGGAGGCCTGCGTGGTCTCGGATGCGAACAACCCCAGGAAGTCGCGCAGCAATTCCGGGTTGGAACCGCCCGCGGAGCAGACGACCTCGTAGCTGGCCATGACCAGCGGGTAGGCGTCGCCGCCCGGGGTGTAGTCGATGTCCAGGCGGATGCCGTCGTCGCCGGTCTCCGCCTCGGCCGCGGCGATGGCCCGGCCGGCCGTTTCCCCCGACAACTCCACCCCGTCGATGCGGGCGACTTTCAGGTCGCGTTCCAGGGCGGCACCCCACTCCAGGTAGGTGATGGAGTTTCGGGTGCCGGCGACGGCGTCCGCGACACCCGCGGTCTTCTCCTTGCCCTCGCCCCGGGTGGCGGGCCACTTCTTCGACACGTCGTGATCCCAGGCGTCGTCGGCGGTCTTGGCCAGGTATTTCGTGAAGTTCTCGGTGGTGCCGGATTCGTCGGCCCGGTGGAACACCGCGATCCCGGCGTCGGGAAGGGGAACCCCGGGATTGGCCGCCGCTATCGCGGGATCGTTCCACCGGGTGATGTCGCCGGTGAAGATTCGTGCGATCAGCTCGGCGGTCAGGTTCAGATCCGTGACGCCCTCGATGTTGTGGGCGACGGCGATGGGTCCGAGGACCATCGGAAGATTCAGGGCGGTGTTTCCCCGACAGCGTTTTTCCGCCTTCTCGGTCTCGATCACCCCGTCGCGTTCCTTGCGGCTGAGCGGGGAGTCGGAGCCGGCCAGGTCGACGGTGCCGCCGAAGAACGCCTTGACCCCGGCGCCGGAACCGGAAGTGGTGTAGTCGATGACGGTTCCGGGGCAGGCTGCGGTGTAGTCTTGGATCAGTTTTTCCATCGCGGTTCGCTGCGAACTGGCCCCCTCCCCCCGGAGCGTTCCTCCCGGGCAGCCTGGCCGGTGAGGGCCCACCGACCCCGTGGCGACGGGATGAACGGCAACGCCCCCGCTCCAGCAGCCGGTCAGCAGCAGGGCGCTGCTCCCCAGAGCCGCGGTCAGGCGCAACTTCAGGTCACGAAACCTCACAGTCGATGAAGCTAGACACGCAAGATGACGGCACACCTACACCCGGGTTAACGCCTGGTGAACGCTGAATCGGCGCACCGTCCGGTCCGGTTAGGTTCAATTTGCTGGCCTTCTGGACAACTGCCTGCGCCGTAGCGCTGGCGTTTGACGCTTGGGCAGGCGGACGACGGAAAGGCCAGCGCACGGAGATCTGGTCGGCGTCCGGGAGGAACCGGGGCATTGATCTGCCGGCATCGCGTATCGGGGGTGATCGGTACCATGGTGGTACGCGGAAGAACGGAAGCGCCATGACCAAGGAAGAACTGGAAAAGCTCCAAGCCCTCAGCGAACCCCCAGCCCGTTCCCGGAAGTGGTGAGGAACAGACCCGGTGGGACGAGCAGGTACGAACCGCGATGGACGCCCGCCGCACGGGTGCGCAGCTTCGCAGGGGTAAACCCAAGAGTTTCCGACCTGTGGTGGGAAGGATCTGACGGCATTGCGCACCCCACTGTTTCAGGCTGACCGCTATTTCAGGCTGAGCATTCGGGTCGGTACAAACGGCAGGCGCTCATAGGGGAGTACCAGCAGATCACCGGAGCCAATCTCATCGTCGTCATCGACCAGATAACGCCCACGAACATGACGGTTCTTGAGGAACTTCTCTTCGACTGCGATCCTCAAAAGGATTGTCCTAGACGGGAGGCGACGGGGAGACGGCGCTGCGCATGGTGCGTTCTCAATGCAGCTGCGGTGCAAGGAACTCACAGCGGTCGCACCTGACATGGCCAAGAGCGCGGCCACAATCCTCTGCCTTGGTGCCCATCACATCCTCATGGGTCCGGGAAGCGACCTGGGGCCGATAGATTTCCCCGGGGAGTGCTGGCCGGCTGGGCAGAAGGCCAGCTACGAGGGTATTCACGCTTCACACCCCGGTTGATCCGATTTGCTGGCCCTACCGCTGGTTTGCTGGCCTTGTTGAGGTTTGCCTGCGCTGTGAAGCCAGCGAACCTCAACAAGGCCAGCAAACAGGGAACAAGGCCAGCAAACCGAAGGGTGGGGCAGGTGGTAGGACCTTCGACGCGATTCCTCAGCCGAGAAGGTCGAGTTCCGGGTGTTCGGATGTGAGCCAGACGTGGTAGGCCTCGGCCCGCATCTCCAGGTCCGCGTCGGTCAGGTTGAGGGTTCCGGCGGTGACGAAGGGTGCGACGAAGCGGGTCCCGACCATGTTGCTCATGGCCTGGAAGGGGCGCAGAAGCTCGTGCAGCTCGTAGTGGTATTCGCCGCTGCGGTCGTAGCTGGAGGCCGGTGCCCCGGGGGAGACGGCGAGGGCGATCTCCTTGCCGTGGAGGGCCTTGCCGGTTGAACCATAGGCCCAGCCGTAGGCGAGGACGTCGTCCTGCCACTGCTTGAGCAGGGCCGGGGAGGAGTACCAGTACAGGGGGAACTGCAGGACGATCCGGTCGGTGGCCTCGCAGACGGCCTGTTCGGCAGCGACGTCGACGTGGAAATCCGGGTAGAGGGCGTACATGTCGCGGACCTCCACCGGGTTCTCCACGGTCCCGGCGCTGCGGGCCGCCCGCGCGAGGCGGGCATTGATCCGGGAAGCGGCCAGGTTGGGGTGGAAGAGCAGGACCGTGGTGTTCATGGGGACTCCTTGGAGAAGAACCGGCGGGAAACCGAGCGGCCAGCTGCCGCTGCTCCCGTCTTGTGCCGGGGACAGGACGCCCCGGTTCGCGTGGATGACGCCGCAAGTGTAGTGCGCAGGGAACGGAACCAGCGGATTCCTCGCAGGGCAGGTCACGTTCTGGGTGGCGCGGCCCGTGGGGCGCGCCGACAAGGTGACATCGTCCGAGCGCGCAGCGCCGAGGGGCCGGGGGTGAGGGGCAAGGGCCTCTCCTCGTCGCAAAATTATCATATGCATATGACGGAACTCGCCGAAAGGGCTTGAAACATTGACCAAGGATTATGCCACCTTGTTAAGATAATTGGTGAGCAGTGAAGGAGCGTGAGGAATGCACCGGAACCAAGAAGCCAGACCCCGGCGGTTCGCCCGGGCCGCGACCTGCCTGGCCCTCGGCCTTGCGACCGTCCTGTCCTTCGGCGGCACCGCGGTTGCGGATCAGGCGGGCCACGAGGAGAAGATCACGTCGAACGGGGAGCGACCACCCGCACCGGTGAACGTGCCGAACTACGGCACCACTACCAAGGGCGATACTCCGGTGGCGGTCGTCATCAGCGGGGGGCTGGGCGGCAAGCTCAACATCGTCGATCTCACCAGCGGAAAAGCCATCGTCCAGAAGGACTTTGCCGACGAGAGATACGATGTGCAGCCCTGGGGTTTCGCCACCCTCAGCGACAAATCGGTCCTGATCGCGGCCGGGGCAAGCGGCCTGTGGCGTTACGACCCCAAGGATGACAGCGTTGAGAACCTCAGCGAGGGAAACGCCGAGGTGCAGAACAAGACCAACTTCTTCTGGGACGTCGTCGTCGACGAGAACGATACCGCCTACATCACCACCTTCGCCGGCAAAGGAAATGGCGGTGGTCGTGTGCTGACTTGGAACAAGGACAGCGGGTTGGGCTTCCTCAAGGGGGGCGACCCCGTCGATACGGAGCAGCCGCAGGCCCGGAGCATCGCCTACGACAACGGCAAGGTCTACGTGGCCGTCGGAGCGAGCGCTCCGACGGTCTACCAAATCGACCCGAGGACCGGGGCGAAGAGCCCCCTGCCGCTGCCTGCCGACGCATGCCCCGGTGGCTCGGGAGGACTGTTGCCTCATCTCGAGGCCAAGGCGGGCAAACTGTACGTCCAATCCTGCGATGGAGGAAAGAACGTCGTCCACGATCTTGCATCCGGCAGGTCCGAACTGTGGAAAGACGTCAGCGGCAAGGTCATTTCCCGTCCCGGAGAGGCCAAGAAGGTCTACTACGTCCGCAAGGGGCAGCTCGTGGAGTACGACCCCGACACCACCAAGCACGTGCCGCTGCCCGCCGGGAACAAGCTGCTCGGGCGGCTGAGCCCGAACAGCTGGGCCACCCACGACATGTTCGTCTCCTCGCAGATGTATGAAGGAAACCTGACCATCTACGACGCCACCAAACAGGGCGCGGAATCCCTCAAAATCGTCAACGGCAGTGATGCGATCAAGCCGTCAGGCCGTGCCATTCAGTCACTGGTGGCCGCGGACAACGGCAGACTGTTCGCATCCTGGTACATGACGGCGGACAAGCTGCTCAGCGTTACCCCTGGTGAGAAGGCAGACGACGCGACGTTCAAGCTGTTGGACTCCCCGAACGGGCAGGGAGAGGGAATGGCGGTGAACGGCGACACGCTGGTCGTCGGGCTCTACCCCGGAGGCAAGGTCACGTCACGCTCCACCACGAATGATGACGCCTACAAGACCGAGCCCAAAGCCGTTGACGGACAGGATCGTCCCTACGCGATCACCCACACCACGGACAACGTGTTCGCCATCGGGACCGTTCCGAAGGACGGCCAGCTCGGCGGGGCACTGGCCTTCTACGATGCGAACACCCATGCGATTCAGAAGAGCATCACATTCGACAGCCTGAGCTACGCCGAGGGTGTCCCGCGGGATCGCCTGGCCCAGCAGTCGCCGATCTCCATGGCCTACCGCAACGGCAAGCTCTACATCGGCACCACCGCGCGCGGCGGACACAGCAACCTGGCGAAGGACAAACAGGGCGACGTGCAGGAGGCGCAGCTCGTCGAGTTCGACGTCGCCAGCAGCACGGTGACGCGCGTCGTCAACCCCTTCGAGGGCGAGGGCCAGAACGCCATCACGGCGCTGACCTTCGGCGACGACGGGATGCTCTACGGCATCACCGGGGCTCAGGTCTTCAAGGTGGACACCGCCTCTTTCACGATCACCAAGAAGGTGCTCGGCAGCGGCACGGAGGTCAACCGCAGCTGGCTGGTTCAGCACGGTGGACAACTGTTCGGGATCCTGCAGGGCAGTCTCCACGCGATCCAGACCAGCGACCTCACCTCACAGTCCATCGCCGATGGCGACGTCGGTGCCCTGACTCTCGGGAAGGACGGCTACCTGTACTACGCACGCGGGGCGAACATCTATCGCAACGACTACGCGAAGGCAGGGCGGTGACCATCCGGCCGATCGTCCCGACCCGGACCACCCCGGCGCCGATCTCGTTGCCGAACTCCGTGGCCTCAACGCCGGGCACCCCGCCCGACACCACGGAGTAGCCGGGGAAACGACGTCCTGGGGAAGTAGGGGTGCCTCCCCGGGACGTCGGGGGAAAGGGTTCCCGGAGGTCACGGCCTCCGGGAACCCTGCATGCCCGGACCGGGCCGGTGACCGGCAGGTCGTGGGCCACGGATGTGTACCCGGGCGCGCAGTCTGCCTGCTCCCCAGAGCACATATGCGAGGAGCAGAAAACCGGCACTCAGCATTCCCACCCACGGCCACCAGCTGGGACGCGCCGGATTCAGAAAGGCGTACATGGGTTTGTCGTTCAGCGCGTCCCAGGCGTAGATGAACAGGTATGGGACCAGCGACAGCGTCCAGGTCAGCGGAACCCACCAGGGCAGCAGGGACTGGTTCCTGCCCACGAGGGTCCAGTCGATCACGGACAAAACCGGCAGCGCCAGGTGGGGGATGAAACTCGTTGGCGTGCTCAGGTTGCCGGAGATGATGAACCCGAAGACCAGGCCCGTCAGCAGAGATGCGCACGTCGAGAGCCCACGCAGCCAGCCCAGATTCCCCTCCAGCTTCCGACGTGCTGGGAAGGTCAGGAAGAACAATGGCCTGAGTAGCCCGAACAACGCCACCAGGAACACGAGGATGGTGGAGACCGTCGTGAAGTACAGCACCTGATTCAGGATCTGCGGGAGTGTCCTCAACGGGGCGAACATCAGGACCAGCCCGGCGCCGGAGATCAAAGTGAGGACTAATCGCCAGATCAGGGTCAACGTCAATTCGGTGGTGCTGGCCGGAGGCAGGAGTCCGGCAGCTGCGTCAGTCGGCGCGGGGTCGGTGGACGGAGCGGGTTCTGGGATCATGCACGAATGATCTCAGAGGCCGCGCCAACGGGCCTGCGAGAAACTGATCGAGCCGGTTCGTGGAATCCCTCAAGCCATCAGGCGCAGGCGGCGCGCATCGACGGAGTGGGCGAGAGGAAGACCACGCGCCCAGGCGTGGACCTCCTCTGCGACGATCCGTCCCTGCCGGAGCCTGCCCTCGTGAGTTCCCGCCGCGCGATGCGGGGTCACCAGCACGTTCGGCAGGGTGCGCAACTCGCTGTCGGGGGGCAGGGGCTCCTCGTCGAACACGTCGATCGCCGCGTCCAACCGGCCCGACCGCACCTCCGCGAGCAGCGCCTGTTCGTCCACCAGCCACGACCGTGCCGTGTTCACCAGGCCCGCTCCGTCCTGCATCAACGCCAGCTCGCGGGTTTCCAGCAGGTGCCGGGTCGTGGGCAGCGACGGGGCGTGCAGCGCCACGATCCGTGCCCGTTCGAGCCCCTCATCCAGGGGCACCAGTTCCGCCCCGAGCCGCGAGGCATCCCCGGGATCCAGGGTCGGATCAACGATCAGCGGACGGGCCTCCAGTGCGCGAAGCAGCGACAGGTAGGCCCGTCCCGTCCTGGACGCGCCCACCACGGTGATCAGCGACCCGCCGAGCTCGTGCTGCGTGCCGAAGCCGGTCACATCGGGCCAGGTGCCCTCGTGCATCGCGTGGTCCATGCGATGAATCCGGTGCAGGAGGGTCAGGGTGAACGCCAGCGAAACCTCCGCGACGGCGGGTGCCATGGCCTGCCCTGCCTGCGTGACGCGGATGCCGCGGGCGAACACCTCATCGGTGACGAACGACCGGATGCTGGCCCCGGTGTGGGCCACGAGCCCGAGCGATGGCATCCGGTCCAGCAGCTCCGTCTCTAGGCGAGGGAATCCCCAGCTCGTGACGAGCACCCGCACCCCATCGAGGTCGGCATCCCCGGGGAAGGATTCGACCCGGAACGGGGCGGGGCCACCCAGGGCGACGGCGGCGTCCCGGAGCAGGGCGCGGGAGGCCTCGTCGAAGAATTCCCGGGACAGTGCCTCGGGTACGACCGCGAGCAGGACGGGGTGGTCCCGCATCTCAGAACCTCCCGTCCCGCACCGCCCATTTCGTGGGCTTCCCGGTCATCGGAAGCCCGTCGAGCATCCACCGGGCCTGCCACTGGATCAACCGGTCAGCGGTCACGTCGGGGCGACCGAACAGCTCCATGCAGCGTGTGGAGTCGCTCAACAGCGCCGTCGGCCCCGGGGAACCGGTGAAACGCGCATCCGTGCCGAACAGCTCCGCGAACCGGTTCGCCACGTCCCGGACCTCCAGCAGCTCCGGGCCGGTCAGGTTGATCGTGAACACCTCCGTGTTGGCATGGGTGAGGCTGCGGAGCACCACCTCGTTCGCGTAACCCTGCCAGACCACATTGACGTGGCCGGTGGTGATCGGCACGGCTTCCCCTGCGAGGACACGGGCGGCGATGTCGGCCAGCACCCCGTAGCGCAGGTCGATGGCGTAGTTGAGGCGGATCACGCTGAGCGGGATTCCCCAGGTACGTGCCGCGAACCCGAACACCCGTTCCCGCCCCAAGCAGGACTGCGCGTACTCCCCGATGGGCTCGGGTGGTGTCGCCTCGGTTGCCCCGCCGCTGCCGGGGGTGACGAAGGGGTAGACGTTGCCGGTGGACAGCGTCACGATGCGGGAGGTGCGGTAGCGGCGGGCCACCCGGTCCGGCAGTGCGGCGTTGACCTCCCACGCCCATGACGGGTTGTTCCCGGCCCCGAATTTCGCACCCACCATGTGGATCACGCCGGCCGCGTCGGGCAGGGGGGAGAGATCGTCGTTCGCTACCAGGTCGAAGGGGATCGCGTTCACCCCGGCCTCGGCCAGGTCGCGACGCAGGCTGTCGTCGGGGAACCGGGAGACCGCGTGGACGACGTCACCCGTACGTCCCGCGGCATCCAGTCCGGCCCGGGCCAGCTTCGCCAAGGAGGGGCCCATCTTGCCCCCGGCCCCCAGCACGACCAGGTCCCCCGACCCGGTCCGGAGGTCCTTGATGAGTTCCGGGCGTGGGGTGGTCAGGAGCCGCTCCAGCGTCGTCTCGCCCGCGACTTTGTCCGGTATGGCGTGTGTGGTCATTGCTCATCCCCTGATTCCGGTGCTCGTGCATCCCTCCTGGACATGGCGTTGCGCCACGAGGTAGGCCATGAAGATCGGCAGCAGCGCAACCGTCGCCCCCGCGAAGGTGACGTTCAACGGTACGGTCTGCTGCTGGAGCGAGGCGATCCCGACCGTCAGGGTCCACATCTCGCTGCGTCTGCCCACGATCAGGGGCCACAGGAAGTCGTTCCAGTGCCACAGGAGGACGAAGATCCCAAGGGTGGCCAGGATTGGCCTGCTGAGCGGCAGCACGATGCGCCAGAAGATCGTGAACTCACCCGCACCGTCGACGCGGGCCGCCTCGAACAACTCGTCGGGGAGCCCTTGGACGAACTGGCGCATCAGGAACACCGCCTGCGCGTTCGCCAGGGTCGGCACGATCATCCCCCAGTAGGTGTTGATCCCCTTCCACGTGCTGATGAGCATGAACGTGGGAATCACGGTGACTTGGAAGGGCACCATCACCATCGACAGGAAGGACCAGAAAATGGCCTCCCGGCCCGGGAAACGTGTCTTGGCGAAGGCGTAGCCGGCCAGGGCCGAGACGAACAGCACGACCACCACCGACGTCAACGAGTAGATCACGGTGTTGAGGAGCCACCTGGGCAGGTTCTGCCCGGAGAGCACCTGCCGGTAGGAATCGAAGGAGACATCGCTGAAGGGCCACAGCGACCCGGGCAGCTCGATCGCACCCGATTTCAGGCTCAGCGCGATCATCGCATAGAAGGGGAAAAGGCAGGCGGAGGCCACGAGCGAGAGCCCGGCCCACCGGATCGCGACGGCGAACCGGCCGGGGCACAGGACGTGACGGGAACGGGCGCGGATCATGACCGCCTTCCCAGGACGACACGCTGGATGAGCGCCACCAGGAGGGTCATGACGAACAGGACCACGCCGACTGCGGAGGCGTACCCGTGGTCCGAGTAGCGGAACCCCTGGTCGTAGAGGAACAGGCTCAGCGAGTGACTGGAGTTCGCCGGCCCGCCACCGGTCATGACGTAGATCACGTCGAAGACCTGGAAGGCGACGGTGGTCTCGAGCACTGCCAGGAAGAACAGGGCGGGCCTCAGGGTCGGAAGAAGGACGTGACGGAACCGTCCCCAGGCTCCGGCGCCGTCCATCAGGGCCGCCTCCTCCAGGTCCTGTGGGACGTCCTGCAGGGCGGCCACCAGGATCAGCATCCCGTAACCGAAGCGCGACCAGACGCCGACCACGATGACGGCGGGAAGCACCAGAACTGTGCTGCCGAGCCACGAACCCCCGAGACCGAGTGGGCTCATCAGCGCCGACCAGGGACCATCGGTGGAGAAGATCCACTTGAAAACCGACCCGACCAGCACCAGCGACGTGATGAAGGGCAGGAAGAAGATCGAGCGGAAGAACCGCACCCCGCGGAACCCGCGACGCACCCCCAGCGCCAGCGCCGTTGACAGGGCAATGGAAACCGGAACCGAGAACAGCACGTAGGTCAGGGTCACCGACAGTGCTCGCCAGAACACCGGATCGGCGGCCAGCCGGGCGAAGTTCCCGCCCCCGGCCCAGGAGAACGAACCGTCCACACCGAACCTGAAGAGGCTCAGCAGGATGCCCGCGGCGGCCGGGCCGAAGCGGAACACGAGGAACAGCGCGAACGCGGGCAGCACGAACAACAGGCCGGTGAGCGCACTCCGCCCGGCCAATGGGTTCCTGGGCCGGCTCCGCCGTGGCGAGCCGGTGAGCAAGGCGCTCGACCTCACCTGAGGAGCGGTTTCGCGGCCTCAGCGGCATCCGTCAGGGCCTGCTGTGGCGACTTCTGGCCCAGCAGCGCAGCCTGGATCTCGGGGGAGAGCACCCCCATGACCTGACGGGCGGCGTGATTCGGCTCCCCGAATCGGACGTTGGGAAGGGTCTGCTCAACCCTGCTCTGGACCGGGCGGCCGGCGTACAGCGGCGCGGTCCCCGACGTGGGGGAGAAGTAGCCCCCGGCTCTCAGGTAGTCGACGGAGTTCACGGGATCGGTCACGAAGGCCGCGAACCTTCCCGCGACCTCCTTGTTCCGGGAACTCTTGAGCAGCGACAGGGAACCGACCGTGCCGTAGGCCACCGACCGTTCGTCCTTGAGCGGTGGCAGGACCACGACGTTCTCCTCACTCAGAACCGGGACCAGATCGACGGCCGGAATCGACCATGTGCAGCCGGAACGCCCCGCGGCGAACTCGGTCTGTTCGGTGTTGACGGCGGTTGTGAGGGAATCGGGTTCGAGGGCGTTGCCCCGCGCCAGTCCGGTCAGGAACTCGAGCGCCCGGATCCCCTGAGGGGAATTGAAGGCGACCTGCTCGTCGGCGTCGAAAACGGATCCTCCGGCCTGCCACAGCAGAGGGTAGAACGACATGTTGAGGGTCTGGCCCGGATCGGCGGAGTAGGTGAGGGCGTACATGCCCTTCTCCGTGAACAGGGGCGCCATCTCGGTGACGTCTTCCCAGGTGCTCGGATAGGTGACGACCCCGGCGGCCCGGAAAGCCGCGGCGTTGCAGACCAGGGGGTTGGAACTGGTCAGCAGCGGGGCACCCAACAGACTGTCGCCCGCGGTGACGGCCTGTGCCACGTTGGGAAGCAAACTGCTCGCGCGTTCCTGTCCGAGATAGGCGTTCATCGGCTCGATCGCGGCCTCGTAGCTGGAGAGCTGATCCGGCACGAGGTAGACCAGATCGGGCCCCGTGTCCGACGTGATGGCTGTCTGGAGGGCCTCGTCGCGCTTTGCCCAGGGGAAGATCTCGACATCGACCCTGACCCCCGGGTTGGTCTCGTTGAACCTGGAGATCAGGTTCGCCCACAGCTCCCTGTGCCGGGCGTCGTCGCTGATGGCCGGATACGTCCACACGGTGACCGTCCGCTCCTGGGAGTCCGTGACACCGCCGGCGCACCCGGTCAGGACGATCAGCGCCGTCACACCCAGCGCCACCGCCCGCAAGAGCTTTCTCATGACCCGATGCTCCTTCGGTTGATCCCGGTTTCGTTGAAGGATTCCGCGGACAGGGGGAGGATGTGGCCGCGGAATCCAGAATTATCATAACCGGGTGTGAAAACCCTTGGAAGAGCCACGCCGTAAAAAAAATAAATTATACTACAGGGGTATGATAACCTTCCCGGGAGCTGGGATTGTCCCGTGGACGCACGGGCGCGAAGTGGGGTGGAAGGAGCAGCCATGCAGTCCTCGACTGCGATCAAGGCCGCCGCGTGGCTGCGCGACACAGGTCCCGCCGGAATCACGGCCCTGGCCCGCGACCTGAAGTTGTCGCGCACATCCGTCGAGAACGCTCTCGCCGTCCTGCAGCGTCACGATCTGATCCTCGAGGTTCCGGGACGACCCCACGGGGCCGGTCGTCCGGCCCGGCACTACGTGTTCCACGCGGCCGGCGGGCTGGTCGCAGGCGTCGACATCGGCGTCCACAGCCTGCGCGTGGTGGTGGCCGACCTGGCCGGCACCACCCTGGTCGCCTCCACCACCGGCGGCGTGGACCCCACGCTCGATCCCGCGACACAGCTCGACACGGTCATCGGGCAACTCGGTGAGGCCATGGCCGGGCTGGATCCCGGGCGCCTGCGGGCGATCGGGATTTCCCTGCCCGGCATCATCGACAGGTTCGGCAACGTGATCGCCTCCGTGATCTTCCCGGCCTGGGCGGGGGTCGACATGGTGGGAGAGCTGCGCGCACGATTCGGTTGCCCCGTCGTCATGGACAACGGGGTCAGGCTGGCCACCGTCGCCGAACACCACATGGGCTCCGGTCGGCGTTTCGACGATGTCCTGTACCTGTCCGTGGGAACCCGGATCGCCGCGGGGATGATCCTGGGAGGGCAGCCACGACGGGGGGCGCACAACGTGGCCGGGGACATCGGACGGGTCGCGTTCCGCGGGTTCAACGAACGCACCGGGCAGATCCGATGGCGCAACGGCCGCACCGCCAAGGAGGTCTTCGCGCTCGCCCGCCAACAGGATGTTCACGCCCGGAAGGAACTACGCGAGTTCATCAACGAGCTGGGTCGGGGAGTCGCGACGATGGTGATGGCCATCGACCCCGCGATCGTGATCATCGGCGGCGGCATGTCCCTGGCCGATGAGGAACTGCTCGAACCGCTCCGGGAAGCGATGGCCCGCCACATCGGCCTGCCCCTCGGGCTGCCCGTCATCGCATCCCGGCTGGGGGATGAGGCCGCGGTGCACGGAGCCCTGGTCTTCGCCTTCGACCAGTGCTCCGAACACATCTACCGGGTTGGTGTCCTGCCGCCCCCTGCGATCACCCCGATGGCCGGAAGAATCACTCGGTGAGATCCTGGCTCGGTTGCACCGAGACCCGGTGCCGACTCGAAGGAGAGCGCCCATGCCGTCCCTGATGCCGCTCCGCCGCCCCGGTGCGGCGGAGCGCGTGCTGGGAACGCAGTTCCAGCTCTGGCCGGAGTTCCTGCCCACCTACCAAGCTTTGCGGTACGCGGCTTGGCCGCGCGGCTGCGCGCTGGCGGAGGTGGCGTGACCGCAACCGGCGGGACGGGATTCCGCCGAGTTCGCCTCCCGACTTTCGGGACACCTTAAGCGCTTCGACGCGGCAGGCCTGGGCCACCGCGCCCCTGGGCGGCGCCGCCGCCCGCCCGAGGAGCAGGATCGTTGGCCAGCGCGTCGCAGGTGGTCCTGTCGGCGTTGTTCGTCCGGCCGGGTTGCCGGTGGGTCCGCGGTCGTGAGCACGGACCCGCCATCGACGTCTCACGGCGCGAGGTGCAGCACCACCGGCCAGTTGTTGTCCCCGCCGGGGGCCGAGTAGTTCCAGAAAGTGGTGTCCAGCCACTGGTCGCCGTGCAGGTGCTGGGCCCGTGACTCGGTGAAGGCGGCGGGCCAGGTGAAACCCCGGCCGGAACCGTTGCGGTGGGCCGCGAACTTCCAGCGGCTGCTGCCCTCCGGCCGCAGTTCCAGGTCGTAGGTGTTCCCGGCGTGCAGCGTGACGTCCTGAGGGATGGGTGCGTCGTACCAGACGAAGTTGGTCACGTGGACGGGTTTCTTCTCGCCATTGACGGTTCGGTGGCCCATCAGATGCGGTGAGAACCTCGCCTCGTCCCGGACCACCCCGGAGGCCAGTTCCCGCGACCCCTCCAGGAAGCGCCACCGCAGGTCTCCCGCGAGGGTGGCGACGGCCGCCACGGACACGCCCGTGACGCGCTTGTCGGCGGAGGGGATGAAACGTTCCCGGACCGGCCGGGATGCGTCGGTCTCGTAGGTGCGCTCGGGATCGACGCTGCCGCTCTCCATGTCGGAGGAACCCTGCGACGCGCCGCCGGTGGTGGTGAGCTGCATGATCGGGGCGATCAGTTTGTCCCCCGACCCGGTCGCGGTGAGGTCGAGCCAGGTGCGGTTCGCACCGGACCCCGGCGCCCTGCGCCCGAGCAGCGTCGCCCAGTCGCTGTCGTTCAACCACCTGGCGGGGCGGCCGATGGGGCGTGGGACGAGCACGTTGTTGACGCTGATGAAGTTCGTCGGCGGTTGCGGATCGACGTTCTCCAGCACCACGTGATACAGCTCGCCCGCCACCAGGGGACGTGGGTTCTGCTCGAAGGTGATTTCGTCCAGAAGGGATTGTGGCGAGTTCGGGTTCAGGCCCGGGGTGAAGTGGGTTCGGGCCAGCAGGGTTCCATCCAGGACGGGCAGGTGCTTGTCGGAACCGTCGTCGGGAAGCACCGTGATGCGGATCCTTCCGCCCGTGCCCGCCGAGTACCCGGAGCCGGTGGGCCAGTACAGGCGGATCTTCTGCAGCGGTCCCGAGACCACGGCCCGGAACCGGAGGGATGCGATCTTGTCCATGCCGCCCTCGATCCCGATGGGGACGTTGTACAGGGTCGACATGGTGAACACGCCGGGGCCGTAGAGCCGGGAGAACTCCGCTGAATCCAAGCGAAACCCTCCTTCGGGGGGCAGCACCAGACGGGAGGAGTCCCCGGCGGCGGTCTGGTCCGTGGTTTCGGCGTGGGCGAGTGCGCCGGGAAGACCCAGCGACGCCGCCACCGACAGACTCACCGCGCCGAGCGAACGGCGCGAGATGTGGGGTTGATCCGGGAAGAGGCTGTTCATCGCAGTCCTCGTTTCCCTCGTTGCCTGGTCAACAACTCTATGATCCTTGGCCGTGTGGCTCTGTCGTCCGAATGGCCAGTTTGGAAAAATGCCCTACGCCGTCGGTTTGAAGGTTTCCATGGCGACCAGGCCGTCGGGCCCGAAGTGCAGGGCGCGCACCTCCGAGACCACCATTGGTTTGTCCTTGACCCCCAGGCCCGCGTATATCTCCGGCAGCACCGGGCGGTGCCCGCACACCGCCGTCGGGCGGTCCAGGTTCTTCAACAGCTCCGCCATGAGCTTGCGCACCGCCTTCGGGTTCTTCGCAGCGGACTCCTCGGTGAGCTGGTCGTAGGTTTCGATGCCGATCTTCTGGGTTTTCGCGTAGGGCTTGAGCGTTTCCTTGCAGCGCGCCGATGCGGAGCTGACGAGACGTTCGATCCCGAAGGCCGCCAGCACGTCGACGAGACGTTCCGCCTGGCCCCGGCCCCGGCCCGAGAGGCGGCGTTTCCGGTCGTCACCGGACCAGTGCTTGCGCTGCATCGCCTTGGCGTGGCGGACGATCAGCAGCGCGTTCGTCGGCGGGGCCTGGACGGCCGCCTCGACGACGGCGCGTTCGTCCGGGTGGGTGAGTTTCCCCAGGGCCGCCTCCACGGGGAACCATTTCACCGCCGACACCTCGTGGTCGGGCCGGCGGGGACGCTGCGAGAGCACCGCGGAACGCCAGTAGTGAACCGCCTTGGGTTGTTTGCCGACCTTGTAGCGCAGGCTCGGCAGCCGCAACCCCAGCCGGGCCGCCACCCCCGTCTCCTCCCGGATCTCCCGGACGGCGGTCTCCGGCAGCAGCTCGTCGGCCTCACCCTTGCCCTTCGGCAGCGACCAGTCGTCGTAGCGTTCCCGGTGGATCAGCAGCACCTGGAGACCGGCGGTGTGCTCGCGCAGCACCACACCCCCCGCGGAGACGATCTTCGGTTTCTTGCTCATCGGCGGCGCCTTCCCCGGGTGAGCCGGATCAGCTCCTCCTGCAGGTCGGTCAGCGGCTGGCCATCGGGGTCGGTGGTGTGGACCGACCAGGTGCGGTCCCGCAGCTCCCAGTGAACGGTTCGGTCATCGAAGGCGCGTTCGAAGAGATCCCTGATGCGGGAGATGTGTCCCGGGTTGGACAATCCGACGATGGCCTCGACCCGTCGGTCCAGGTTGCGGTGCATCAGGTCCGCCGACCCGATCCCGACGTTCGGTTTTCCGCCCGCCTCGAACCAGTAGATGCGGGAGTGCTCCAGGAACCGCCCCAGGATGGAACGCACCCGGATGTTCTCGCTCAGCCCCTCCACGCCGGGCCGGATGGTGCAGATGCCCCGCACCCACACGTCCACCTTCACCCCCGCCTGGGATGCGCGGTAGAGGGCGTCTATGACGGCCTCGTCGACGATGGAGTTCACCTTGATGCGGATTCCCGACGGCAAACCGGCGGCGTGGCTGGCGATCTCGGTCTCGATGCGTTCCAGCAGGCCGCTGCGGATGCCGTGCGGGGCGACGAGCAGCCGTCGGTACTCGGTCTGGTGGGTGATCCCGGACAGGTGGTTGAACAGGCGCGCCACGTCGTCGGTGATGACGGGATTGGCGGTCAACAACCCCATGTCCTCGTAGCTGCGGGCGGTCTTGGGGTGGTAGTTGCCGGTGCCGACGTGGGCGTAGCGGCGCAGCCCGCCGGATTCCTCGCGCACCACCAGCGACAGCTTGCAGTGGGTTTTCAACCCGACCATGCCGTAGACGACGTGCACCCCCGCCTGCTCCAGCTGCCTGGCCCAGGAGATGTTGTTCTGCTCGTCGAAACGGGCCTTGATCTCCACCACGGCGAGCACCTGCTTTCCCGCCTGGGCGGCCTCGATGAGGGCGTCGACGATGGGGGAGTCACCGGAGGTGCGGTACAGGGTCTGTTTGATGGCCAGCACCGCGGGATCGGCGGCGGCCTGCTCGATGAACCGCTGCACGCTGGTGGCGAACGAGTCGTAGGGATGCTGAACCAGCACGTCGCGGCGTTTCAGCGCCTTGAACATGTCGGCGGGGGAGGACGACTCCACCTCCGCCAGGTCCGGGTGGGTGATCGGCAGGAAGCCCGGGTACTTGAGGTCCTCGCGGCGCGAGTCCTCCAGGGCGAACAGGCCCGTCAGGTCGAGGGGGGTGGGCAGGTGGAAGACCTCGCCGGGTGCGACGTCCAGTTCGCTGATGATGGTGGCGAGCATCGTCTCGTCGATGTCGTCCTCTACCTCCAGGCGCACGGGGGGACGGCCCACCTTGCGTCTCAGCAGCTCCTTCTCCAGCGCGTAGAGAAGGTTTTCGGCGTCGTCCTCCTCCACCTCGATGTCCTCGTTGCGGGTGACGCGGAAGGTGGCGTGGTCCAGCACCTCCATGCCCGCGAACAGCTGCCCGAGGTGCCGGGAGATGATCTCCTCCAGGGGCACGAACCGCCCCTCGGCGAGTTTCACGAACCGTGACAGGTTGGTGGGCACCTTCACGCGGGCGAACTGACTGGCGCCCGTCGCGGGGTTGCGCAGCAGCACGGCGAGGTTCACCGACAGCCCGGAGATGTAGGGGAACGGGTGCGACGGGTCCACCGCGAGGGGGGTCAGCACCGGGAAGATGCGTTCCCCGAACAGGGTGCGCATCCGATCCTTCTCCGCGGCGGTCAGTTCATCCCAGGTGAGGATCTCGATGCCCTCGGCGCGCAGCTGGGGACGGATCTCCTGTTGGAACAGGCGGGACTGCTCGGCGACGAGCTCGGCGGTGCGTTCCAGGATCGAGGTGTGCAACTCACCCGGCCGGGCGCCGGTGATGGCGGTCACCGCCACCCCGGCATGGATGCGGCGTTTCAGCCCCGCGACCCGCACCATGAAGAACTCGTCGAGGTTGTTGGAGAAGATCGCCAGGAACTTCACGCGCTCCAGCAGGGGGATACGTTTCGCGTCCCGGGCAAGGTCCAGTACCCGGTTGTTGAAGTCCAGCCAGGCCAGCTCCCGGTCCAGGTAGCGGTGCTTCGGGAGTTTTTCATTCCTGTGTCCGCTCACGGCGCGTCTCCCTGCCGGTAGGCGGTGTCGACGCTCAGCGTGCGGAAACCGGTGGCGGCATACAGCGCCACCACCCGCTCCTCGGCGGCCTCGACGTACAGTTCGACGTTCTCACAGCCGATGGTGTGCAGGTGGGCCAGTCCTGCGGTCAACAGGGCCCGTCCCAGCCCGGCGCCCCCGTGGTCGGGGCGGACCGCCAGGACGTAGACCTCACCCAGGTTCGCGTCGTGGCGTTTCGTCCAGTGGAAACCGGACACCTCGTCGTCGTGGTGCGCCACCAGCAACCCGCCCGCATCGAACCACGGCTGCCGGGTCAGCGCCTGGAAGTCGTCGACGGTGAGTCTTCCCTGTTCCGGGTGGTGCGCGAAGGCCACCCGGTTGACCGCCACCACCCCTTCGGTGTCCGTCGTTTCGAAGGGAAGGATGCGGTAGCCGGGAGGTGCGGGTACCGCGGCGATTCCCGCGAGGGGGCGTCCCATCCGCAGCAGCTCACGTATCGGCTGGAGACCCAGCTTCGCCGCGACGGCGCGGGCAGCGGGCAGGGTGCGGAACGCCCAGACGGAGTGCCCGGGACGGGCCTCGACGGCCTCGCTCACCAGGGATGTGCCGAGCCCCTTGCCCCTGGCCCCGGGGGAGACGGCGACCAGGATGGTGTCGTCGTGGTCGTCGAGGACCGCGAAACCGTCCTGGTGCGTCAGCACCTCACCCTTCCGGGTGCGATCCAGCACCAGGAGAGCGGAGTCGTTGAGGGGGCTGAAACCGTCACGGGCCTCGCAGGCAGCAGCTATCACACGGGGGTCTAGTTCAGGCATCGTGATCCTCCCAACGTGCCGCGAACCGGTAACCGACGTTGCGCACGGTTCCGATGAAGTGGTCGAACTGGCCGAGCTTCGCGCGCAGCCTGCGGATGTGGACGTCGACGGTGCGGGTGCCGCCGAAGTAGTCGTAACCCCACACCTTGCTGAGCAGCACCTCACGGGTCAGCACCTTTCCCTGGTGCTGCACCAGGTAGCGGAGCAGTTCGAACTCGGTGTAGGTCAGGTCGAGGGGATCGCCTGAGATGGTGGCGTGGTAGGCGTCCTCGTCTATGCGGATGGGTCCTGCCACCAGTACGTGTGGCTGTTCTCCTGCGTGCAGCAGCAATCGCAGCCGGACGTCGACCTCCGCCGCCTCACAGCCGTCGAGAACGAAGTCCGAGAAGCCCCAGTCGTGGCTCAGCAGTCCCAGGGCCGATGTCGTGACCATGAGCAGCACGGGCATGTCGGGGTGGGTCTGCCGGACGATGGTGGTGGCGGTGCGCGCCCAGGCGAGGTCGTCGCGGGCATCGACGACGACAACGTCGGCGACGTCCATGCTGCGCAGGGCCTCCTCCGCGCTCGCGGCGGTGCTGAGGTCGTGATTCAGCAGCGACAGGAAGTCGGGCGCCGGACCGGTGGGGGAGACCAGTAGGATCGAGCTCACCATCACCTCCCAGTCTCTGCGAGTCCCTATCGTATCCGTAGGCGCAGCGGGACAGGCCCCGCGCAAGGGGATGTATGGGGATTCGCAGGAAGGTGTGGTGTGGTCGAGGTCGCACGAAGCGGACCGGAAGTCCCGAAAAAATCGGCGCGCATCTCCTCCGGGGCATTTCCTGTTCACTAGGATGACGGTGAATCCGAGAAGGGAGACCGCAATGTCGCAACAGGGCCTGGAAGCCGCTCGCAGGAAGATGACGGAAGCCCGGGTGGTTCCTTCCGCGATCGAGGTGTTCTCCCACTACTACCAGCTCCTGGAATCGGGGGAAACCGGACTGATCCGGGAGGAAAGCATCGATCCCCTGCTCGATCCGCCGATGCTCGATGACGTCGAGGTCAGCGACAACGAGGCCCGCGAAGCGATCGGCGCAACCGTCATGATCAAGCTCAACGGCGGGCTTGGCACATCAATGGGGCTGGACAGGGCCAAGAACCTGCTTGAGGTGCGTGACGGCCTGAATTTCCTGGACCTCATCGTGCAACAGGTGCGGGCGGCCCGACGGGACTGGGACGCCCCGCTCCCGTTGTTGTTCATGAACTCCTTCCGCACCGAGACCGACACCCTCGCCCACCTGGAGCGCTACCCCGACCTTCCCGTCGACGATCTACCGCTCAGCTTCCTGCAGAGCCAGGAACCGAAGCTCCGGGCCGATGACCTGACCCCGGTGGAATGGCCCGAGGATCCGTCCCTGGAATGGTGCCCGCCCGGTCACGGCGATCTTTACACCGCCCTGTGGAGCCACAACCTGTTGCAGCGGTTGACCGAGAAGGGGTTCCGCTACGCCTGCATCTCCAACGGGGACAACCTTGGGGCCGCGCCGAACGCCCGTCTGGCAGGTTGGTTCGCGGCCTCGGGTGCCCCCTACGCCGCCGAGCTGTGCCGCCGCACCATCAACGACCGCAAGGGCGGGCACCTGGCCATCCGCAAACGTGACGGGCAGCTCATCCTTCGTGACACCGCCCAGACCGCACCCGAGGAGATGGATTATTTCACCGACGAGCACCGGCATCCGTTCTTCCACACCAACAACCTGTGGTTCGACCTGCAACGTCTGCTCGACACCATCCGCGAACGCGACGCGGTGCTCGGCCTGCCGATGATCCGCAACGAGAAGACGGTGGATCCGGCCGATCCCGGCTCGCCCAAGGTCATCCAGGTGGAAACGGCGATGGGGGCCGCGATCGAGGTTTTTCCGGGGGCCACCGCCATCTGCGTCGGACGCGATCGGTTCCAGCCCGTCAAGACCACCAACGAGCTGCTGCTGCTGCGCTCCGACGTCTACGACCTCGATGAGAACGGCCATCTCGTGGCACGCTCCGCCACACCCGAGATCAACTTGGACTCCCGGTACTACAAGACCATCCAGGACTTCGACGCCCGCATCCCGCAGTCCCCGTCGCTGCGCGGGGCCGAAAGCCTCCGGGTCAAGGGGGACTGGACCTTCGAACCGGACGTGAAGGTGGTGGGTTCCGTCGAACTACCCGACGAGGGGAGGCCACGGGTGATCCCCGGCGGTACCGTCCTGGGCGCCTGACCTTGGCCGACGAGGCGGTGGAGCTCGCCTGGGCGCTCACGGGCGAGGCCCTGCCGGTCACCGGCGACGCAGCCGGTCTGGTCGCCGAGCTGGCCCGGCTCGGCTGGGACGCCGAGCGGTTGACCACACTGCGGGCGGAACGGATGCGGCGGCGACTGCCTTGGCCTTTCCCGATCGGCCTGGATGCTCGTGAAGAGCTGGGTTTCGCGCGTTTCGATGCGCTGCTTGCCCGGGTGAGGAAAGAATTGGGCCTGGCCGGGACGAGGTCCCGGGCGCAGGCCCCGGTGCGTCCGCCCAATGCCGACGAACGCCGGCTGCTGGCGGATCGGCCGCCCCACTGGGGATGATCGCTCGCCGAAGCTCTCACCCAGCGGAGCGGCACGTCGATGGAATCAGCCGCGGCTGCGGAGCAGGTCGCGGATCTCGGTGAGCAGCTCCTCGGAGCTGGGGCCCTTCTCCTCTTCCTTCTTCGGGAAGAAACGATCGCGCAGCACGTTGTACGGTTTCACCACGCAGAAGTAGACGACGGCCGCGGTGATCAGGAAGGTGATCGTCGCATTGATGAACAGGCCGATGTTGACCTCGAAGATGGTCACCCCGGAGAAGTCCGGCTGGCCGCCGATCTTGCCGATGAAACCCATGAGTACGGCGGTGAACTCTTTGACCACCGCGGAGAACACGGTACCGATGATGACTGCGACGGCAAGCTCGACGAGATTGCCTCGCATGATGAATTCTTTGAAGCCCTTCATCTGCTTTCCTCCTGTGCTCCGGTTTCGTGAACGCCGGAGAGCGGCCCGGAACCTGGGGATTCAGGTCCGGGTGGTCCTCGCGTCGAAGACCGGCATCACTCTATGCAGACAGTGCCGGACGAAGCCAGCGTTTTCGGCAACAAACGCTGGTTGGGGGTGAATTCTGGCCAATCGGATGACGTCGTTGGTGCCGAAAGCGACTTCTTCGGCGCGTACCGAATGCTGACCGGAGACCTGTGGATGGGGGCCGGTTTGCAGTGCTCCGGGACGATTCGTGTGTTTCGAACGAGTATGTTCGAAGCGAGTTGCGCAAGGGAACGTAACCGACCGTCCCAGCCACGTGGGGAACGCCTATGGCTTGTTCCCGAGAATCACCGTCAGCTTTCCCTGCTGCCCCAGAGCGGAGACCTCGGGTCCGATCTCCGAGGGGACGTCCACCAGGATGAGAGGTTTCGCATCACCGCCCGGGTTCAGGACTGTTCCGCTGGACCTGGTTGGCGCGGCCGAGATCCGGGCGTCAGCGGTGACCACCTGCCCCGAATCGGCCAGCACCAGCGTGATCGGGGTGCCGGGGGTCATGAGCGACCTCAGTGAGTTGTCGCGGATCAGAACCGGCACCAGCGACCGTCCCTCGGCCAGCGACGGCGAGGCCGCCAGCATTCCGGGTTGCAGCACTGTGCCGGCCTCCAGGCCGAAACCCAGGGTCTGACCGATGAGCTCCCCGGGGTCAGGGAATCGTTGCCCGGGAAGCGTTTCGGAGGGTAGTCGCGCGACCCTCAGGTCGTCGTTCCTCAGCACCGTCCCCGCCGCAACGGAGCGGGTCAGGACAACCGCCGGTACCCGATCCTGGTCATTCGGGGACAGGTGCGTCGCCATCGCGAAGGCACCGAGCCCCGCCAACAGCGCTGCGATGGCGCGTCGATGCCAGCTCAGGAAGCGCCCCAGGCGCCGGATGAAACTCTCCACATCCTCTTTATGGGAGCAAACGATCCGCACAGATCACTTTTCCACATGTGGATGCGAGAGGGTTCCCATCGAGGAGGTGGCCGAACCGGCCCATTCGCCGATGCGCGCAGGTCGGTTCGACCAGCTCGGGGTTTCTCGTTCGTGGAGCCTCTCAGGAAGCAGCCGTGGTGGTTTCCGTGGCCTTGGCGGGTGCCGGGGCCGAATCCTTCTTGGTCTCCGGGGCGGAGGTCGGTTTGGACGCGGGGCTCGACGTGCGGGAATCCGTCGCGTAGAACCCGGAACCCTTGAACACCACGCCGACGGCGCTGTAGACCTTCCGCAGGCCGCCACTGCAAGTCGGACAGGTGGTCAGCGCAGGGTCGGAGAACTTCTGGACGGCCTCGAGTTCCTTGCCGCAGGCCGTGCAACGGTACTGATAGGTGGGCATTCACGCTCCCGCTTCGGTGGACAAACGCGAATCAGGATACGCTCCTCGCCCCGAGACGGGTGAATCCGTTCTCCGTGACCACTGCGTCGACGGGGATGTCATGCGGTTCGCTGGGCAGCCTCGGCAGCACCTCGTCGGCGTTCGCCAGTGCCCAGACGGGGGTCCCGGGCCGGCGGTGGCGGAGCGCACGGTCATACCAGCCGCCACCCATGCCCAGGCGGGCACCGTCGCGGGAGACTGCCAGGCACGGCACCACGATTACATCCGCCTGCTCGAGGGCCTCGATTCCCAAGGCGGAACCGGAGGGCTCGGGTATGCCCGCCCAGCCGGAACGAAGCTCGCTGGTGGCCCAGGCCCAGTCCGGCTTCCTGGACAGTTTCGGAAGCAGCACCTGCCAGCCTCGGTTCCGCAACTCCTTGATGGCGGCCAGGGTGTCGGGTTCATGCCGACGTGATGCGTAGATGGCGATCACTCCCGGGGGTGGAAGTTCCTTCAGGAGAGCCGCGAGGCGGGCCTCGTCGAGGTTCTGCCAGCTGGCGTCGTCCAGTGTCCTGCGGCGCGTGGTGATGGTCTCGCGCAGCGCGCCCTTCTCATGTGTGAAATCCATTGGCCTATCGTAGAAACATGGCGCTTTTCGGTCGCAGGAAGCATGTGGAAGAGGAACCTCAGAATGTGGAGGAGATCCCCGTCCCGACCCTTCCGCCGCCACCCGAGCCGGATCTCAACGGGCTGCGCCGTGTCCAGGACCACGTCGAGTATCTGCTGGAACTCGTCGAACCCCTCAAACCGTTCGGCATGTCGGTGCTGGAGGCATGGAACCAGGTGATCTGCGAGGACATCGACTCCATGATCAACGTTCCGCCGAACTCCACGAGCAAGGTGGCGGGCTATGCCGTGCGTGCCACGGATCTGTGGCAGAACAACCAAGTGGTGGAATCGCTTCAGCTGGCCACCGGTACGGAACATCTCGGGGTTGGTCAGGCCGTCCCGGTCGACGTCGGAGAGGTGGTTCCCCGTGGAACCACCGCGGTCCTGCCCTACTCCTACGCGACTGTCTCCGGGGATCGCATCGAGATCATCCAGGAGGTGGCGGAGGGCGAGTACCTGCGCGCCGCGGGCGAACATCTCGCGGTGGGGGACCGGCTCCTCTCGGAGGGGGAGGTTCTGACCGACCGGAGCGTGGGGATGCTGGCCGCCGCGGGGATCGACAAGGTGCTGGTGCGGCCCAGGCCGCGCGTGGTGGTCGTCAGCTCCGGGGCGGACCTGGTGGAGCCGGGGGAGAGCGTCGGCTACGGCGAGTCCACGGACGCCAACTCGTTCCTGATCTCCGCCGCCGCCCGGGCCGCCGGGGCGACGGTATTCCGTGTCGCCGTGCACTCCAATGACAAACAGGAACTGAAACAGGCCATTACCGACCAGCTGATTCGTGCCGACCTGGTCATCTCCACGACCGGGGGGCGTCGCGAGGAGTACGAGGCCGTCGCCGAGGCCATGTCGGAACTGGGGCTGGTGGATGCCGTCGAGGTGGCGATGTCACCGGGACGCACCCAGACCTTCGGGTTGATCGGCGAGGAACGCGTCCCGATGGTGATGCTGCCCGGGAACCCCGTGTCGGCCTACGTGTCCTTTCAGGTGTTCGTGTGGCCGCTGTTGCGGCGCCTCATGGGTGCAGACGTGCGCCGCAGGTCCGTGCGCGCCATCGCCAGGACGACCATGCGCTCAATCTGGGGGCAGCGGCACCTGCTGCGCGCCGAGGTGATCGACGATGGGCGGCTCCGCACCGCCACCCGGATCAGCGACCCTTTTGCCATGGCGGAGCTGGGTCGCGCAAATGCGTTGATCGTTTTGGACGAGGACACCGAGCTGGTACGCCCCGGGGAGGCCGTCCAATGCTGGCTCCTGGACAAATCCTGAGTTTTTTTCAGGATTCTTGGCGCGTCGGCGGCGTGCCACCAGCGCGAATCACATCGGTGTTGTTTAACGTGTGATCGTGCTCGCGGGAATTGTCATCAGTGTGTTGGTCCTGGCCGTCCTGGCCTTCGGGCTGCCCTGGTTGTCGGTGCACAAGGACGACCTTGACGCCATCGACGGGGACCCGGCGGAACGCTTCTCCGGCTCCATGCGGATCCTGCGCGAGAACACCGCCGCCGACTATGACGACGAGCCTCCCGTGGAGGTGTCGACGCCCCTGACCCGCAGGGCCGAGCTCACCGAGCTGCGCCTGAGGGCCCGCGCTGCCGCCATGCGGCGGCGACGCATGGTCACGGTGCTCGGGGCGATGACCCTGCTGTGCCTGGGGCTCAGCGTGTTCAACGTCGTGCCCGGCTGGGCGGTCGCGATCCCTGTCGTTGCGCTGGGAGCGTTCCTGATTTCCGCGCGGGTTGGGGTGAAGAAGATGCATCGCAGGTTCGACGAGAAGGCCGCGCAGGTCAAGGCCGGTTACGTCGACAGCGAGTCCACCTCGATGATGAAGGCTGTCGAGGAGGAAACCTCCCACGAGTTCTCCGTCGACCTGACGGCGCCCGAGAAGACCGGGCCGCTGTGGGACCCGATTCCCGTGATCACCCCCACCTACGTCTCGAAACCGCTCGTGCCGCGAACCGTTCGCACAATCGACCTGTCGGCTCCCGTCACCAACACGGTCATCATCCCCACGGCCGAACGTCCGGCGACAAGCCCCAAACCGCGGCGTGCCGCTCCCGCTGAATGGGACATGGAGGAGGAGAGCCACTGGCCCAGAGCCGTGGGGCAGTGATGATTTGCCACACTGCCGGATGCTGGTGCTACCATCGTCCGGTACTCGGGGCTATGGCGCAGCTGGTAGCGCGTCTCGTTCGCAATGAGAAGGTCAGGGGTTCGAATCCCCTTAGCTCCACCACAAGCGACTTACACGAAACATCACCCAAGTGAATGTGGGTGTCGCCCTCCGGGAGTTCCTCCTGGAGGGTTTTTTGGTTGCTGGGGAGCTGGGTGGTGGCGGTGTGGGCAGCTACTCGGTCGGAGTGAACGCTGTTGCTGCTGGTGACTGTTTGGTCAGGGTGAGCAGCGGTGTGGGCGGCTGGGTCAGTGGTGCTGCCGCGAGAGGTTGCTGCGGTACTTGCTTGGTTGGGGTGGCTGGTGGTGACGGTGTTGGTGGCCGCTTGGTCGGAGTGAGCGCCATCACTGCTGACGTGGATGCTGCCGTTGTCTTGGTCGCCGTACCTGTTGCGGCTGTCGTCGTTGCCTTGGCCGCCATACCTGTTCCGGCTTCTACCCTCGTTGCTGTCACGGCTCCGGCTGTCGTTGCTTTGGCCGCTGCTGTTCTGGGTGTTGCTGCCATTCCGGCGGGCGTCTTCGCTGTCGTCCCTGTTCTTTCCTGAGTCTGTGAGTCCGGCGTCGCGGCGCAGGGTTGGGTTGGTGAGTTGGTCGAAGGGTGGTCGGGGTGTGGGGTGGAT